>JBBRTO010000136.1:0-1760 GCA_038244345.1 Sphingomonadales bacterium | reverse complement strand
GGAGAACGCCTCCTTGGCGGCGAAGCGCTTAGCCAGGGTCCCCGCCGCCGTGAACGGCCGGCGCGCGGCCTTGGCGCGCTCGGTGGCGGTGAACACGCGATTGAGGAAGCGATCCCCGAAGCGTTCGAGCGATGCCTGGATCCGCTCGATATTGCACAGATCGGAGCCGATCGAGACGATCATGCCGGTTCTTCCAACCTAATCACGCGCCGCATCCATCAGCGCCCGCATCCGCTTCACGCTCGCCTCGAGCCCGGTGAAGATCGCCTCGCCAATCAGGAAATGCCCGATGTTGAGCTCGGCCAGTTGCGGGATCGCCGCGATCGGGGCGACATTGTCGAAGGTCAGCCCATGCCCGGCGTGCGGCTCGACCCCGTTCTTGGCGGCGAGCGCGGCCATGTCGGCGATGCGTTTCAGTTCGGCCACTGCATCCTCGCCCGTGACATGGGCAAAGCGCCCGGTGTGAAACTCGACCACCGGGGCACCGAGGCGCAAGGCCGCATCGACCTGTCGCTCGCTCGGTTCGATGAACAGGCTGGTGCGGATGCCGGCCGACTGGAGGCGGTCGACGAACGGACGGAGCTTTTCAAACTGCCCCGCCGCGTCGAGCCCGCCCTCGGTGGTCCGTTCCTCGCGCCGTTCGGGGACGATGCACGCAGCGTGCGGCCGGTGGGCGAGCGCGATACTCAGCATCTCCTCGGTCGCCGCCATCTCCAGATTGAGCGGCAGGTCGATCTCCATCAGCCGGTCGATATCGCCGTCGGTGATATGCCGCCGGTCCTCGCGCAGGTGGGCGGTGATCCCGTCCGCCCCCGCGGCGGCAGCCGCGAGCGCCGCGCGCAGCGGATCGGGATGCATCCCCCCCCGCGCATTCCGGATGGTCGCGACATGGTCGATATTGACCCCGAGGCGGAGCGGGTGGGTCATGTGGCGACCTTCGGGCAAATCGCCGCCGCCAGCACATCATGCGACACTCCGCGCTGTTGCCAGATTTCGCCAAATGCGGCGTCTGCCTCGGCGCGGTTCGAGGTCATGATCAGGACCATGTCGAGATCGGGCATGATGATATTGCGAAGCACCACACCGCCGATCGCGCCGCGCCGCTCGACAAAGCGGATCGGGATCGGCCCGCAGCCCTTGATCGGGGCGCTGAACGCCCATTGGCCGAAGGCCGCGAAGCCGAGCTTGGGATCGCCGGTCCACATGATTGTCCGCTGCGCTTCGGGCAGCAGCTTGCCGGTCATCAGCCCGCGATCAAACCGGAACAGATCGTGCATGGTGCCATAAAGCGCGCCCGCCGCACCGAAATTCTCCAGCCGGAAGGCGGCAGATTCGCGCTTGCCCGCTTCATAGCCAACGACGGTCGGGGTGCGGCGCGGGAACAGGCCGACGCTGGTCAGCCCGAGCGGTTTGGCGATGCGATCACGGACCAGGCGGGCGAAAGGCTTGCCGCTGATTCTTTCCAGAATCGCGCCGAGCATGATGAAATCGCAGTCACCATAATGGAATTCGGCCGGCGGCGGCCGATTGGTCGGCCCTTCGCAGAACGATCGGCCGGTCTGTGGATCGCCCGGGGGCACGAGGTAGAAAGTCTGCCAGTCATCGAGACCCTTCGGGCTGTCTTCGGTGCGAGGAAGGCCGGAAATATGCTGCATCAGCATGCGCGGTGTGATCCGGTCGGCAAATGGCGCTTTGCTGTCGGGCAAATACATCTTGATCGGCGTGTCGAGGTTGAGCCGACCGGCCGCGACTTCCTGCAT
>JBBRTO010000135.1:0-1779 GCA_038244345.1 Sphingomonadales bacterium | reverse complement strand
GCGGCGGCGGAATTTCCGACCGCGACCAAGTCGCCGGGCGGGTCACGATCATCGAAGGGACGCTGGGCAAGGCGTTCGGCGTGATGGGCGGCTACATCGCCGCCGACAGCAACATCATCGACTGCATCCGCAGCTATGCGCCGGGCTTCATCTTTACCACCTCGCTGTCGCCGGTACTGGTCGCGGGGGCCTTGGCCAGCGTCCGCCACCTCAAGCGGTCGGATGTCGAACGCCGCGCGCAGCAGAAAGCAGCGGCTGCGCTCAAGTCGCGGTTCGACTCCGCCGGCCTGCCGCGCCTGGCAAGCGAAACCCATATCGTCCCGCTGATGGTCGGCTGCCCGGTCCGCGCCAAACGGATCAGCGACATCCTGCTCGCCGAATATGGCCTCTACGTTCAACCGATCAATTTCCCGACCGTCCCGCGGGGTACCGAGCGGCTCCGCTTCACCCCCGGCCCGCATCACAGCGAAGCGATGATGGATGAGCTGGTCGGGGCCTTGGTCGAGATTTTCGGCCGCCTCGAAATCCAGCAATCCCAAGCCGCATGAAGCGCCTGATCGCGGCGCTCGCGCTACTCCTCGCGGCGCCGCTCTACGCGCAGACCGTCGCCGCGAGGCCGGGCAAGCATTATGCGGTTCTGTTCGAAGTCGGGCACGATCTGTCGGGCCGATTGACCCAGTTCACACTCAACCGGGTGGTCGACCCGACCTCGGGATCAACCGCCAACGTCGCGATCGTCATCCCTCAGGCGTTCATCGACGGCGCCCGAGCCCGCTCCGCCGCCCCGCTTAACGCCGGCAAGTCCGACCATTTTTTCACCTATTACATCTTCGACGCCGCGCGCCCGGCGGACGCCAGCCTCGACCAGCTCTAAGGCGCCGGTCGGGCGCAGGTTCGGGGTGGCGAATTCCGGCTTCATGGCCTAGAGCGCAAGGATGCGCATCGCCCTTTCCGCCGACCATGCCGGTGTCGACCTCAAGGACCTGCTCGTTGCCTGGCTCAAGGAGGGCGGCCACACGGTCACCGACCTTGGCACTCACGGCCACGCGAGCGTCGATTATCCCGAGTTTGGAGCGCGGCTGGCGCGTGTGATTGCCGACGGCGAAGCCGATCGCGGGATCGCCATTTGCGGCTCGGGCATCGGCATCGCGATTGCCGCCAATCGCAACCCGGCGTGCCGCTGCGCGCAGGTTAATGAGCCCTATTCCGCACAACTGGCGCGCCACCACAACGACGCCAATGCGATCGCGCTCGGTGCCCGGCTGATCGGGATCGACATGGCCAAGGCCTGCGTCAGCGCCTTTCTTGAAACGCCCTTCGATGGCGGCCGCCACCAGCGTCGGGTCGATCAGCTCACCCATATCGCACAGGAAACTGCCTGATGGCCGAGGCCGACACCCGAATCGACAGCCGCTACGCCGTCCCCCGCGGCTTCTTTTCAAACGGCCTCGCCGAGCAGGACCAAGCGGTCGAGGCAGCGGTCGAGGCCGAACTCCATCGCGAGCAGAACCAGATCGAGCTGATCGCGTCGGAGAATATCGTGTCGCGCGCCGTGCTCGAAGCGCAGGGGTCGGTGCTGACCAACAAATATGCGGAAGGGTATCCGGGCCGCCGTTATTACCAGGGTTGCGCACCGTCGGACACGGTTGAACAGCTCGCGATCGATCGCGCCAAGCAGCTCTTCAACTGCGGCTTCGCCAACGTCCAGCCGCATTCGGGTGCCCAGGCCAATGGCGCGGTGATGCTGGCGCTGCTCCAGCCGGGCGACACGATCCTCGG
>JBBRTO010000134.1:0-2181 GCA_038244345.1 Sphingomonadales bacterium | reverse complement strand
CCCACCTCGGCGGCGCACTGCTGCGCGATCTGCAGCACGACGCCGGCCTCGCAGGTCATGGTGTTGGATGCGATGTCGATGTCGCGGACCTTGTCCATCCGCCGCATCGAGACGACCACCTCGCCATGATGCGGGGTCTGGCCGCCGACCAGCCCGGTATTGCCGCCCTGCGGCACCAGCGCGATACGGTGTTCGCTGGCGAGCTTGCAGATGGCGGCGACTTCCGCGGTCGAGCCCGGCCGCAGCACCAGCGGCGAGCGGCCGCGAAACAAATCGCGCTCCTCGGTGACATAAGGCGCGATGTCGGCCGCATCGGTCACCGCATATTTGTCGCCGACGATGGCGCGGAAGCGCGCGATCAGGTCGGAGGAGAGCGGCGGCGGGGCTACAGGCTGGACGATGTTCATTTTTGTCACTTGTTCTCGTCGATCGTTCTTCTTGCGTGGCTAGTCCCGACCCACCGCGGCGCGGCGCAGCCGGTCGTTGATGGCTTCGCCGAGCCCGTGATGCGGGATCGGCATCACCGCGATGGCGCGCGCGCCGCCCAGGTCGAGCGCGCGAAGATAACCGAAAAGATTGGCGGCGGCTTCATCGAGATTGCTCCGAGCTGACAGATTCATCACCGCGGCAGCAGCATCGACGCCCGGGATGACGGCGGGACCGAACGCCAGCAACGCCTCGCCGGGCAGAATCGCTTCGGCATTGAGCCGCACCCGCGTGCGCGGCGCGTAATGCGAGGCCAGCATGCCCGGCGCCAGCGGCTGCCCGCAGTCGGCATCGGGATCGTCAGGCAGCGCCAGCAGCGCGCGGCCGAGTACGCGTTCGATGGCTTCGCGGGGTAGGCCACCCGGCCGAAGCAGCATCGGCGCGTCAAAACATCCGACAATGGTGGATTCGACGCCGACCGTAACCGGCCCGCCATCGACGATCAGGTCGATTCGCCCCGCGAGGTCGCCCTGAACATGGGCCGCCGTAGTTGGCGAGACATGCCCCGACAGATTGGCCGAGGGCGCCACCACCGGCCCGCCAAAGGCGCGCAGGATGGCCAGCGCGGCCGGGTGGGCGGGCACCCGGATCGCGATGGTGTCGAGCCCGGCGGTAGCGAGCTCGGCCACCGCGCAATCGGCCGATTTGGGCAGCACCAGCGTCAGCGGCCCCGGCCAGAATGCCCGGGCCAGCGCTGTGGCCTGGGCGTCGAACCGGCCAATTTGCAGGGCGGCGGCGAGGTCCCCGACATGGGCGATCAGCGGATTGAAGGCGGGGCGGCCCTTCGCCTGGTACAGCCGGGCAATTGCGGCCGGGTTGGTGGCATCCGCCCCCAGGCCATAAACCGTCTCGGTCGGGAACGCGACCAGCCCGCCCTCAGCCAGGCAGCGGCCGGCTTCCGCCACGGCAGCCTCGCCGGCGGGCCAAATCCGCGTTTTCAGGTCTGAATTCACCGGGATAGCGTCCCTCAATTCGGCTTCTTGCGGTATGCGAAACCCAAGGCTATAAGCCGCGTTCTTGTCGGAGTGTGGCTCAGCCCGGTAGAGCACTGCGTTCGGGACGCAGGGGTCGCAGGTTCAAATCCTGCCACTCCGACCAAGATTTCGCGGCGTTTTGCCTGCTTTCCCGGGCTCTTTCAAGCGCAACCACCGTTTCAGCCACCGAAACCCGGTGCCCGAACCATGCCGGCCGCGCGGCGACTTCGCTTCCCGTCGGAATCATCCCTTACCGACAGCAGGACAATCCGGCGGCCGCGACCTCGTTGCCGGGAGCGCCCGGCGCAACGACACTCGCTCGATTCACGAATGCATCTGTCGATAGCTAATTAAGTTGGCCGGCTTTGGTAGCACATCAAATGTCCGCTTCGTCTGCTTTTGTTCTCCTGTGGGCGGGGTGGGCAAGTCGCAGACTTGTCCATGCCGTCCACAGGCTCGCCGCCGAGCGGATTTAAGCGGCAATCGGTGTATCCATGGTTGCGCCGCTGCGGTCGTATCGACCGAGACAGCGCGGGCCGTGGAAGATGGCGTGGCTGCCATCGTGGTATTGACGGACCTTGACCCGCGCCTTGACAAAGTGCGCGCGCAAGGGGCTTGCCGGGATCTGCAGCTTCAAACGGTTAAACGACACACAATTGTCGTTGCCGACCTGTCGCTCCTCCTGCACGCAGAGAATCTCGCCGAGATCGATACCCGCAAT
>JBBRTO010000133.1:0-2295 GCA_038244345.1 Sphingomonadales bacterium | reverse complement strand
GTCCTCCACCTCCAGGTGCCCGATGCCAACGCCGCCTGGAAGCGCGCGGTCGATGCCGGCGCGGCGGTACACTTCCCGATCGCCGACCAATTCTGGGGCGATCGCTACGGCCAGGTGAAAGATTCGTTCGGCTTCACCTGGTCGATCGGCGCGCCGTCGGCGAAGGCTTAATCGAACAGGCTCGACACGCTGCTTTCGTCCGCGATCCGCCTGATCGCCTCGGCGAACAATGGCGCGATTGCCAATCGGCGGATCTTCCCGCCCTTGGCGTCGGGCTGGTCGGACCAGATCGAGTCGGTCACCACCAGCTCGGTCAACTCGCTGCTCTGGACCCGCGCCGCGGCGCCGCCCGACAGCACGCCGTGGCTCGAATAAGCCACCACGTCCACGGCGCCTTGTTGCTTGAGCGCGGCGGCGGCGTTGCACAAGGTACCGGCCGAATCGACAATATCGTCGATCAGCACGCACACCCGGCCGTCGACCTCGCCGATGATGTTCATCACTTCCGATTCGCCGGCTTGTTCGCGGCGCTTGTCGACGATCGCCAGCGGGGCGTTGTCGAGGCGCTTGGCGAGCGATCGCGCACGCACCACGCCGCCGACGTCGGGCGACACCACGGTCAGTTCCTTATTGCCCATCCGCGCCTTGATGTCGGCCGCCATCACCGGCGCCGCCCACAGATTGTCGGTCGGAATATCGAAGAAGCCTTGGATCTGCCCGGCGTGGAGATCCATGGTCAGCACCCGGTCGGCGCCGGCGGTGGTGATGATATTGGCCACCAGTTTGGCCGAGATTGGAGTGCGCGGGCCGGGCTTTCGATCCTGCCGGGCATAGCCAAAATAGGGGATCACTGCGGTGATCCGCTTGGCCGAAGCGCGTTTCAGCGCGTCGATGCAGATCAGCAATTCCATCAAATTGTCGTTGGTCGGGAAGCTGGTCGACTGGAGCACGAACACGTCCTCGCCGCGAACATTCTCGTTGACCTCGACGAACACTTCCTCGTCGGCGAAGCGGCGCACGCTGGCCTCGGTCAGGGCCATGTCGAGATAATTCGCGATCGCCCTGGCGAGCGGCAGGTTGGAGTTGCCGGCAAGCAATTTCATCGGATTTCCCCTTGGCGCCGGCTTCCCTTAGCCATTGCGCACCGCCTGCGACAAGCTTGTTCGCCCGGCTACCTGCGTTAAAGCGGCAAGTGTGACCGACAAACTCACCATCGCGCTCGCGCAATTGAACCAGGCGGTCGGCGATCTTGCCGCCAATGCCGACGCGATGCTCAAGTGGCGGGCCAAGGCCAAGGGTGCGGACCTGGTGATGTTCCCCGAGCTCCAGCTAACCGGCTATCCGCCCGAGGATCTGGTGCTCAAGCCCGAATTCGTCCGCCGCTCGATGGAAGCCGCCGAGCGGTTGATCGACGCCACCGCCGATGATGGCCCCGCGATCCTGTTCGGGTCGCTGCATGAGGAACAAGGCTCGGTTTATAACGCCATGCTGCTTGCCGAGGGCGGCAAGCTCGTTGCCCGCCGGCTCAAGCATGAGCTGCCCAATTACGGCACCTTCGACGAGAAGCGCGTGTTCGCCGCCGGGCCCCTACCCGATCCGGTCGAGTGGCGCGGGGTGAAGTTGGGCATCCCGATCTGCGAGGACATCTGGCTCGAACCGGTATGCGCCGCGCTGGCCAAGGCCGGGGCGGAGATATTGCTCGTCCCCAACGGCAGCCCGTTCGAACTCGACAAGGACCACAAGCGTCTCGCCCTCGTCCAGGCGCGGGTAACCGAAACCGGCCTTCCATTGGTATATCTCAACCGCGTCGGCGGCCAGGACGAACTGGCGTTCGACGGGTCAAGCTTCGTCGTCAATGACGATGGCCAGATTGCGCTGCAAATGCCTGATTGGGACGAGGCGCTGTGGCTCACCGAGTGGAGCCGAACCGCCAACGGCTGGGCCTGCGCGACGGGCAAGAAGTCCAGGCTCTCGGCCTACCCCGAGGATATTTACCGGGCGATGATGATCGGGCTTCGCGATTATGTCGGTCGCAACGGCTTTCCGGGCGTATTGCTCGGCCTGTCGGGCGGGATCGACAGCGCGCTCAGCGCCGCAATCGCGGTCGATGCACTCGGCGCCGCCAAGGTGTGGTGCGTCATGCTCCCGTCCAAATACACCTCCGACGACAGCCTCGAGGATGCCGCCTCCTGTGCCGCGATGCTGCGCTGCCGCCATGACGTCATCCCGATCGTCCCCGGGGTGCAGGCGTTCGACAAGATGCTTGACGGGGCGACGGGGCTGGCGGCGGAGAAT
>JBBRTO010000132.1:0-2324 GCA_038244345.1 Sphingomonadales bacterium | reverse complement strand
GCCGGGCGGCGGCTCGTGATCACTTCGGACCGCGCCCCGCAGGATCTCGACGGGATCGCGCCGCGCATCCTGTCGCGGCTGTCGTGGGGCCTCGTCGCCGACATCAACTCGGCCGATTACGAACTCAGGTTCAACATCATCTGCTCGAAGCTCGAAGCGCTTCCGGGCGTCGACATGCCGCGACCGGTGATCGACTTCCTCGCCCGCCGCGTGACCAGCTCGGTCCGCGAGCTGGAGGGCGCCCTCAATCGCATCGGCGCCTACGCGATGATGACCGGGCGGGCGATCGATGTCGCATTCGTCGAGGAGGTGCTCGCCAACGTTCTGCGCGCCAACCAGCGCCGCATTTCGATCGATGAGATTCAGACCCAGGTCGCCGAGCATTACCGGATCCGCAAGGCCGAGATGACCTCGGCCCGCCGCGCCCGCGAAGTCGCCCGCCCGCGCCAGGTGGCGATGTACCTCTCCAAGCAGCTGACGCCCAAGTCGCTGCCCGACATCGGCCGCCGCTTTGGCGGGCGCGACCATACGACGGTGATCCACGCGGTGCGTCAGATCGAGAAACTGCGCGCAGCCGACGCCGAACTGGATGCCGACATCCGCCTGCTGATGCGCCAGCTCGAGGGTTGATCGCTAAGATCTAGTGGTAATGAAAAGGGCCCGCCGGATCAGCTCCAGCGGGCCCTTTTCGTTGTTGGGCTTGGTGCCGGTCGTTTAGGAACGAACCGGCTGCTTGGTCGGGATGGTGATCCTCACCGTCTCGCCGCTGCGACCAGGAAAGCCCGTGAACATCGCGTCGACAAGGCTTGGAATCACGACATCCAAGCGGTTGGTTTCGGAGCGCGCCTGCGCGCGTCCGTCGAACAGCGGCGCGTTGGTGCCGGCCTGGCGGATGTGGAGGTCGACCTCGCTATGATATTCGACGTAGCTGTCGATCCCGCGGCCGTAGCCGCCGTACCAGAAGGGATCATTCCAGCCCCAGTTATAGCCGCCGCCCCATCCGAAGCGCGGGCGGAAGAACCCGCCGCCCCATCCCATACCGGAGCCGTAGAAGCCGTCGTAACCATAGTCGGTATGGCGCACCTGGCCCTGGTCCGTGCCGTAGCCGAACTGCACGATCATGTTGGCGTTCTGCGAGCTCGTCGCCGGGGCATAGCCATGGGCCTGCAGCTGCTGGGCGACCAGGCCGGCGTAGCGCTGGAATTCAAGCCCGCCGTTGGTCGCCATCCCGCCTCCGGGCACGACGAAGAAGGTCTGGCCCTGCGGCGCAGGCATCGCCTGATAGCGCGAAACGGTAGTGTTGATGGACTCGGCGCAGGCGGAAAGACCGAGCGCGGTGAGTCCCAAGGCCGCAACCGCGGCAAGCTGACGGATACGCATATTACTTACCTCGACTCGTCGAAATGGCTGTGACGTCAATAGCTGTATACCATTCGGGGCTGTGAACAGTCGATGAAGCGAAAGTCTATGCCGACAAGCCGACCGCGCGGTATGCGTCCTTCAGAGTCGGCGCGCCGAGCTGTGCCGCGCGAGCGGAGCCATCGGCCAGCAGCCGGTCAAGCTCGGCCGGATCGGCGCGGAAGCGGTCGAGGCGGGTCCGTAGCGGCTCGAGTAGGCCGATCAGCGCCTCGGCAAGCGCCGGCTTGAACGCGCCGAACCCCTGGCCCGCGAAGCGGTCGAGCACCTGCTCGATGCCTGTCCCCGTCACTGCAGCATAGATGCCGACCAGATTCTTTGCTTCTGGGCGTCCCTCAAGGCCCGATAGCTCGGCCGGCAGCGGCTCGGGATCGGTCTTCGCCTTGCGGATCTTCTGGGCGATTGCGTCATTGCTGTCGGTAAGCATGATCCGGCTCGTCTCCGACGGGTCGGTCTTCGACATTTTCGATGTCCCGTCGCGCAGGCTCATGACGCGCGCCGCGGTGCCGCCGCCGATATAGGGCTCGGGCGGCACGAACAGGTCGACGTTGAAGTCGGTGTTGAACTTGAGCGCGACGTCGCGGGTCAGCTCGATATGCTGCTTCTGATCCTCGCCGACTGGAACGTGGGTGGCCTTGTAGAGCAGGATGTCGGCGGCCTGGAGGACCGGGTAGGTGAACAGGCCGACCGACGCGCCTTCGCGGTTCTTGCCCGATTTCTCCTTGAACTGCGTCATGCGACTCAGCCAACCCACGCGCGCCGTGCACTGGAGGATCCAGGCGAGTTCGGCATGGGCGGGGATCGCGCTCTGGCGGAACAGGATCGACTTTCCGGGATCGATGCCGCTGGCAATCAGCGCCGCGGCCATTTCGCGCACGTTGGCGCCGAGCTCCGTGGGGTCGACATCG
>JBBRTO010000131.1:0-2331 GCA_038244345.1 Sphingomonadales bacterium | reverse complement strand
GGCAGCGGCGGAACCCCGGCGGTCGGCAACGCCTGTCGCTCGGTGCTCGACAAGAGCCCCAACGCCAATCGGCTGCGCAACACGGTCACCAGCGTAACTCGCCGGGCCACCGGGATCGAGACTAGCGGAACCAATTATGGTCTGTTCAATTTTGCAGGGTATGGCGATTGGCCGTCCATCGCTCAGCCGTTCGAGGTTGTGGTGTGTCTCGAGCAACTGGCGTTCGGCGGGACGGATAAGCGCATCCTCGCCGCCGGGCCAAACACGCCGTGGTATCTGTTGCAAGGCACGTCCTCGGGCAAAGTGCGGCCCTTCGACGGCCAATATGGAACGGAGATCGACCCCGGGCTTAATGCCGAGTCGGTGATCGACAGCTTCGATTACGGCAGCCTGTCGTCAATCTCGCTCAATGGCGGCGCGGCCCAGACATGGGCAGGCGTCGGCCAGCCCCTCGACGGGATATTCCTGGGATCGGACTCCGGCGGCAACAATGCCAGCCAGATACGCTTCAAGCATCTGCTCGCGATCGGCCGCGCGCTGACCACCAGCGAGCGATCGGGCGTGGCGCAGTGGATGAGCGCCTGATTGGCGCTGCGGAAAAACAGGGGAGGAGCAAAAGATGAGCATCGCCAAATTTGCGCTTGGTGAAGGCGCGATCGGACAAGTCGAGGCGACCGGCATCAAGTCCAAGACGCCTTCCAAGCGAATCTTCGTCGCGGTGGCCGATCCGACGGTCATCCCCGAACCGCGCTGATCCACCCCGAACCCAAGCGAGATTTCGATGACATTTTTGCTAAAACATCCCGATGCGACACTGGACTATGCGGTCGACTGGGGAGCCGATTATTTGTCGGGCGAAACGCTTGCGACCAGCGACTGGTCGATCGCCCCGGTCGAGCCCGGCGGGCTAGCCCTCTCGAGCAGCGCATTCGACCTGCTGGTCGCGACCGCGACGGTGAGCGGCGGCAAGGCAGGGACGATTTATCGCCTGACCAATCATGTCACCACGACCGACGGCCGCGACGACAGCCGATCGATCATGCTTCGCACGGAGAAACGCTGATGATCCGCAGCGATGCATGCGATCCGCCGGTCAGCCTGGCCGAAGCGCAGGCCTATGTCCGGGTCGAGACCGGCGAGGAGGAAGCGTTACTGGCCGGGCTGCTTCGCTCCGCGAGCGCGATGTGCGAGCAGTTCATTGGCCAGGCGCTGGTCGCGCGGAGCTTCGACGAGACGATTGGCGCATCGAGCCAATGGCAGCGGCTGGGGTTGACCCCGGTGATGTCTATCGGCGCGGTGGTGTTGGTCGCCGACGACCAGAGCGAGATCATGCTTGCCGCCGAGGACTATGCGATTGACGTGGATTCTTGCGGAGACGGCTGGGTGCGGCTGTTGCGGGGCCCCGCCGATGGAGTGATCCGGGTGAGCGGCGTGGCGGGGATGGCGAGCGATGGCAATGGCGTTCCCGAACCCCTCCGCCAAGGGATCGTCAGGCTGACCGCTTATCTGTTCAACGCGCGCGACGGCGGTGGCGGGGAGCCGCCCGCGGCGGTCACCGCCTTGTGGCGGCCTTACCGCCGGATGCGGCTGGCATGAGCGAGTTTGCGGGATCGCTCAAGGAGCGGATCATCATTGAGCGACCTAGCGAGGCGCGAACCACAATGGGGCTTCAGGTGGCGGGTTGGGAAGAACTTGCGCGCTGCCAGGCGGCGATCTCCCCCGACGGCGCGGGCGACGAACGCGAGGCGATGGCGCTGAGCGCGATGCCGCGTTTCCGAGTGTCGATCCGGCTTCGCGAGGGGGTCGCCATCGACCAGCGAATCCGGTGGGGCAAGCGAATGTTGATGATCCGCCAGATGATCGACGATCCGCGCTTTGGCGACCGGATCGTGATGCGGTGCGAGGAGGTGCGGCAATGAGCGTTGGAACCAGCTGGCTGCGCCAGGCCGAGCGTCTCGCGGCGGCCGAGGCGGGGCACATGCTCGATGCGGCCGAGCGCGATTTGCGCGGGTTGCTCCCTGGCTCGGCGATCGAGCGTGGGGAGGATGAGGTTCGGGTCGGCGCGCAGGGATTGATGCGGCGGTGGATCGCGGAGCCGGCGCTGCGCTTCGTGCTGTGGAGCGCGAAATGAGCGCGGGCGGGGCATTGCAGGAAGAGCTTGCGGCGCGGCTTGCACAGGTGGCTGGGCTGAGCGGAGTCTATGACGGCCCCCCGGCGCGTGCGGCCTTCCCCTACGTGGTGCTCGACGCAGGCAACGAGAGCGACTGGAGCCACAAGAATGGCGCCGGGCGCGAGGTGCTGGTGGCGGTGACCTTGTGGGACGAGCAGCCG
>JBBRTO010000130.1:0-2571 GCA_038244345.1 Sphingomonadales bacterium | reverse complement strand
TGCTCGGCCCGTTCCAGGGTCGCCCCGCGTGCATCCGGATAAAATTTGGCGAAGGCGTGTGCGGGGTCGCGGCCGAGACCCGAACGGTCCAGCGGATCGACGACGTCCATGCCTTTCCCGGCCACATCGCCTGCGACAGCGCATCGAACAGCGAATTGGTAGTGCCGATCGTCGGGGCGGACGGCGAACTGATCGCGGTGCTCGATCTCGACAGTCCGGCAAATGGACGATTCGATGCCGAGGACGAGGCGGGCTGCGCGATGCTCGGCGACATCCTGGCGGGCGCGCTTTAGCTCAAGCGCTCCAGTTGCTCGTCGCTGAGCCCGCCCGGGATGATCATCACCGGGCACGGCAATTTGCCTGCATCATGGCCGGTGAAGTCGGCGACCAATACGCCCGGGCTGCCCGACGGCGCCGCGCCGAGCACCAGGGCGGCAATGTCGCTGCGAGTGCCGATCAACCCGCGCACCGCCGCAACCGGGTCGCCGGGGCTGACGATGATGTTCGGCTGGATCCCCGCGGCGTCCATGATCTCGCCGACCGAAGCGGCGACGCTGGCCTCGATCCTGAGGCGCTGCTCTTCCTCGATCGCCGCCTGAACGCCGCCCCACTGAACGAAGTCCTGCGGCTCGACCACCGCCAGCACCTCGACCGCGCCATTGGTCTTGGCGGCGCGACGAGCGGCGAAGTGAAGCGCAGTGCGTGCCTCCGGGCTGTCGTCGATTACCACCAGATAGGTGCGCTTGTCGTCGGATGCCCCGTTCATCCTGTCAGTGCTGCGCGAATCCCGTTTCGATGGCAAGCGGCCTTGACCCGTGGGGTCGCTTTGGCGTTTGTGGCCGGCGACTCAATGCCAGCCGGGAAGCCCCATGCCGATCGAACTCAAAATGCCCGCCTTGTCGCCGACGATGGAGGAAGGGACGCTGGCCAAATGGCTGGTCAAGGAAGGCGATACAGTGAAGTCGGGCGACCTGCTCGCCGAGATCGAAACCGACAAGGCGACGATGGAGTTCGAAGCTGTCGACGAAGGGGTGATTTCGAAGATTTTGGTCGCCGAGGGTAGCGACGGGGTCAAGGTGGGAACCCCGATCGCGCTGATGAGCGGAGAGGGCGAAAGCGCCGCGGAACCTGTTGCTGCTGCGAAGGCTGCCCCCGCGCCGAAGAAAGAAGAGCCCAAGCCGGTACCCGCGCCCCCCGCCAAGGGCGGCGGCGAGACTCCGGCCTCACCGCCCGAAGCGGCGCCCGCGACGAAGGCGGAAAGCGGAGACCGGATCAAGGCCTCGCCGCTCGCCCGCCGCTTGGCCGAAGCGCAGGGCATCGATCTCTCGTCGCTTACCGGCAGCGGACCGGGCGGGCGGATTATTCGCGCCGATCTCGGTGAGGGCGCTGGTGGAGCGAAGGCTGTCGCGGTCCAAACGCCTACTCCAGCAGCTTCCCAGACAGCGCCAGTCGAGCCAGGCGATATCCCGCACGAAATCGTCAAGCTTTCGAACATGCGCAAGACGATCGCGCGCCGCCTGACCGAGTCGAAGCAGCAGGTGCCGCACATCTATCTGACGGTGGATATCAAGCTCGACCGGCTGCTCAATCTGCGCGGCGAGATCAACCAGGGGCTCGAAAGCCGCGGGATCAAGCTCAGCGTGAACGACATGCTGATCAAGGCGCTCGCGGTTGCGCTGATCGAGGTGCCCGAGTGCAATGTCAGCTTCGCTGGCGACACGCTGATCAAATATAGCCGCGCCGACATTTCGGTCGCGGTCAGCATTCCCGGCGGTCTGATCACCCCGATCGTCAGCGGCGCCGACGAGAAGTCGCTGTCGAAAATCTCGACCGAGATGCACGACCTCGCGAGCCGCGCCAAGGAAGGCAAATTGCAGCCCGCCGAATATCAGGGCGGCACCGCGTCGCTTTCCAATATGGGGATGTACGGGATCAAGCAGTTCGAAGCGGTCATCAATCCACCGCAAGGCATGATCATGGCGATCGGCGCGGGCGAGAAACGGCCTTACGTGATCGACGACAGTCTGCAGATCGCGACCGTCATGTCCGCCACCGGAAGTTTCGACCACCGCGCCATCGACGGCGCCGATGGAGCAAGGCTGATGAAGGCGTTCAAGGCGCTGGTCGAGAACCCACTAGGGATGGTGGCTTGAAATGAAGTGGGCGACGGCTCTGTTCATCGGCGCCATCTTCGGCTTTGTAATGCCGTTGCTTTTCGGTGGGCAAGCCGGCGTATGGATGACTGGCTGGACAAAATGGGGAACCATCAGCCCGTTTGCTTCCTCGCCCGGGCTTCTATTTTCGATTCCGCTGTTCCTTGGCTCGGCGGCGGCGTTTCGGGTGTTTTTCAGCTGGCATAGAGATTGAGCAACCATTGCCCGTCCGCTCCCCCCTGATCCGCGTCACCGCCATGCCAGCCGACACCAATCCTTATGGCGGGGTGTTCGGGGGGTGGTTGATGAGCCAGATGGCGCTTGCTGCGGGGAGCCTCGCGTCGCGCACCGCCAAGGGCAAATGCGTGGTGGTCGCGGCGGATGGGTTGAGCTTTACCGGCGCGCCCTCCGTCGGCGA
>JBBRTO010000129.1:0-2581 GCA_038244345.1 Sphingomonadales bacterium | reverse complement strand
ATCGCAATCGCTGCGGGTGAAGGAAAAGCCGAGCTCGCCGCCTTTCGACACGTCGCGCCAGGGCGCGGCCATGTCCTCACTCGTCAATATGGTGGCAAGTCCGGCGCGATCAAGGACTTCGCCGGCCATATTGAGGTCGACCATCCGGTCGCGGACGCGGGCGGCGGGGGCATCCGCGATAGGCAAGGTCGCGAGCGCCTCGACATGGTCGCCGATCGCCTGCGGGTAGAGCGCATGGCCGAGCACGAGCGCGCGGGCGATATCGCGACTGATCCCGCCGGCGCCAATCGCTCGCGCCGCCTGGCTGGCGGGGGGCGGAGGGGGCATGAACCGGCCGTCCTTATTCTTTTTCCACGGGGTGTGCGGGGTAAACGGACCGCGGGCCGCGGTTTGCGGGCGGACGAGGGCGTCGAAGCGGCGAAGCCATTCGTCGCGGTAAAGCGAGCGGACATTGGGGTCGGCGATTGCGGCGGCGTGATCGATGAGCCGCTGGCGAAGGCCGGCGCGGGCCTCGGGCGTGTCGAGCGGGGCGGCCTCGACCTCGTGCCGCCACAGGCGCTCGACGAGCGGTTCGGCGGCGGCGAGCAGGACTTCGATCGCGGGCTTGCCACCGGCGCGGACGACGTCGTCGGGATCCTGGCCAGCGGGCAAAGCAACGAAGCGCAGGGTTTGCTCGGGGGCGAGGTGGGGAAGCGCGCGGGTGGCGGCGCGGATCGATGCCTTTTGCCCCGCGGCATCGCCGTCGAAGCACAGGATCGGGGCGGGCTCGAGCCGCCACATCCGTTCGAGCTGCGCCTCGGTCAGCGCGGTGCCGTTGGGCGCGACGACCTCGGCGATCCCGGCCCGGTCGAGGCCGATGACGTCCATATAGCCCTCGACCACGATCACGCGATTGGCCTTGCGCGAGGCGGGGGAGGCGAGGTCGAGATTGTAGAGCGTGCGGCCCTTGTCGAATAAGGGCGTGTCGGGAGAATTGAGATATTTGGGCTCGCCGGGGCCGAGGATGCGCCCGCCGAACGCGATCACCCGCCCGCGCGGGTCGCGGATCGGGATCATCAGGCGGCCACGGAAACGGTCGTAGCTCGCCTTGCCTGGTTCCTCTGGGCGGATGAGCATTCCCGACTCGACCAGTTTATCCTCGTCGAACGAAGCGAGTGCGGTTTTCAGCTTGCCGCGGCTGTCGGGGGCGAAGCCGATCCCGAAGCGGGCCACCGCGGCGGAGTCGATGCCGCGACCCTTCAGATAGTCGCGCGCGGCGGCGCCATCGATCCCGGCGAGTTGCTCGACGAACCACTTCTGCGCGGCGGCCATGATGTCGTGAAGCCCGGCGGACTGCTCCTGCCGTTCGCGCATTTTGGGGTCGGGCGCGGGGACGTCCATCCCGGCTTTGCCGGCCAATTCCTTGACCGCATCCATGAATTGCATGCCGCGCGAATCGGTCAGGAAGCGGATCGCATCGCCATGCGCACCGCAGCCGAAGCAATGGTAGAATCCCTTTTCGTCATTGACCGTGAACGAGGGGGATTTTTCCTGATGGAACGGGCAGCACGCCTTATACTCGCGCCCGGCCTTGATGAGTTTGACCGAGGGCGCGATGATTGCGCTGAGGGTGGTGCGAACGCGAAGCTCGTCGAGGAAGGAAGCTGACAGGGTCATGCCTTACCCTCGATGCGATCACCAAGATCACTCGTCCTGAGCGAAGTCGAAGGGCGTTCGTGGGGCGGTTTAGCGAGCCAGCCAATTCGGTCCCAATCATCGGCGATCAGGGCTTCCTTCTTCGCCCGGCCCCAGCCTTTAATTCTCCGTTCGAAGGCGAAGGCATCGTCGCGGCTGGGCGCAGCCTCGCACCAGGCAAGCTCGACCGGTCGGCGTCGGCGGGTCCAGTCGCAACCAATTCCCTGCTGATGCCGCCACAGGCGGCCTTCGAGATTGTCGCTGTGACCCGCGTAGTAGGAGCCGTCGGCAAAGCGTAGAAGATAGACCCAGAATTGCATTAGCGTGGTGCCAGCGCCCTTCGACTTCGCTCAGGACGAGCGAGTGCTTCTTGTGGCAGCGAAATCAGCCAGCGAGAAGCGCCTTCACCAACGCGCTTGCCCGTGCCGGTTCGATGCTGGTCGCGTGGCGTTCCTTTACCAGCGCCATGACCCGCCCCATGTCCTTCATGCTCGATGCACCGGTTTCGGCGATTAGCGTCGCGATGGCGGTCTTGGCTTCGGCTTCGCTCATCTGGGCGGGCAAGAAGCGCTCGATCACCGCGATTTCGGCGGTTTCGATCGCCGCCAGCTCGGCGCGGCCGCCCGTCGTATACATCTCGACCGATTCGCGGCGCTGCTTGATCATCTTTTGCAAGACGTCGGTGACCAACGCATCGTCGTCGGGCTGGACGCTGGCGGTGCGCAGTTCGATGTCGCGGTTCTTGATCGCCGAGCTGATCATCCGCATCGTCTGCGTTCCCGCCTTGTCGCCGCTCTTCATCGCGCTCACCAGCGCCGTCTTGAGGTCGTCGCGAATCATTGTGTGCCCGTTTCACCTTGTCGGAAAAATCCAGTCGTAGCGGCGAACGGGCGTGGATTACAGCGTT
>JBBRTO010000128.1:0-2696 GCA_038244345.1 Sphingomonadales bacterium | reverse complement strand
GATGACGTCGCAATCGATCACGATCTGGCGTTCGCCGAGCGCTTTCAGATCGACCACGGCGCGCAGGCTGCGCCCGATCAGCCGCTGGATTTCCTGGGTCCGCCCCGATTGCTTGCCCTTGGCCGCCTCGCGATTGCCGCGCGTGTGGGTGGCTCGGGGCAGCATTCCATATTCTGCCGTGACCCAGCCCTGGCCCTTGCCGCGGAGGAATGGCGGCACCTTGTCCTCGACGCTGGCGGTGACCAGCACCCGGGTATCGCCGAAGCTGACCAGGCATGAGCCTTCGGCATGCTTGGTGAAGCCGGGCTCGAAGGTTAAAGTGCGCATCTGGTCGAAAGCGCGGCCGCTGGGGCGCATATGTGTCTCCTGAAGTGATTGGCGGCTGCCCTAGACCGAGCGGCGGCGCAATCCTAGATGGGGCGAACATGACCACCCCGATGCCCGAACTCACCGACCGGATGCGCCAGATCTTCGGGCTGGTGGTCGATGCCTACATCGAGCGCGGCGCACCGGTCGGCTCGAAGATGCTGGCGGGCAACGTCAGCCTGTCGCCGGCCTCGATCCGCGGGGTGATGCAGGAGCTTGAAGAGCGCGGGCTGCTGACCCATCCGCACACCTCCGCGGGGCGGGTGCCGACCGAGAGTGGGCTGCGCCTGTTCGTTGACGGGATTATGCAGGCAACGCTCCCCGCCGCTGCCGAGCGCGCGGCCATCGAGTCGTTGTTGGAGCGGTCCGACTCCCTCGAAGAAACCCTCTCCAAGGCAACCGCTGCTCTGTCCGGACTGTCGGCCTGCGCCGGCGTGGTGCTGACCCCGAAGCGCGAGATGCGATTGAAGCAGTTGAGCTTCGTCCCGTTGAGTCCAACCCGCGCGCTGGCAGTACTGGTCGGGATGGACGGCGGGGTCGAGAACAGGGTCGTCGAGCTTGCCCCTGGAACCAGCGCAGTGGCGCTCACCGAAGTCGCCAATTACGTCAGCGCGCGATTGTCAGGGCTGACGTTGAGCGAGGCCGAGGCGCGGCTGCGGACCGAAATCGCCGAGCGGCGCGAGGCGATCGACGGCGCGGCGGCCGAACTGGTCGCCTCGGGTTTCGCCAGCTGGAGCAAGGACGCGACACAGCGCCCGGTGCTGATCGTGCGGGGCCAGGCAAATTTGATCGACCAGTCGGCGGCGGAGGATCTCGAGCGGGTCCGCAAACTGCTCGGCGAGCTCGAGGACCGGCAGGAAATCGCCCGGTTGCTAGAGGGCGCGCGCGACGGCGACGGGTGCCGGATCTTCATCGGCGCGGAAAACCGGATGTTCGCTTTGTCGGGCTCGAGCGTTATCGCCGCGCCCTATCGCGACAGCGACGATCGGGTGGTCGGCGTGGTCGGCGTAATCGGGCCGACCCGGTTGAACTATGCCCGAGTGGTCCCCATGGTTGATTTTACGGCGCAAGCACTGACGAGATGGATGGCATGAACGATAACGAAAACGACTATCATGACGAGGCCGAGGAAATCCGCGAGCAGACCGCGGCCAACTCGCCCGAGCTGGCCGAGCACGACCGGGTAAGCGAGCTTGAGAAGGCGCTGGAGGAGGCCAATTCGAAGGCGCTCTACGCCGCCGCGGAGCAGCAGAACACGCGCCGCCGCCTGGAAAAGGAGATGGCCGACGCGCGAACCTATGCCGCCGCCGGCTTTGCTCGCGACATGCTGGCGATCAAGGACCATATCGATCGCGCGCTGGCCGCGGTCAGCGACGAACTCCGCGCCGACCAGACGG
The DNA here is from genome assembly GCA_038244345.1 of Sphingomonadales bacterium. Taxonomy (GTDB): domain Bacteria; phylum Pseudomonadota; class Alphaproteobacteria; order Sphingomonadales; family Sphingomonadaceae; genus Sphingomicrobium. The sequence continues at coordinate 933 of JBBRTO010000128.1, read as the reverse complement.
CCGCCAATTTCCTTGCCGGGATTGAGGCCACCGCGCGCGAGCTGGAATCGGTGTTTGCCCGCAACGGAGTCGAACGAGTGGCGTCAAAAGGCCTGCCGCTCGACCCGCACCGCCACCAGGCGATGATCGAAATCCCGAGCGCGGAAGAGCCTGGCACGATCATCGAGGAAATGCAGGCCGGCTATGTGATGAAGGATCGGCTGCTCCGCCCGGCGCTGGTCGGGGTCGCGAAAAAGCCCGGTTAGGCGCGCTCGAACGGCAACAGCTGGCGAATCGGGACCTGGGCCAAGGCGATGCCGCGATCGGCGAGGAAAATGTGACGGACAATCTCGGCCTGCTGCTCGAGCCCGTACCGATCGAAGCGGCGTCCCTCCTGCAACTGGTAGCTGTAGCGGCAGAAGGGATGGCGCATCAGCGGCAAATAGAAACGGCCGCGCTTCTGCGACTGCCAGACGTGGGTCATCTCGTGGATGAACAGCCCCTGGAGCGACAGCGTTTCGCCGGCGAAATCTTCCGACCAGTGCGGATCGGCGGGATGGAAGTGGATATTGCCGGTTGGCGCCATGACGATTCCGCGTGGCTGGAACGGCCACCACCGACCGCGGATGATCCGCACTCGGTCATAGTCGACCGACGATCCGAAGATCGATCGGGCGAGGGCAATTTCCCCGGTCGTGAGCGGTCGAACGCGGCGCATCGGAACTAGCGATAAGCGTGCGGGGTTGAGCCGTCGAGCGCGACTTGTCCCACTTGCGGGGCGAGCGCGGCGCGGCTAGGGCAGCGTCCAAGTCTAACAGGAAGGAAAGTCCACATGAGCGAGACCGCTGATCGGGTGAAGAAAATCGTCGTCGAGCATCTTGGTGTCGACGCCGAAAAGGTCACCGAAGAAGCGAGCTTCATCGACGATCTGGGCGCCGATAGCCTGGACATCGT
>JBBRTO010000127.1:0-2824 GCA_038244345.1 Sphingomonadales bacterium | reverse complement strand
ATCATTGCCTACACGTCGCGCGAAATGCCCAAGTTCAATTCGATCTCGATTTCGGGCTATCACATGCACGAGGCCGGGGCGACCGCGGTGCAGGAGCTGGCGTACACGCTCGCCGACGGGATGGCCTATGTGCGCGCGGCACAGGGCGCGGGGCTCGATGTCGACGGGTTCGCGCCGCGGTTGAGCTTCTTCTTCGGGATCGGCATGAACCTGTTCATGGAGGTCGCGAAATTGCGTGCGGCGCGCACCCTGTGGGCCCGGATCATAACTGGGCTTGGCGCGCAATCGGAGAAGTCGAAGCTGCTGCGGACTCACTGCCAGACGAGCGGCGTGTCGCTGACCGAGCAGGACCCGTACAATAATGTCGTGCGCACTACTGTGGAGGCGCTGGCGGCGGTGCTTGGGGGCACGCAGTCGCTCCACACCAACAGTTTCGACGAGGCAATGGCGCTGCCGACCGATTTTTCGGCGCGGATCGCAAGGAATACGCAGCTTATTTTGGCCGAGGAAAGTGGCGTCACCGCGGTCGCCGATCCGCTGGGCGGAAGCTGGTATGTCGAGGCTTTGACCCGCGAGTTGGAAGTGAAAGCGCAGGCGCTGATCGACGAGGTCGAAGCGCATGGCGGGATGACCAAAGCGGTCGCCGACGGGCTGCCCAAGATGCGGATCGAGGAAGCGGCGGCGGCGCGCGCTGCGAAGGTGGATATTGGCGAGACGGTGATCGTCGGGGTGAACCGGTATCGGCTGGCGGAAGAGGCCGAGCTGGATATTCTCGAGGTCGATAATGCCAAGGTCCGCGCCGGACAGATTGCGCGGCTGGAGATGATGCGGAAGTCGCGCGATGAGGCGCGGGTGAATGCGGCGTTGGATTCGTTGGAGGCTGCGGCCAAAAATCCTCCCCGGAACGGGGAGGGGGACCATGCGAAGCATGGTGGTGGGGGCGGCTCGCGTGGAGAACCCCCTCCGTCATCGCTTCGCGACGCCACCTCCCCGTCCCGGGGAGGATCGAATTTGTTGGCGCTTGCCGTGGATGCAGCACGCGCCCGCGCCTCGCTCGGCGAAATTTCGGACGCGCTTGAACGGGCGTTCGGGCGCTATGCAACCACGCCGCATCCGGTCAGCGGGATCTATGGCAAGACGCGTGACGACGTGCGCTGGGACGAGGCGATCGCGGGAACGGTTGCGGTGGCGCAGCGCTTGGGGCGCAAACCGCGGATGCTGGTCGCCAAGATGGGGCAGGACGGGCATGATCGCGGGGCCAACCTGGTGTCGTCGGCATTCGGCGACTTGGGCTTCGAGATTATCGCCGGGCCATTGTTCCAGACCCCGCGTGAGGCGGCCGAACTGGCGGTGGCGGAGAAGGTCGATGTGGTCGGCGCGTCGTCATTGGCGGCGGGGCACAAGACGTTGATCCCCGAGCTGATCGGCGCGCTGAAGGACCTCGGCGCGGCGGACATCAAGGTCGTCGCAGGCGGGGTCATCCCGGCGCAGGATTATGCGATGCTCCGCGCGGCGGGGGTGCAGGCGATCTTCGGGCCGGGGACCAATTTGGCGGACGCTGCGGACGAGGTGCTGCGGCTGCTCGGGCACAACAAGCCGCCGGTTGGAGGATCACAGGAATGATTGCCGCACTTCTTATTGCCGCTTCCGCACAGCAGCCGGACTGCGCCAGTCCGAAATTCGGATGGGAAATAGCTGTTTGCAGTTATCGGGACTTCAAGCGTGTTGATCTGGAAATGAACGAGGAATGGAAATTGGTACTCAAGGCCATGCGGGATCGCGACAAGCAGATTGATCGCAAGGCTGACCGGGCGCCCTCCTTTGAAGATACGCTCGTCGCCGCTCAACGCGCATGGCTGCGCTTTCGAGATCAGCATTGCTTGCTAGTCAGCCTCGATGCGCGCGGTGGGAACTCGACGCAGCTGGACCTAGCGAATTCTTGTAAGGAGGAGCTTAGCAAGGCTCGCACGGAACAACTGAAATTGCTGGTAGATTGATGTTCAAGAAAATCCTGATCGCCAACCGTGGTGAAATCGCCTGCCGCGTGATCCGCACCGCCAAGGCGATGGGGATCAAGACGGTTGCGGTTTATTCGGATGCGGATGCTCGCGCTCCCCATGTGAGGATGGCCGATGAGTCTGTGCGGATTGGGCCCGCGCCCGCCGCGGAGAGCTATCTCAAGGCCGAGCTGATCATCGACGCGTGCAAGGCGACCGGCGCGGAAGCGGTGCATCCGGGCTATGGCTTCTTGTCTGAGCGCGAGAGTTTCGCGACGGCGCTGGCCGAGGCGGGGATCGTGTTTATCGGGCCGCCGCCAAAGGCGATCGCGGCGATGGGCGACAAGATCGAATCGAAGAAGCTCGCCAAGGCGGCGGGGGTGTCGGTCGTACCGGGCTATCTTGGCGAGATTGCCGATACCGACGAGGCGGTGCGGATCGCGGGCGAGATCGGCTATCCGGTGATGATGAAGGCGTCGGCCGGCGGCGGCGGCAAGGGGATGCGGCTGGCTTACTCCGAGAAGGATGTGCGCGAGGGGTTCGAGGCGACCAAGCGTGAGGGGCTGGCAAGCTTTGGCGACGACCGGGTGTTCATCGAGAAATTCATCGAGAACCCGCGCCATATCGAGATCCAAATACTCGGCGACCAGCATGGCAAAATCCTATATTTGGGCGAGCGCGAATGCTCGATCCAGCGGCGTCACCAGAAGGTGATCGAAGAGGCGCCCAGTCCCTTCATCAGCGACGCCACGCGCAAGGCGATGGGCGAGCAAGCCGTGGCCCTGGCCAAGGCAGTGAAATATGAAAGCGCAGGAACGGTGGAGTTT
>JBBRTO010000126.1:0-2885 GCA_038244345.1 Sphingomonadales bacterium | reverse complement strand
CAAGGCGCCAAGTGGGCGCTGGCGGCGGTACCAGGCTGAACTTGAGCCGGTCCTGCCGGTCTTGTTACAATGGGCACAGCGGCTCGGGTACGGCGAAGAAGTTGGTGGATTTTCCCACATTTGATGAAATATCTATAAACGTTATGATCTAGCTCGCCTAGCTCTATCATTGAAAACGCTAGATAATTCCCAATTGGCACACCCCATGCATTGTCAACAGTACGGATCCAATCACTGGTTCCGCTGATTAGACATCAAGGGGAATGACCATGACTTTTTCGCTGTTCAACGCTCGTCACAACGCCACCGTCTTTGCTGGCGCCTTCATCACCGCGATGCTGTTCGTGTCGGCCGCGACGTCGCTGCCGATCGCCTGACTTCGCCGATCGTTTTCGAGGGACATTCAATGACCAACCGCTTTCTTCTCAACCGCCAGGACGCCAAGGTCCTCGGAGTCGCCGCCGGCGCCGCCGACATGACCGGCATCGATCCATTGATCATCCGCCTCGGCTTGGTCGCCGCGACCCTGATCACCGGCCCGATCATGATCCTGTTCTACCTCCTCATCGGCTGGCTCGCTCCGCAGCGTTGATCGCGGCGTTGATCGTCGCGCCGCCGCGGGCTGGTGCGGGCTGGTGCGCAACAACGCGCTGGTCTAGACCGCCGGGCGAAGGAGTCGCCCGCGATGCGCAAGTTTCTGATCGGCCTGGCCTGTTCCGCAATTCTCTCCGCAAGTCCCGCCTGGGCGGCGCTCAAGGTCGGCGCCAGGGCGCCCGATTTCGCAACCACCGGAGCGCTTGCCGGCAAGCCGTTCAAACTGCGCCTGTCGGACGAGCTCAAGAAGGGCCCGGTGGTCCTCTATTTTTATCCCAAGGCGTTCACCAAAGGCTGCACGCTCGAGGCTCATGCCTTCAGCGAAGCAAGCGCCGACTTCCAGAAAATGGGCGCGCACGTCATCGGCATGTCGGCCGACGATTTGCCGACGCTTCAGAAATTTTCGGTCGAGGCTTGCCGCAACGCCTTCCCCGTCGCGACCGCGACCAAGCCGATCATCAAGGCCTATAACGTCGCGCTGCCCTTGGTCGGAATGACCAACCGCACAAGCTATGTCATCGACCGTTCGGGACGCATCGTCATGGTCCATTCGGACCTCGACTGGAGCGAACATGTGGCCAAGACGCTGGCCGCGGTCAAAGCGCTCAAGCGTTAGTCGCAAGGCCTCGCTCCGGGCGAAGAGCGTGGCTGCAGTTTCCGTCCGGCTGGGGCTGGTGTAGGATCGCGGCCGGGCATCCCGCCCCACCGACAGGAGCGAGTCATGGCCAAGGGACAAAAGAAATCGAACCGCGAAGTCCGCAAGCCGAAAGCGGAAAAGCCCAAGAAGCAGAACGCGTCGAACCCGTCGCAGAAGGAAGGGGTCGTCCGCGGGCTCGAGAATTTCAAGAATTGAGCCCTTGCGCTGGCGCCGTTGTTGTCGCCGGTGACCGCTGAATCGACGCGGCCGGTGAGCGTGGTGCGAATATTGGTCGATGCCGACGCCTGCCCGGTCAAAGACGAAATCTACAAGGTCGCATGGCGGCGAGGCGTGCCGGTGTCGATCGTCAGCAACAGCCCCATCCGGGTGCCCGATCATCCGCTGATCGAACGGCAAGTGGTCGGCGATGGCTTTGACGCCGCCGACGACTGGATCGCCGGGCGAGCAGCGCCGGGGAGCGTGGTCGTCACCGCCGACATCCTCCTCGCCGACCGCTGTTTGAAGGCCGGCGCGGCGGTCATCGGCAACAACGGCAAACCGTTCACCAGCGCCAGCATCGGCGGTGCGATCGCGACCCGCGCGATCATGGCCGATTTGCGCAGCGGCGCCGGAGTGACCGGCGGCCCGGCGCCGTTCACCAAGGCCGACCGAAGCCGGTTTTTGCAGGCGCTAGATGCAGCGCTGGTTTCGGCGGCGCGGCGCTCCAGCTAGCCGATTCTTCGGTTGCGCCGAAGTCCCTCGCCATCGGCAATCGCGGCCGCCTGCGTCACGCCTCCAAAGCGCTTCACCAATACGCTGGTAATATACGGCCATTTCAGCCTGCCGCTGGCAGGTAAATCTCGCCGCCTTCGTCGTGGAAGCGCTTGCTCATTTCGGCCATTCCGGCTTCCACTTCCTCGACCGCCATTGGTTGCTTGACCGGACTCTCCCTCACCCCGCTCGCCGCAGGCGAGTTGCCAGCGGCTGGGTTGGACTGTCCCCCAGACAGTCCGCTTCCAGGCGCTCCCTCGAGGGGAGAGGGGTTGAGGCGCGCGAACTCGCGGACTTCCGCGCTGATCTTCATCGAGCAGAACTTCGGCCCGCACATGCTGCAGAAGTGGGCGGTCTTGGCGCCCTCCGCCGGCAGGGTCTGGTCGTGATATTGTTCGGCGGTGTCGGGGTCGAGCGACAGGTTGAACTGGTCGCGCCAGCGGAAGTCGAAGCGGGCGCGTGACAGCGCGTCGTCCCTCAACCGCGCGGCGGGGTGACCCTTGGCGAGATCGGCGGCGTGGGCGGCGAGCTTGTAGGTGACGACGCCGACCTTGACATCGTCGCGGTCGGGCAGCCCAAGATGCTCCTTGGGGGTGACGTAGCACAGCATCGCGGTGCCGAACCAGCCGATCATCGCCGCGCCGATGCCGCTGGTGATGTGGTCGTAGCCGGGCGCGATGTCGGTGGTCAGCGGGCCAAGCGTGTAGAAGGGCGCTTCGCCGCACACCTCGAGCTGCCTCTCCATATTCTCCTTGATCTTGTGCATCGGCACGTGGCCGGGGCCCTCGATCATCACCTGGACGTCGTGCTCCCAGGCGATCCTGGTCAGCTCGCCCAAGGTATAGAGCTCGGCGAACTGGGCTTCGTCATTGGCGTCGGCGAT
>JBBRTO010000125.1:0-2889 GCA_038244345.1 Sphingomonadales bacterium | reverse complement strand
GTTGTTCATCCGCGGGAAGGCCATGTCTGGCGCGCCGATCATGATCGGTACGAACCAGTTGCCGAAGCCGCCGATCATCGCCGGCATGACCATGAAGAACACCATGATCAGCCCGTGCGCGGTGATCAGCACGTTCCAGTGATGCAGCGCTTCGTCGAAATTGGCGCCCGCGCCGGCCCCGAGCGGCCAGCCTTGCGTGAGAATCTGAATCCCCGGCTGGGCAAGCTCGGCGCGCATGATTCCCGAGATTCCGCCGCCGATAATCCCCGCGACGATCGCGAAGATCAGATAGAGCGTTCCGATGTCCTTGTGGTTGGTCGACATGAACCAGCGGGCGAAGAAGCCCGGCTTGTGGTCGGCGTCATGATGCGCGTGTGGCTCGGCGTTGCCGTGGGCCTTGAGCGCTTGAGCGTTGGCGGGGATAGTGCTCATGATATTGGTCGCTTCCGCTTAATTCTGGGCCGTTACGGGCTGGGTGAGTTTGGGCTGTTCGATCGCCGCTTTGTCGGGCGCCGGGGCAGCCGCGGTTGCCGCCGGAGCCGCGGTGGTGGCGGGCTTGGCGCCCTTCGGCGTTCCGCCCTTTGACGCCAGCCAGGCATCGAACTCGGCTTGCGGCAACACTTCAACCGCGATTGGCATATAGCCGTGTCGAGCGCCGCACAGTTCCGAACATTGGCCGAAATAGACGCCGGGCCGAGTCACCTTCACCCAAGTTTCGTTGATTCGCCCCGGGTTGGCGTCCATCTTGGTCCAGAACGCCGGGACGGCGAAGCTGTGGATCACGTCTTCGGAGGTGATCAGGAACTTCACCACCTTGTTGACCGGGATCACCAGCCGCTCGTCGGCGGCGAGCATCGGCGGGCCGTCGGCATCGGTGCGATAGCGCTCGCCCGGCTTCACGTCCTTCTGCTCCTTGAGGATGTTCGAAACGATCTCGACCCCGCCATTGTCGGGATATTGATACGACCAATACCATTGGTGGCCGATGACCTTGATCGTGAGGTCGGCCGGGGGCGGCGAATATTGCGCCGCGAGTAGCCGGATCGAGGGGATGGCGATCGCCACCAGAACCAGCACCGGGACCAGGGTCCAGACCACTTCGAGCACGGTATTATGGCTGTTGCGCGACGGTGTCGGGTTGGCGCCGCGGCGGAACTTGAACATCGTGTAACCGAGCAGCAGCAGAACGAACATGCTGATCACAAAGCACATTATGAGCAGCGGGCCGTTGTGGAACGATTTGGCGCGATTGCCAAGGTCGGTGACCTGGTCCTGGATGCCGAGCCGCCCGTCGGGCATGCCGATCCCCGGGGTCGGCGCGATGGTCGCAACCGCCGGCGCGGTCGGCGCGGCGCTGGTGTTGGCAATCTGCTCACCCATGCTGGTCGCCGGCGCGGGGCTTGCCGCTTCAGGAGTGGCCGCAACGGCGGTGACTTGCGGAGCGGCAGCCGCTGCTGGAGTCCCCGCTACCGGACTCAATGCCGCAGCTGAAAGGGCAATCGCCCAACCGATGAGTTTCATTCTCGCCCCGAACCTTGGGTTGCTGGACCGATCCGCCATCATTGGCGGACCAGTGGAATCGGCGGCCTTATAGGCGCGGGTTGCGCGCCTCTCAAGGGCGGTTGATGCATTGTCTTGAGGCGACTAACTGGCGGATCACAAGGCATAAGGGACGGGCATGACCGACGACGAGATATTGGCCGAATTCCGTAACGCTTATGCGCTGCTCGAAGGGCATTTCATCCTGTCCTCGGGCCTGCGCAGTCCGCGCTATTTGCAATGCGCGCGGGTGCTGATGGACCCGAAACGTGCCGAAAAGCTTGCCCGAGCGCTCGCCGCCAAACTGCCCGATGACCTGCGCCAGTCGATCGACACGGTCGTCTCCCCGGCGATGGGCGGGGTGATCATCGGCCATGAGATGGGCCGCGCGCTCGGCGTTACGGCGATGTTCGTCGAGCGGCCCGACGGCGCCTTCCAACTCCGCCGCGGGTTCGCGCTCGAGGCGGGGGCCAAGGTGCTGCTGGTCGAGGACGTCGTCACCACTGGGCTGTCGTCGAAGGAGGCGATAGTCGCGATCGAGGCGACCGGCGCCAAGGTCATCGCTGCCGCCTCGCTGGTCGATCGCTCGGGCGGGACGGTCGAGCTCGGCGTGCCGTTCACCCCGCTAATCCGGATCGACGTCCCGACTTATGCAGCGGATGATTTGCCGCCTGAACTAGCGGCGATCCCGGCGATGAAGCCAGGGAGCCGCGCGGCATGATCCATTATTTCCTCGCCGCCGCACTTGCGATGGCTGGGGTGCAGGCCAATCCGCCGCGCACTGCGCCGCCACCGATCGCGCCCGATCGGGTCAGCCATGTGCTCGACGCTGCCGGCATGGCGGGGACGGTCCTGATCGGCAAGGGCGACCGCATCGTCTATGAACGGGCGTTCGGGCCGATCAATCCCGCTGGCGGTCCGCAACACCGCTTGGGCCAGACCTGGCGTTATGCGTCGGTGACCAAGCAATGGGCCGCGACCATCGCGATGCAGGAAGTCGCGGCCGGTCGGCTCAACCTCGACACGCCGATCAAGATGTATTTGCCCGACAGCAAAGCGCCATTTGCCGACCGGATCACCCCGCGCATTCTGATGCAGCATATTTCCGGCCTTCCTCGCACCGAAGACAGCCCGAAGGGTCTCGATGATTGGCAGACTTTCTACCTCGTGCCCCCGGGCGATCCACAGACCGGCCGATCGTTCTGCGAAGGACCGACCAATCGGCCGCCGCCGGCCGAATTCCATTATGGCGACTGCGATTTCATCATGCTCGGCGCGATTCTGGAAAGAATCAGCGGCAAGCCTTTCGCCCGCCTGGTCCGTGATCGCATCGCCAAACCGCTCGGGCTG
>JBBRTO010000124.1:0-3054 GCA_038244345.1 Sphingomonadales bacterium | reverse complement strand
TGATCCGAGCGCTCGCCACCAGCAATTACGGGCTGCTGGCGATCATCGGCGCAATCCTGCTGAGCCTTGGGCTCGCGATCAACCGGCGGAGCGTCAAGGGCAGCGCGTTCGGCGCCAGCTTCGAGGCCGCGGGCGGGGAGGGCGATAATGATCCTCGCTGATCTCGCCCGCCGTTTCGCTGCGTGGATCGCGCTCGCTGGATTAATCCTGCTGATTGCGCTTGCGGGGCCAGCGACGTGCCACAAGCTGCACCGCGAACAAGCCCGGGCCCGGCTCGGCGAGGAACAGGCCCGTGCCGCGAGCCGGAGCGGGGAAGATGCGGTGGCAACGGTCGGCGCCGCCGCGCGCCGCGAGCAAGTATCCGACCAAATGACCCGCGACAATGAAATGGAGATTCATCATGCCAAGGGTGCCGAAATGCCGATCGATCCTGCTGTGCGCGATGCCGGCCTTGGCGGGCTGTGCCGCCGGCCCGCCTATCGTGACAATGAGCGGTGCCGGTTGCGCCGCCCTGCTCCCCATTGAGTGGCGCGCCGGAGTCGCGGCCGCGCCGCTGCCCGAGGGGCTGACGGTCGGCGACTGGGTCGCCTTTGCCGATGCCCAGACCGGCAAGCTCGACGAAGCCAATGGCCGCACCCGAGACGCGGTCGGGATCGTCGAGCGCTGCGAAGCGCGCGATAGCGGGGCGGTGAAACGCGCCCGGCGCGGCTGGCTCGCCCGGCTGATGGAATAAGCCTGGCGGGATAAGCGGCGGGATAAGATTGGACCCTCTTCGGCGCGCGGGGCATTGAGCGGCAATGACCAGATCATCGCGCCGCTCCGTCACTCGCCGTCGCTCGCTGTTTCTCGGCGGGGCCGGGCTCGCCTTGCTCGCGCTGGTGGCCTGCTCGCCCGCGGGCCTGCTTAACTCGATCAGCCGGATCGCCGGTGATGGCGGGGTTCGGACCGCGCTTCGCGGGGCGTCGTTCGGGAGCGATCCCAGGCAGAAACTCGACGTCTATGTCCCCGCGAAATTGCCCGCCGGGTCGAAGCTGCCGGTGGTGATATTCTACTACGGCGGCGGCTGGGTCGATGGGGAGCGGGGCGACTATGCCTTTGCCGGCCGGGCCTTCGCCGCGCGCGGCTATATCGCAATCGTCCCCGATTACCGGCTGGTGCCGCAGGTCCGCTTCCCGGCCTTCATCGAGGATGGAGCGCTGGCGGTGAAATGGGCGCGCGACCATGCCGCTGAATATGGCGGCGACCCCGCGCGGATCAGCCTCGCCGGCCATTCGGCGGGGTCGTACATCGCCGCGATGCTGACCCTCGACCGGCATTATCTCACCGCCGTCGGGGTCGATCCCAAGTCCATCCGCGCCGCGGCCTTGCTGTCGGGGCCATATGATTTCTACCCGTTCACCGAGGTGCGCGGACGCGATGCGCTGGGCCAATGGCCGCGCCCGGCCGAAACCCAGCCGATCAGTTTCGCGCGGGCCGATGCGCCGCCGATGCTGCTGATCCACGGTACCGCCGACACCGTGGTCCGACCCTATAACAGCGAGCGGCTGGCGGCGAAGTTGAAGGCGCTCGGCGCGCCGGTCGAGCTTCGGTTGTATCCGGGAAAAAGCCACGTCGACACGGTGAAATCGCTGTCCCCGGCGTTCCGCGGATCGACCCCGGCGCTTGCCGACAGCATTGCTTTCCTCGATATCCACGATCGATGAGCCAATCGCCAGCGATCATGAAACCCGATCGGCTGAGCGCGTTCACCGACGGGGTGATCGCGATCATCATCACCATCATGGTGCTCGAGTTGCCGGTGCCGCGCGGCACCACATTGGCCGCGCTCAAGCCCGAGCTGCCCTTGTTCGGTGCCTATGCGCTGAGCTTCGTCAACGTCGGCATTTTCTGGGTCAACCACCATCACATGTTCCACCTCGCCAAGCGCGTCGATGGCCGCGTGCTGCTGGCCAATCTGTTCTTGTTGTTCTGGCTCAGCCTGGTGCCGTACGTGATCCGCTGGGTGGGCGAGGCTCAGATCAGCCCGATGCCGGTCGCGGCTTATGGCCTGATCCTGACCATGGCCTCGATCGGTTATCTGTTGATCGAGCGCGCACTGATCGCAGCCGAACCCGGACAGTCGGCGCTCGACGTCGCCCTGGGGTCAAAGAAAAAAGAGCTCGTCTCCTTCATCCTGTATCTTATCGCTATCCCGCTGGCGTTCGTCTGGGTGTGGGTCGCAGTCATAATCTATGCTTTTAACGCCTTGATGTGGCTGGTGCCCGACCGTCGCGTCGAGAAAGCGCTGCCCGAGGGCTGACGCTTGCGGTCGCCGCACCCGCTTCCCACATCTTGGAGGTCAAGAGCGGGAGCGCGAGTTGGAACACTATCACGGCACCACGATCCTCGGGGTCAAATCGGGCGGACGCACCGTTATCGCGGGCGACGGCCAGGTCAGCCTGGGCAATACGATCATCAAGCCCAACGCCAAGAAAGTGCGGCGGCTAGGCAAGGACGGAAGCGTGATCGGCGGGTTCGCCGGGGCAACCGCGGATGCATTTACCCTGTTCGAGCGGCTGGAAAAGAAGCTCGAGGCGAGCCGCGGCCAGTTGCTGCGCGCCGCGGTCGAACTGGCCAAGGATTGGCGAACCGACAAATATTTGCGCAATCTGGAGGCGATGATGATCGTCGCCGATGCCGAGACGATGCTGATCCTGACCGGCAACGGCGACGTGCTCGAGCCCGAGGGCACTGACGGCAACGCCATCGCCGCAATCGGCAGCGGCGGCAATTATGCGCTCGCTGCAGCCAAGGCGCTGGCCGACTACGAACCCGACCCCGAGAAGCTCGCGCGCCGGGCAATGGCGATCGCCGCCGAGGTGTGCGTGTTCACCAACGACCGACTGACGATCGAAGAGGTCGGCCCATGAACGACAATCTCACCCCCAAGGCGATCGTCGCCGCGCTCGACGAGCATATCGTCGGGCAGACCGAGGCCAAGAAAGCGGTCGCGGTGGCGATGCGCAATCGCTGGCGAAGGCAGCGGCTGAGCCCCGAATTGCGCGAGGAAGTCAC
>JBBRTO010000123.1:0-3361 GCA_038244345.1 Sphingomonadales bacterium | reverse complement strand
TCGGCGGAAATCTACGTCCTGTCGAAGGACGAGGGCGGCCGTCACACGCCGTTCTTCGCCAACTACCGTCCGCAATTCTACTTCCGTACGACCGACGTGACGGGCGAAGTGGTGTTGCCGGAAGGCACCGAAATGGTGATGCCGGGCGATAACGTCACGCTTGAAGTCAAGCTGATCGCTCCGATCGCGATGGATCCGGGCCTGCGCTTCGCCATTCGCGAAGGCGGCCGTACGGTCGGCGCGGGGGTTGTCGGTTCGATCTCGAAGTAATATAGGGCGGGCGCTCGGGTGATTCCCTGACGGGGATCGACCGGGCGCCTACTCCAGTTTTCACGGGTAAGGTGGCGTTGAGGCCTGGCAGGCCAGCGCGCCGTTGATCCCCGTTTTTTTGTTGCCCCAACCGCCTTGGCGGGGACGGGTTTGGCTCTTTCGCATCGGTAGTGGACATGGAAACGCAGAACATCCGGATTCGCCTGAAGGCGTTCGATCATCGTGTGCTTGATCAAGCCACGGGCGACATCGCCGATACGGCTCGTCGTACGGGTGCACTCATTCGCGGTCCCATTCCGCTGCCGACGCGTATCGAGAAGTTCACGGTCAATCGTTCGCCGCACGTCGATAAGAAGTCGCGCGAGCAGTTCGAGGTGCGCACCTATAAGCGCCTGCTGGACATCGTTCAGCCGACCCCGCAGACGGTCGATGCTTTAATGAAGCTCGATCTCGCTGCGGGTGTGGACGTGGAGATCAAACTGGCCTAAGGGCCTGCGCACGGCGGTTGACTTGCTTATCGAGCGATCCTGCCGGGCACTGACAAGGGATACCGCGGAAGGTCCTTCGGGACACCCGGCCTGCGTCCCCCGCATCCTGCCTTCACAGGCGGGAATAGCCCAGCGGGGCACGCATCATATCATTGGGCTGCACGCCCGCGAGCCAATCTCGGTTCGTGGGCCTCTGTTGAGGAGCATTTGATCATGCGCACTGGCGTGATCGCGAAGAAAATGGGGATGACCCGCTTGTTCCAGGCAGACGGTCGGCACGTGCCGGTTACCGTCCTTCAGCTGGAAGATGTGCAGGTCGTCGCTATTCGCGAGAAAAACAGGGACGGCTACACCGCGGTCGCGCTTGGCGCGGGCACGGCGAAGGCGAAGAACGTCGCCAAGCCGCAGCGCGGCGCGTTCGGCAAGGCCAAGGTCGAGCCGAAGGCCAAGATCGTCGAATTCCGGGTCGATGAAGATGCGCTGCTCGAACTCGGCGCGACCATCTCGGCCGACCATTTCATTGCCGGCCAATTGGTCGACATCCAAGGCGTCACCCAGGGCAAGGGCTTCCAGGGCGGCATGAAACGCTGGGGCTTCGGCGGCATGCGCGCCACCCACGGCGTCTCGGTCTCTCACCGCGCGCTCGGCTCGACCGGGCAGCGTCAGGATCCGGGTCGAGTGTTCAAGAACAAGAAGATGGCCGGCCACATGGGCGCCAAGAACCGCACCCAGCAGAACCTCGAGATTGTCCGCACGGACGCTGCTCGCGGGCTGATCTTCGTCAAGGGCTCGGTGCCCGGATCGAAGGGCGGCTGGCTCAAGATTTACGACGCGGTGAAGCTGCCGATGAACGAGAACGCGCCATATCCGGCCGGGCTGTTCGACAAGAAAGCCAAGATTGACGAGTCCGAACATGCCCCAGCGGGCCTGGTCGATGACGGCGCGGTCCACGAAATTCCGGCGCTGCCCGGTGACGACGAAGTCGCCGCCATCGCCGCCCAGCAGGAAGCCGGTATGGTCGAGGCGGAAGCCGCCGACGCCGCTGCCGAGGCTGCTGCCGAAAACAACGATGCCGGTTCGGATGGCGCGGGCGATACCCCCGCTGCCGACGACAGCAAGGAAGGCTAAGCCATGAAGGTCAAGGTTCAGACCCTCGATGCCAAGGCTGGCGGCGATATCCAGCTCGACGATGCCGTGTTCGGCGTCGAGCCGCGCGCCGACATTCTCCATCGCGTGGTGACATGGCAGCTCGCCAACCGGCGCGGCCTGGCCCGTGGCGCTCGCGAGCGCTCGGACGTCAACCGCACCGGCAAGAAGTTCGGTCGCCAGAAGGGCGGCGGTACGGCTCGCCACGGCGATCGCCGCGCCCCGATCTTCATCGGCGGCGGCAAGGCCCATGGCCCGCGGGTTCGCATGTTCACGCTCGGCCTCAACAAAAAGGTTCGCGCGCTCGGCCTGAAGATGGCGCTGTCGTCGAAGGCGATGGGCGGCAATCTGATGATCGTCGACAATCTCGACATGGGGGAGGGCGCCAAGACCCAGGCGCTCGAGGCCAAGATCGGCAAGCTGGGCTTCGGCAAGACCGTCCTCGTCATGGACGGTGACGCGTTGAACGTCGGTTTCGCCCGTGCTTCGGCAAACCTGCACGGCATCAACCTGATCCCCGCGGTCGGCGCCAATGTCTATGACATCATGCGCCACGAAACGCTGGTCCTGACCCGCGCCGCGGTCGAAAAACTGGAGGCCCGGTTCAATGGCTAAGAAGCCCGCAGCAAAGGCGGTCGATATCCGCCATTACGACGTGGTCCTGGCCCCGCACATCACCGAGAAGTCGACCATGTTGTCGGACTTTAACGCGGTGGTGTTCAAGGTCGCCGGAACCGCTTCCAAGCCCGAGATCAAGGCCGCGGTCGAGGCATTGTTCAATGTCAGCGTGACCAACGTCAACACCATGGTCACCAAGGGCAAGACCAAGAAATGGAAGGGCACGCCGTACAAGCGGTCCGACGTCAAGAAAGCTATCGTGACCCTGGCTGAAGGCCAGACGATCGATATCACGAGCGGAATCTAAGCCATGGCATTGAAAGCATATAAGCCGACATCGCCGGCACGCCGCGGGCTCATCCTGGTCGACAAGTCGTCGCTGTGGAAGGGCAAGCCGGTCAAGGCGTTGACCGAAGGCAAGCGCAAGACCGGTGGCCGCAATAACAAGGGCCATGTGACCAGCCGCGGGATCGCGGGCGGGCACAAGCAGAAGTACCGGATCATCGACTTCAAGCGTCGTACCTGGGACACTGCCGCGACGGTCGAGCGGATCGAATATGATCCCAACCGTTCGGCGTTCATCGCGCTGATCAATTACGAAGGCGGCGAGCAGGCTTATATCCTCGCTCCGCAGCGCCTCGCGCCGGGCGACAGTGTCGTCGCTGGTAAGAAGGTCGACGTGAAGCCGGGCAACGCGATGGAAGTCGGCCAGATGCCGGTCGGCACCATCGTCCACAATGTCGAGCTCAAGCCCGGCAAGGGTGGACAGATCGCCCGCGCCGCTGGCACCTATGTCCAGGTCGTCGGCCGCGATAAGGGAATGGTGATCGTTCGCTTGA
>JBBRTO010000122.1:0-3574 GCA_038244345.1 Sphingomonadales bacterium | reverse complement strand
GATTGTAGTCGAGTCCAACGCACTCTCCTCAAGCGGAACGAAATGCGAACCTAGCCCTCGCGCCGCGCTTGCTCAAGCGGAACATCCGCGCCAAGCTGCGGTTGAACGGGAAACAGGAGAATCCATGTCCATTCGCAAGATGATTTCGCTTCACCCCAACCCCAGCGGCAACCAGGCGCTCGGCGATGCGGTGCATCATTTGATGTACTGCGCGAAGATGTGCGCCAGCTGCGCCGATGCGTGCATGGCAGAGGCGATGGACATGACGCAGTGCATCCGGCTGTGCATGGATTGCTCAGACATTTGCGAGGCGACCGCCCGGCTCGGGCTCCGCCAGACCGGCGACGACCAGCCGATGCTTCGCGAATTGCTCGAGCTGTGCGCGCGGATGTGCGAGGCGTGCGCCGCCGAGTGCGAGAAGCATGACATGGAGCATTGCAAATTGTGTGCGCAAATCTGCCGCGAATGCGCCGAGGATTGCCGCAAGGCGGCGGCTAGCCTGAGCTAAACATGGTTCCCCTCCCCATCCATGCCGGATGGAGAGGAATTAGACCGCGAGCGACCCGCGTTCGCGGCGCGCCTTGGCGAGCTTCTTGAGGACCATGTCGCGCTTCAATTTCGACAGATGGTCGATGAACAACACGCCCTCGAGATGGTCCATCTCGTGCTGGAGGCAGATGGCGAGCAGGCCGTCGAGATCTTCCTCGTGCGCAGTGCCGTGCTGATCGAGCCAGCGGGCGCGGATGTGGTCGGGGCGAAGCACCTCGGCATATTGATCGGGGACCGACAGGCAGCCCTCGGTGTAGGGCACCGCACTGTCGGAATGGCTCAAGATCTCGGGGTTGATGAACACGCGCGGTTCCTTGACCGGGCGGCTGTTCTCATCCTCGGGATCCGACGGTTCCTGGAGGTCCATCACCAGCAACCGCCTGGGCACCCCGACCTGGACCGCGGCGAGGCCGATCCCGGGCGCGTCGTACATCGTCTCGAACATGTCAGCGATCAGCGCGCGAAGCTCGTCGTCGACGCTCTCGATCGGGGTCGAGATCTGGCGGAGCATGGGATCGGGAGTCTCGTAGATGCGAAGCAGGGCCATGGGGGCGATTTAGGCTTTCACGACAAAGGGTTCAAGCGACCGGTCGGCGGGCGCGCAAGGCCTGGGCGAGCGTGCCCTCGTCGAGATAGTCGAGCTCGCCGCCGACCGGCAGTCCGTGGGCGAGCTGGGTCAGGCGGATCGGATATTTGTCGAGCCGCTCGGCGAGAAAATGCGCGGTGGTCTGGCCTTCGAGCGTGGCGTTCATCGCGAGCACCACCTCGTCGATCCCGCCGGCGGCGACCCGCGCGACCAGCCGGTCGATGCCGAGATCCTCGGGGCGAATGCCTTCGAGCGCCGACAATCGGCCGCCAAGCACGTGGTAGCGGCCGGGGAACAATCGTGAACGGTCGAGCGCCCACAGATCGGCGACTTCCTCGACCACGCACAGGCTCTTGTCGTCGCGGCGCGGGTCGGTGCAGATCGCGCACGGATCGCTGGTGTCGAGATTGCCACAGGTCGAGCAGGTCGAAAGGCTGGCCGCGACCGACTGCAAGGCGGCGAGCAACGGTTCGAGCGAACCCTCGCGTTTCTTCATCAAGTGCAGCACCGCGCGCCGAGCCGAACGCGGCCCCAGCCCGGGGAGCCGGGCAAGCGCCTGGGTCAGCGCGTCGATCTGGTGCGAAGCCATGGGGGAGACATAGGTGGATATGCGGAGCGCGCAAGACGGTTGGCGGGAGGCAGAAGACCGGCCATAGGCGCTGACCATGCGCGTGATTTTCATGGGGTCGCCGGAGTTTGCGGTGCCGACGCTCGATGCGTTGGTGGCGGCTGGGCATGAGGTGGTCGCGGCTTACTGCCAGCCGCCGCGCGCTGCCGGGCGGGGCAAGGCGTTGCGACCGACCGCGGTGCAAGTGCGAGCCGAGTCGCTGGGGATCGAGGTGCGGTCACCGACCAGCCTGAAGGGAAGCGAAGCGCAGGCGGATTTCGCGGCGCTTGATGCCGATGTCGGGGTGGTTGCGGCTTATGGGCTGATCCTGCCGCAGGCGGTGCTCGATGCGCCGGTGTTCGGGTGTCTCAACGTCCATGGATCGCTGCTGCCGCGATGGCGCGGCGCGGCACCCGTCCAGCGCGCGATCATGGCGGGGGATGAAGTGACCGGGGTGACGATCATGCAGATGGAAGCCGGGCTCGATACGGGTCCCATGCTGCTGACGCGGAAAGTAAGAATCGATCGCAAGGATGCCGGGCAACTAACCGAAGAAATAGCGAAACTTGGCGCAAAAGTGATGATTGAGGTGCTCGGCAGGCTAAACGCCTTGCCGCTGGTCCCACAGCCTACCGAGGGCATCACCTATGCCGCCAAGATTTTGAAGGATGAGACGCGGATTGGCTGGTCTCGCCCTGCGAGCGAATTGCAGCGGCTGGTTCAGGGGCTGGCTCCCTTCCCCGGCGCGTGGTTCGAAATTGCGGAAGAGCGGGTCAAATTGCTTGCGGCGGAAGCGGTCGAGGGATCGGGGGCGCCGGGAACGCTACTCGACAATCGGATGCTGATTGCGTGCAGCGAGGGCGCGCTTCGGCCGCTCGTCGTCCAGCGTGCCGGCAAGTCGCCCATGTCGATCGACGAATTGCTACGCGGTTTTGCCGTGCCGGTAGGGACGCGGCTGTCGTGACTCGCTGGAAAATGATTGTCGAATATGACGGCGGGTCGTTCTTTGGCTGGCAGCGGCAGGTTGACGATCCCTCGGTCCAGGCGGCGATCGAGCGCGCGATCAACCAGATGACTGGCGAGGCGGTGACCGTCCATGGCGCGGGGCGGACCGATGCCGGGGTCCATGGGCTCGGGATGGCGGCGCATGTCGATATCGCGCGCGCAATCACCCCGCATCGCCTGCGAGAGGGGATCAATGCGCTGATCCGGCCCGATCCGGTGTCGATCCTTGGCGTCGAGACGGTGGCCGACGACTGGCACGCGCGCTTTTCGTGCACCGGGCGACGCTATCTGTATCGGATCCTCAATCGCCGCGCCCCGCCAGCGGTGGATCGCGGGCGGGTGTGGCATATCGCCAAGGAGATGGACGAAGCGGCGATGGCCGAGGCGGCGGCGCATCTCGTGGGGACGCATGATTTCACCACCTTTCGCTCGGCCCATTGCCAGTCGGCCAGCCCGGTCAAGACGCTCGACGGCCTATCGGTGGTGCGTGGCGGCGAGGAAATCCACATCCACGCGGGCGCGCGGAGCTTCCTGCATCACCAGGTGCGCTCAATCACCGGTTGCCTCGGGCTGGTGGGGATCGGCAAATGGTCGCCGCATGACATGTTGGTAGCGCTGGAAGCGAAGGATCGCACCGCGCTGGGGCTCAATGCGCCGCCCCACGGGCTGTATTTCGTCGAAGCGAATTATTGATTGCTGCGGAGAACCCCCTCCACCATGTTCCACTGGTCCCCCTCCCCGTGCCTGGGAGGATCTAGACCATCATTTCCTGTGCTGCGGTCTGGCTGAGGAAGGCTTGCGGACTGGCGGTGAGACCGTACGCCCCG
>JBBRTO010000121.1:0-3750 GCA_038244345.1 Sphingomonadales bacterium | reverse complement strand
GACGGCGCGATCCTGGAATATGAAGGCCGGCTAATGGACGGCACGGTGTTCGACACGACCAAGGGCCGCGGGCCAGCGGGAATGATCCCCGGCCAGGTCATCCCCGGCTTCGGCGAAGCATTGCAGAAGATGCAGGAAGGCGGATCGTACAAGATCCGCATCCCATCAGCCCTGGCCTATGGCGCGGCTGGCGCTGGCGACGGCAAGATCCCGCCCAACAGCGACATCGAATTCGATGTGACGGTCAAGCAGATCGTCCGCAATGCGGCGATGATGATGCCGCCCCCGGGAAGCGCGCCGCAGGGCGAGATGCCGCAGGGTGAAGCGCCGCCAGAGGCAGGTCCGCCGCCAGGGCAGCCACTTTAGGCTTTATCCTCCCCGCGCTTGCTGAATTCCTCGAGCGCGACCTTGGCCGAGGCGATTATCGGGTCGGCCAGCAACAATCCCAGGATGCCGAACAAGGC
The DNA here is from genome assembly GCA_038244345.1 of Sphingomonadales bacterium. GTDB lineage: Bacteria > Pseudomonadota > Alphaproteobacteria > Sphingomonadales > Sphingomonadaceae > Sphingomicrobium. Next base: position 3,286 of record JBBRTO010000121.1, on the reverse strand, counting down.
GCCGAAGATGAGCTGGGCCGCGAGCACCACCGCGGGCGCGAGCTTGACGGTGCGCCGGGCGATGTAGGGCACCACCAGATAGCCATCGACATTCTGGACGAAGAAATAGACGAAGATCGCCCACAGGCCGGTCCCCGTCCCCGCCGAAAAGCCGACCGCGACCATCAGCAAACCCGAGACGATCGCGCCGATGTTGGGGAGAAAGGCAAGCAATCCGGTGATCAGGCCGAGCAAGGCCGCCATCGGCACCCCGCCGGCCCACAGCATGAGGAAGGTGAACACGCCCTCAAAGGCCATGCCGATCACCCGCCCGAACATCAGCCGGCGCAAGGTGAAGCCGACGCGGTTGCTAAGCTCGTAGAAATTGGTGCGATGCTTGACCGGAAGCATCCACGCCACGCCGCGATCGTAGAGATGCGGTTCGACAGCGATGAAGACGCCGATCACCATGATCATGATCATCGAGGTCAGGGCGCCGAGCGCCGATCCGACCGCGCTGGTCAGCCGCCCGACTCCGCCCATCACCTGGGTCGACAAATCGACCGGCCCGCCCTTCGGCAACAGCCCGAGATTCTCGGCGATGGCGAGCAGGTGATTGACCTGCGCGGTGACCACAACGCGCAGCGCCTCGGCCTGCGTCGCGAGCGTCGTCCCGGCATAATAAAAAGTCCAGGCGATGAAGCCGAACCCGGCCAGCGCGACGATTGCCAGCCGCCAGCCGCGGCGGATCGGAAGCACCCGCCCGAGCAGCCGAGCGCCGCCATCGAGGATCACCGAGAATACCAGCCCGCCGATGATCAGCATGATCGGCTGGGCGAGGACCACCACGCCGACCAGCAGCAACGCCATGCCGAGCCAGATCGCGGCGCGCTTGGCCTCGGCGATCAGTCGGGCGTCGTGGAATTCGGTCGGCCCGGGCTGCTCGATGTGACCATCGGCCTTGGCGATTTTCTTGCGTGGGGCGCGCGTGCTCAATGCTTGGCCGCCGGCGCCGCCGCGGCGCGAAGCGAGGTTCCCGCGCGGCCCGAGCGGAAGGCGCTCAACCAGCTCGCCGGATTGGTCAGTTGGGTCGTCCCGTCGAGCGAGAAAGTGATGAACTCGGCGCGGCCGCCGATATTCTCGAACGGCACCGGGCCGCCGAGCCCAAGATCCGACAAAGCGACTCGGCTGTCGGCGCTGCGGTCGCGATTGTCGCCCATCAGGAACAGATGATCGGCCGGAACCATGGTCGCTGGATAATCGTCGCCCTGGCTCTGGTCGAGTTCGACGGTGTCGAAGGTTACTCCGTTGGGAAGGGTTTCGCGGACGATCGGAAGCGCGCACTTGGTACCGCCCGGCGTGGCGACGACATGCTCCATCAGGGCATAGTCGCGGTGCATCGGGTCGGGATCGTTGCCACACGGCATGTTGGCATCGATCGGGACGATCGCCGGCGCGCGGGCTTGCGACTTCACCGCGAGCCCATTGATGAACAACCTCCCGCCGCGCACCTCGATCGTATCGCCGGGAAGGCCGATGACGCGCTTGATATAATCCTCGTTCGATCCCGGCGGGGTGACGATGACGACGTCGCCGCGCTGGGGAAGGTGGCCGAGCACGCGGCCGTTCATGAACGGCAAGGTGATCCCCCACGGCTCGCCGCTGCGAAGCACCAGGCTGCGGAAGATCGCCGCCGGATTGGGGATGGTCGGCGAGACGTAGGACCAGCCGAACGGATATTTGCTGACCACCAGCCGGTCGCCCTTGAGCAGCCCCGGCATCATCGATTCCGACGGGATGTAGAACGGCTTGGCGATGAAGCTGTGGAAGGCGAGCACCGCGAGCAGCACCCAGAACAGTCCCTTGATTTCGCGCCACATGGCCGAGCCCTTGGCTTCGGGCGTGACTGGCCTGGCCGGGTCGGTCGCGGGTTGCGGGACGGGCTGGCCCGCCGGAATGGTGTCGGTCTCGCTCAACTTAAGGCTCCAGTTTCAAGGCTTCGATGACGACGAACGCCTGCGCCCAGGGATGGTCGTCGGTCATCGTCAAATGGACGGTGAGGACGTGGCCCGCCGGGGTTATCGCGTCAAGCCGCGCCATGGCCCCGCCGGTCAATGCAAGCGTCGGCGCCCCCGAGGGCGCGTTGGTGACGCCGATGTCCTTCATATACACGCCGCGCTTGAAGCCGGTGCCGACCGCCTTGGAAAACGCCTCCTTGGCGGCGAAGCGCTTGGCCAGGGTCCCAGCGGCGGTGAACGGCCGGCGAGCGGCCTTGGCGCGCTCGACGTCGGTGAAAACGCGATTGAGGAAGCGGTCGCCAAAGCGGTCGAGCGACGCCTGGATCCGCTCGATATTGCACAGGTCAGAGCCGAGGCCGATGATCAACGCGCCGCGTCCATCAGCGACCGCATCCGATTCACGCTGGCTTCGAGCCCAGTGAAGATCGCTTCCCCCACCAGAAAATGGCCGATGTTGAGTTCAGCGAGCTGGGGGATTGCGGCGATCGGGGCGACATTGTCGAAGGTCAGGCCGTGGCCGGCGTGCGACTCGACCCCATTCTTGGTGGCGAGCGCGGCCATGTCGGCGATTCGCTTCAACTCGGTCACCGCTTCCCCGCCCGCGACATGGGCAAAACGCCCGGTGTGGAACTCGACCACCGGGGCACCAAGGCGCAACGCGGCGTCGACCTGCCGCTCGCTGGGTTCGATGAACAGGCTGGTTCGGATGCCCGCAGACTGGAGCCGGTCGACGAACGGACGGAGAGCCTCGAACTGCGCCGCAGCGTCGAGCCCGCCCTCGGTGGTCCGCTCCTCGCGCTTCTCAGGGACGAGACACACGGCGTGCGGCTTGTGGGCGAGCGCGATCGCCAGCATTTCCTCGGTCGCCGCCATTTCGAGATTGAGGGGCAGGTCGATTTCCATCAGCCGATCGATATCCCCGTCGGTGATGTGCCGCCGGTCCTCGCGCAGGTGGGCGGTGATCCCGTCCGCCCCCGCCGCCGCCGCCGCCAGCGCGGCGCGCAACGGATCGGGATGCATCCCCCCGCGCGCATTCCGGATGGTCGCGACATGATCGATATTGACGCCAAGGCGAAGGGGGCTGGTCATGTGGCGACCTTTGGGCAAATCGCCGCCGCCAGCACATCATGCGACACTCCGCGCTGTTGCCAGATTTCGCCAAATTCGGCGTCTGCCTCGGCGCGGTTCGAGGTCATGATCAGGACCATGTCGAGATCGGGCATGATGATATTGCGAAGCACCACACCGCCGATCGCGCCGCGCCGCTCGACAAAGCGGATCGGGATCGG
>JBBRTO010000120.1:0-3831 GCA_038244345.1 Sphingomonadales bacterium | reverse complement strand
CTGTCGCTGTGGCCGTGGCAGACCGCGGTCAAGGCGATGTTCCTCGAACGGGTCGATGTCGTCGCGCATTACGACCGCGAGGTGCACAGCCCGACGCACACGCTCAAACTCCCGTCGGTAATCGCGCTTCGCTCGTTCGTCCGGCCCAACGAATATCCCGCCTTCACCCGGTTCAACCTGTTCCTGCGCGATCGATTCCTGTGCGTTTATTGCGGCAGTCATCGCGAATTGACCTTCGACCATGTCGTCCCTCGCGCGCAGGGCGGGCGGACGACGTGGGAGAATGTCGCCACCGCCTGCGCCCCGTGCAACCTCAAGAAAGGCGGCCGCACCCCGCGCCAGGCCAACATGCACATCCACCGTGATCCGATCCGCCCGACCAGCTGGCAATTGCAAGATCACGGCCGAAGCTTCCCGCCCAACTATCTCCACCGCAGCTGGCGCGATTATCTCTATTGGGATATCGAGTTGGAGGCGTAACAGCGCGTTTCCACCGGTCGCTGTCATTGCGAGGAGCCGAAGGCGACGCGGCAATCCAGCGAAGCAAGAATAAACTGAATTGCTTCGCTACGCTCGCAATGACGCAATTGCGGAACGAACCGCAAAGCCAATCTCCGGATCGTCCAGCCCAAGCGCCAGATTGGCCAGCACGAACCCCAACTTATCCCCGCAATCGTGGCGCACTGCGTCCACCGTTACCGCGTGAAAAGCCTGGGTGCCGATTAGTTTGGCCATCGCGTCGGTCAGCTGGATTTCGCCGCCCGATCCGGGACCTTGCGCGTCGAGGATCGCCATCACTTCGGGCTGGAGGATATAGCGGCCGATCACGCCGAGGCGCGACGGCGCGTCGACGGGGGCGGGTTTTTCGACCAGGCCGAGCACCTCGGTGCGATTGCCGGAGCGCTCGCCCGGGGTGATGATCCCGTAGCTCGCGGTTCGATCGGGCGCGACTTGCTCGGCGCAGACGATGTTGCCGCCGAGCTCGTTATAGGCATCGACCATCTGTTTCAGCGCGCCGGGCGACCCCGCCATCAGGTCGTCGGGCAGCAATACCGCGAACGGCTCGTCGCCGGTGATATGCCGGGCACACCATACCGCATGGCCAAGCCCCAACGGCTGCTGCTGGCGGACGCTGACGATTTCGCCGAAGCCGGTGCGCGCCGCCTCGAGCGCATGAAGGCTCTTGCCGCGAGCGCGCATGGTCGTCTCAAGCTCGAAACCGACGTCGAAATGATCCTCTAACGCGCCCTTGCCGCGGCCGGTGACGAAGATCATCTGTTCGATCCCCGCCGCGCGCGCCTCCTCGACTGCATATTGGATCAGCGGCTTGTCGACGATCGTCAGCATTTCCTTCGGCGCCGACTTGGTCGCGGGCAGCAAGCGCGTGCCGAGCCCGGCGACCGGGAAGACGGCTTTTCGAACTCTGCGGATCGTCATTTGGGCGGGCTCACGGCGGGCTTCTCGGACGAGCTCGGTTCCCCGGTGTCGGGCAGCGGCGCGGCGCCGCCGTCGGGCGGAGGCAGGTCGAACCGGTCGGCTTTGCGCGGCACTGACTTCTTCAATATTTCGTCGACCCGCTCGGGGTGAGCGTTGGCCGGCGGGGTCAGCAATTCCTCGGCGGTCGGGGCGATCTGCGCCATCGCCGGCTTGACCGGAAGCGACTCGCCCGGCGGCGGCTTGAGCGGGCCGAGGGTGCCGCAGCCGGTCAGTGCCAAGGCAGCGACGAGGATCAGGAAACGCTTCATCACTTGCTCCGCCGCGCCGCCCGGACGGCCGCGATTGCTTCTGCTACCCTGATCGGCGCCGTCCCGCCAGTCGAGGTTCGCGAGTCGACCGAGGCTTCGACCGACAGCCGGGGCAATGCCGCCGCGCCGATCCGCGGGTCGACCGCCTGCAGTTGATCGAGGCTCAGCTCATCGAGCGCCTTGCCGACTTTCTCGGCCGCCGCGACCGCGCTTCCGGCGATGTGATGCGCCTCGCGGAACGGCACCCCCGCTTCGCCCGCCAGCCAGTCGGCGAGATCGGTCGCGGTGGCGTGGCCGGCGGCGGCCGCGGCGCGCATCTTTTCGGGCACGAAGACGAGGTCGGCGATCATCCCCGCCATCGCCGCCAGACTCAAGGTCAAATGGTCGTGTGCGGCGAACAAGGGGGGCTTATCCTCTTGTAAATCCTTGGAATATGCCAGCGGCAGGCCCTTGAGCAGCACCAATAATGAAACCAGGTTTGATATGATGCTCGCAGTGTGACCTCTGACCAATTCCGCCGCATCGGGGTTGCGCTTGTTGGGCATGATCGAGCTTCCCGTCGACCATGCATCGGGCAACTTCACGAACCCGAACATCGGGCTCGCCCACAGGATGATCTCCTCCGCCAGCCGCGACAGGTGGACCGAGCTCAGCGCCGCGGCGTGGAGATAATCGACCACGAAATCGCGATCGCTCACTGCGTCCAGGCTGTTGGCGGTGGGCCGGTCGAAGCCAAGCGCCGCCGCCACCGAACCGCGATCGAGGTCGAACCCGGTCCCCGCCAGCGCCGCGCTGCCCAAAGGCGATTCGTTCATTCGGATGCGCGCGTCGGCAAAGCGGCTTCGATCGCGCGCCAGCATCGCGACATAGGCCATCAGGTGATGCCCAAGCGTCACCGGCTGGCCCGACTGGAGGTGCGTGAAGCCCGGCATCACCGTCGAAACATGCTCCTCGGCGCGGGTCAGCAGCGCGTCCTCGAGCGCGTCGATCGCGGCCATCGCCTGGTCGATCGCGCCGCGAACGAACAGTTTGAAATCGGTCGCCACCTGGTCGTTGCGCGACCGCGCGGTGTGGAGCTTGCCCGCCACCGGGCCGATCAACTCGGTCAGCCGATGCTCGACATGCATGTGAATGTCCTCGAGCGCGGGATCCTCGACCATCTTTCCGTCGGCATATTCGGCGGCGACGCTATCGAGGCCCGCGATGATTGCCTGCGCTTCCTCACCGGTCAGGATGTCCTGACGCCCAAGCATCGCGGCATGCGCCTTTGACGCGGCGATATCCTCGCGCCATAGCCTTTTGTCGACCGCGATCGAGGCATTGATCTCACGCATCACCGCGGCCGGGCCGCCCGCAAAGCGCCCGCCCCACATTGGATTGGAGTTGCCAGTGCCAGAATCGCCGCGGCTAATCGTCTTGCTCCTCATCGGCCTGCTTGCCGCCGGCTGCGATAGGCAAAAGGCCGAGGCGCCTCAAGCGCAAGCCGCCAATGATGCCGATGCCTCCGTCAGCGGCAAGGGCGTCGACCGAAGCCACAAGGGCGAGTTGGCGCCCGTCGCCAAGTTCAAAAACCCCGATGGCGGCGACATCAACATCGCCAGCTTCAAGGGCGTCCCGGTGCTGGTCAATCTGTGGGCCAGCTGGTGCGCGCCGTGCGTCAAGGAATTGCCGACGCTCGGCAAGCTCGAGGCCGCGCAGTCCGCCGATGGCAAGCTCGGGGTGATCGCGGTCAGCCAGGATGCGGCGCCAAAGGGCTCGGTCGACGCCTTTCTCGCCGAGAAAAAGATCGGCAAGTTCGCTGCCTACCGCGATCCCGACATGGCGCTGACCAGCGCGCTCGGGGTGCAGGTGATGCCGACCACGATCCTCTACGATTCGGCGGGCAAGGAAGTGTGGCGGTTCACCGGCGATCTCGACTGGACCGGGGCGGAAGCCAAGGCGCTGCTTGCAGAAGCGGCATAAACACTCAGGTCAGTGCGCCGCCGGAAGCCTGATCTGGAACAGCAAAGGCCAGTTCTTGCCGGTCACGAACAGCCGCCCGGTGGCCTTATCGAAGGCGATACCGTTGGGCACCGCGTCCGGGTCG
>JBBRTO010000119.1:0-4089 GCA_038244345.1 Sphingomonadales bacterium | reverse complement strand
GGCGAGCCGGTGCGCAACCCCGGCAGCATCGTCAAGGCGAGCGTCGGCTGACCCAGATCGTCACCCTGATCACCGGCGCATCGGCCGGGCTCGGCGCGGATTTCGCTCGGCAATGCGCCGCGCGGGGCGAGACGCTGGTGCTGGTCGCGCGGCGGCGCAAGGAGCTGCAAGCGCTGGCGGGCGAGCTGGGCAAGGCGCGGGCGGTGGTGCTCGATCTCTCTCAGCCGGACGCTGCGTCGAAGATGATGGAAGATCTCGAGTCGCACGGCGAGCATGTCGAGACGTTGATCAACAATGCGGGCTTCGGGCTGTGGGGCCAGTTCGCCAAGCTCGACGGGGCGAGGCAGCGGGCGATGATCGACCTCAATATCGGAACGTTGGTCGAGCTGTGCCATGCGGTGCTGCCCGGGATGATCGAGCGCAAGTCGGGAGCAATCCTCAACATTGCGTCGACCGCGGCATTCCAGCCCGGCCCCGGAATGGCGGTCTATTTCGCGACCAAGGCGTTCGTCTTGTCGTTCAGCGAAGCGCTGCACGAGGAGGTGGCCAAGGCCGGCGTCAGGGTGACCGCGCTTTGCCCCGGTCCGACCAAGACCGAATTCGGCGAGGTCGCGGGGTTCAAGGGCAATGGCGCGTTCGACAGGATGAGCGCGCGATCCGAGGATGTCGTGGCGCTGGGATTGAAGGCGCTCAACGCTGGCCGCGCGGTCGCCATTCCGGGGATCGCCAACAAGGTCGTCGCGCAGGCTCACCGGTTCATGCCGCGCTCGCTGCTGCGCAAGATCACCGGGGCAATTAAAGACTAAGCGACCGCCCGCCGCTGCCTGAGCATGTCGACGATTGCCTTGAAGCGCGGGTCGGGGCGGAGGTCGTCGAGATCATTGTCGGTCTCCAGCCACATCTCCATCTCACTGCCGCTGTTCGCCGCCCACTTGTTGAGCGAGACGAAGGCTTTCTCCGTATCGCCCAGCTGGGCGTAAGTGCAGGCCGCATTGTAGGCGACGATCGGGTCGTCGGGATCGATGAACATCGCCCGTTCGAGCCAGTCGCCCGCGCGCTCGCGTTCGCCGAGGCGGGCGAGGGTCGGCGCTCCAAGCTGGGCGGGGCGCGAGTTTTCGGGATGGAGACGGAGCGCTTCTTCAGCGCGCCGGATTCCGAGGCGAGCGAAATGCTCGGCTTCATCGGTGCGACCGAGCGCGACTAGAACGGAATCGAGTAATAGCGGCGACTGCCAATCGTCCCGGTCACGTTCCACCGCGCCTTTGAACAGCGGCACCGATTGGTCGAGCTCGCCTTGGGTGACACGGAAGCGGGCGAAAGCGAGATGGGCGTCGAAGCTATTGGGATCGACCGCCAGCGCGCGTTCGAACGATAAAATGGCCTCAGCAAATTCGCGGCGGTTGGCGAGCGCAACGCCGCGCGCGACATGCGCTTCGGCAAGCGTCGGATCGAGCGAGATAGCCTTGTCGGCAGCAGCGATAATGCTCGCCGGATCGATGTCTTCGCGATACCAGTTCTCAAGCCGCGCATCGCAGATCGCCATGCCGGCATAGGCGCGGGCATAAAGCGGATCGAGCTCGGCCGCCTTGGCGAACATCTGCCGTGCCAAGCGCAGCAGCACGCGGGTCGAGTTAAAGAAGAACTGCCGTCCTTTGAGATAATAATTATAGGCCTCGACGTTGCTCGTCGGGGCCAAAGCGATGGCCTTTTTCTCCTTCGGCAGGAGCTTGATTTTCAATTGTTCGACGATCGTCTGGGTGATCTCGTCCTGGATCGCGAAAATGTCGGTCAAATCGCGGTCGAAGCGATCGGCCCAGATGTGGCCGCCGGTGGTGCCATCGATCAGCTGGCCGGTGACGCGGACCCGCTGCCCGGCCTTGCGAACGCTGCCTTCGAGTACGAACTTGACCCCGAGTTGCGCCGCGACATCGGGAATCTGGACCGCCTTTCCCTTGAAGGTGAAGCTGGTATTACGGCCGATCACGAACAGCCCGCTGACCTTGGACAAATCGGTGATGATGTCCTCGGTGATTCCGTCGCTGAAATATTCCTGCTCGGGGTCGCCCGACATATTGTTGAACGGCAGCACCGCGATCGACGGCTTGTCGGCTTCCGCCACGGGCTGAGCGACTTCGGCTTGCTGCGGCGCAGCGTCGACGATCACCACGTTGTAAGCGCGCACCGGGAATTCGATATTCTTCAGGTCCTGGTCGCCCATATCCTCGAAGATGAGGTCGAGCTTGTTGCCGATATTGTCGCGCACCGCGCTCGACACCGCGATCCCGCCGGGCTTGGCGACCCCTTCGAGACGCGCCGCGACATTGACCCCGTCGCCGAAGATATCGTCGTCATCGACGATCACATCGCCGAGGTTGACCCCGATGCGGAATTCGATCCGCCGATCCTGAGCAACGTCGGCGTTGCGGCTGCGCATCTCGCGCTGGACATGGGTGGCGCATTCGACCGCGCTGACCACGCTTGGGAATTCGACCAGCATGCCGTCGCCGGTCAGCTTGACGATCCGCCCCTGGTGGCTGGCGATTGCCGGATCGATCATCTCCGCGCGATGCAGCTTGAGCGCGGTCAGCGTACCGACCTCGTCGCCGCCCATCAGGCGGCTGTACCCGACCACATCGGCGGCCATGATCGCTGAAAGTCGTCGCTCCACTGACGCGAATCCCCTCCTGGGCAACGCCTCACCTATCACATTGATCGAGGTTTCGATGAGAAAAGCTCACCTGCTCGTTATTTTGCACTTGCGAAGCGAATGCTGCGGTGCAATATTGTTGGAGCCTTTCGAGGCATCCTCTCCAAACAACTTCAGGCCGGGCGGCGACGCCCGGCCTTTTTTTCATTGCAACGGCTGCCATATTGAACCCAGACGCCGGTTGCCGTGTTCGGCCAACTGACGTGCGTTGGGGGATGATGCAAGCGACAAGAGGATGATCGATGGCGGAAGCCGAAACCGACACGCAACGCCTGCAGGTGGCGATTCTCAACCCGGCCGAGGGCGGCCGCGGGATCGCCCGATTGCCAACCGCGGCGATGCGGGCTCTGGGGATCGACGAAGGCGACGTGATCGAAATCATCGGCAAAAGATCGACCGCAGCGCGCGCAATCCGCCCCTATGACGACGACCATGGGCTCGACATCATCCGCCTCGACGGGCTGCAGCGCGCCAATGCCGGGGTCGGAAGCTCGGACTTCGTCCAGGTGCGCAAGGCCAAGTCCAAGCCCGCCACCCGCGTCGTCTTCGCCCCGGCCAAGGACAATGTCCGGCTGCAGGGTTCGGCCGAGGCGCTCAAGCGGAGCTTCCTCGGACGTCCGCTGACCGCGGGTGATACGGTCGCGACTTTGGGCCACCAAAAATCGACCGCCGACATGCCGGAGAATATCCGGCAATTGCTCAACGCGCCCGCCTTCTCGCTGCAGGAAGTACGGATGACGATCGTTTCCGCGACTCCGCGCGGGATCGTCCATATCGCGCCCGAGACCGTGGTCGAGCTACTTCCCGAACATACCGAGAAAGCCGGCGAGCGTCGCGCCGATGTGACCTATGACGACCTTGGCGGGATGCGCGAGACGGTCGATGCGCTGCGCGAGATGGTCGAATTGCCGCTGCGTCACCCGGAGCTTTTCCAGCGGCTCGGAGTCGATCCGCCCAAGGGAGTTTTGCTCCACGGCCCGCCCGGCACCGGAAAGACCCGACTGGCCAAGGCGGTGGCCAACGAAAGCGACGCGCAATTCTTCCACATCGCCGGCCCTGAAATCATGGGATCGGCATACGGCGAGAGCGAAAAGCGATTGCGCGACATTTTCGCGGAAGCGGCCAAGGCCGCGCCGTCGATCATTTTCATCGACGAGATCGACTCGATCGCTCCCAAGCGCAGCCAGGTCAGCGGCGAGGCCGAGAAACGGCTGGTCGCGCAGTTGCTGACCTTGATGGACGGGATTGAGCCGCGGCAGAACCTGGTGGTCATCGCCGCGACCAACCGGCCCGAGGCGATCGACGAGGCGCTTCGCCGGCCGGGCCGGTTCGACCGCGAAATCGTCGTCGGGGTGCCCGACGAAACCGGACGCCGCGAGATC
>JBBRTO010000118.1:0-4333 GCA_038244345.1 Sphingomonadales bacterium | reverse complement strand
TCGGCGCTGCATGGCGAGCAACAGGAATCGGCGCCGCTCGGCCAGACCGCGCCGGCGAACTGAGAGGACATAGGTTCATGATCCGTTGGATTGCCCGAATTATCGGCATCGGCTTCGTGGGGGTCCTGCTAATCGCCCTTTACGGGACGGTCAGCGGCTACATCAGTGCGCCGCCCGAGCCGACCGCGGAAGCCACCTTCCACCGCGAGGCGAGAGAGCTCGACCTTGAATCGAACGGGCCGTTCGGAAAGTTCGACCGGGCGCAGCTACAACGCGGGCTGCAGGTGTACACCGAGGTCTGCTCGGCGTGCCACGGGCTGACAAGGGTATCGTTCGCCGACCTCGCCGCCCTCGGCTACAAGGATAGCCAGATCAAGGCCTATGCCGGATCGGGCAATTTCTGGAAGATCGAGGTTCCGTCGATCAATCCCGACACCGGCGAAGCGTCGACCCGCAAGGCGACCCCGGCGGATCATTTCCCCTCGCCATATCCCAACGAGACCGCGGCGCGCGCCGCGAACCGCAATGCGCTTCCGCCCGATCTGTCGCTGATGACCAAGGCGCGCGAGGGTGGCCCGAGCTATGTTTATTCGCTGCTTACCGGATATCAGGCGCAGCCGGCGGCATTGCTCAAGCAATTCCCGACTGCGAAGACCCCCAACGGGTTATATTACAACCCCTATTTCGCCAATTTGAACCTGGCGATGCCGCCGCCGCTGACCAGCGAAGGCCAGGTCAGCTATGGCGAGGGATCGCCCAAGTCGACGGTCGACCAGATGGCCAGGGACGTTTCCGCATTTCTGGTGTGGACCGCAGAGCCGAAGCTGGAGAACCGCCATCGCACCGGCCTGGTGGTGGTGATCTTCCTGCTGTTCGCGACGATCCTCGGCTATTTGAGCTACCAGAGCATCTGGGCCGAGGCGAAACGCAAGGTGGCCCCGATCGGGCCGCTCGATCCCGCAAACAAGGCCAAGCGCAAGCGTGCATCGCGCAAGGCCGGGATGCTGGAATAAGCCGATGCCGGTGACGGACAGCGCCGACGCACTGAAGGCGCTGATCCGCACGATCCCGGACTTTCCTAAGCCCGGGATCGAGTTTCGCGACATCACCACGTTATTGCTCGACCGCGCCGGCCTGGCCGGTGCGGTCGATGCGCTTGCGGCGACGGTGGGCGGGCCGGTCGACCTGGTCGCGGCAATCGAGGCGCGCGGTTTTGCCATCGGCGGCGCGCTGGCGGTCAAGCTCGGCGCGGGATTGCTGCTGATCCGCAAGGACGGCAAATTGCCCGGCGCGACCATCGCGGAGGATTATACGCTCGAATATGGCACCGACCGGTTGGCGATGCACGTCGATGCCTGCGCGCCGGGCGCCCGAGTGCTGGTGGTCGATGATCTGATCGCCACCGGCGGGACGGCGCTAGCTGCGGTCCGGCTGGTGCGGCGGGCCGGAGGAGTAATTGCCGGCGCGAGGTTTATCATCGATTTGCCAGCGATCGGCGGGACTGCGGCGCTCGGCAAAATGGGAGTCGAGGCCATCAGCCTGATGGCGTTCGAGGGCGACTAGGCGTTAGGCCGCCGCTGCATCAGCACGATCGAGGTGTAACGCATCACGTCGACGCCATCCTGGTTGGTAACGATAGTCTGGGTGCGGATCGTCCCGAGCCCGGGCTTGGAGCGGGAAGGGGTCTTGTCGAGGATCTTGCCGCGGACCGTCAGCCGGTCGCCGGGATAGACCGGTTTGAGCCAACGCAGATCGTCGATCCCGGGCGAACCCAAGTCGGCCTGGGGCACCTTGCTCATCGCGTCGACCAAGACCTTCATGCTCATCGCGCCGGTGTGCCAGCCCGAGGCGGCGATCCGGCCGAAATGGGTGTTCGCCGCGGCCTCGTCGCTGATGTGGAACGGCTGGGGATCATATTTACGCGCGAACTCGAGGACTTCCTCGCGGGTCACGTCATAGCTTCCGAATTCGGTTTGCCTGCCGACTTCCATGTCTTCCCAGTAGAGCATCTTTGTTATCCATCCTCGTCGCGATAGGTGCCGAGCGGCAGATTGCATCCGGCCAGCGCCAGCCCCAATGCCTGTTTGAGCGGTCCGAGCCAAGACTCGTAAGCGTGCCCCTAGTCGATGCCGCCGCGATTGATCGGGCGGCACACCTGCTCGGCGCCGGGCGTCTTCGCCGCGCGGCGTTTGCGGTGGATATCTAGGCAGGCAGGATCGAACTCCACCCCGACAAAGTCCAGCGGGACCAAGGCTGGAATTTGCAGCCAATGCGAAGGCCGATCGTCCGCGGCTGGGCGACCGTGGTATCGCTCGAAATGAGGTTCGCCGTCCCCGCCAATGTCTTCGAAATAAATCATCTGAGTTTCATTCTACAATTGTGTCCAGTGTTCAGCGGGGTTGGCGTGGACGGTGTTTGCGGTCAAGACGATGCGGGTGACGACGAACCTTTCCAATGCTTCGCCGCGCTGGCACCCCCGCCTGATGGAGGCAGCGCTGGCGCTGCACGACAACCAACTGAATGTCGCCGAGCCGCTGCTCAAGGCGCACCTCAAGGAGGATCCGTTCGACGCCAAGGCGATCCGCATGCTGGCTGAGCTGGCGTGGCGGATCGGGCGCCTGTCCGACGCCGAGCACCTGCTGCGCCGGGCCGTCGACATTGCGCCAGGGTTCACCGCGGCACGGGCGCAGCTGGCGCTGGTGCTCGGGCGGATGGGGCGGCCGGCGGAGGCGCTGCCGCTGCTCGATCAGCTGTTTGAGGAAGATGGCGAGGACTTGGGCCACTTCAATTTGAAGGCGGCGACGGTTGCCCGGTTGGGCGATTTCGAAGAAGCGATCGCGCTGTACGAAACGGTGCTGGCGCGGGCGCCGAAGCAGCCGCGGGTTTGGCTAAGCTATGGCCATATGCTGAAGACGGTCGGGCGGCAGGGCGACGGCATCGCCGCCTATCGCCAGGCAATTGGGCTGAACCCGACCCTTGGCGAGGCATGGTTCAGCCTCTCCAATCTGAAAACGGTGACGTTCGACGCCGCCGACATGGCAGCGATGGAGGCGGGGCTGGCCGATGCGGGGATCAGCGACGAGGATCGATTCCATCTCGACTTCGCGTTGGGCAAAGCGATGCATGACGCGGGCAGGGCGGAGGACGCGTTCAGCTATTATACCGATGGCAATGCGCTGCGTCTCAAGGGCCAGCCCCATGATCGAGAGAAAATTCGCCGCTCGGTCGATCGCGCCATTATCGCTTTCACGGCCGAGGCGCTGGCCGACCGGACTGGCGGCTGCGCGGCGCCCGACCCGATTTTCATCGTTGGCATGCCGCGTGCCGGATCGACCTTGGTCGAACAGATTTTAGCGTCGCACAGCCGGGTCGAGGGGACGTCCGAGCTGCCCGATTTGCCGATGCTGGTGCGTAAGGTGAAGGGCTATCCGCAGGGCGCGCTTAATCTGTCGGAGGCAGAGCGGGCGGCGGTTGGCGCGGAATATCTCGAGCGAGCGTCGGTCCAGCGGCGGACCGATCGGCCGTATTTCGTCGACAAGCTGCCCAACAACTGGCTGTTCGTGCCGTTCATCCAGCTCGTCTTGCCCAACGCGAAGATCATCGACGCGCGTCGGCATCCGCTCGGCTGCTGCCTGTCCAACTTCCGCCAGCATTTCGCGCGGGGGCAGGGTTTCACCTACGATTTGACTGACGTCGGTTCTTACTATGCCGATTATGTCCGATTGATGGCTCATATCGACACCGTGCTGCCGGGAAAGGTTCATCGCGTGATTTACGAACGGATGGTCGAGGATACCGAGGCCGAAGTGCGTGCGTTGCTGGTCCACTGCGGGCTGGACTATGAGCCGGCGTGCCTTGCCTTCCACGAGACCAAGCGGGCAGTCAGGACCGCGAGTTCGGAGCAGGTGCGGCAGCCGATCTATCGCCAGGCGACCGAGGAGTGGCAGCGTTACGAGTCGTTTCTTAACCCGCTCAAGGAGGCGCTGGGCTCGATACTCGACGCCTATCCCGACGCGCCCGCGGCCTTCCTGCAACGGTAACGTCACAATCGCAGCGTTCGAGCGGCGTCTATAACGGTTCGCCGTTGACAGCCGCAGCCGTCTCTGTCGCAATAGCGACACACACTGGCTGTGGGGGCTCACATGACCATTCGATCGATCCGCGCGCTGACCTTCGGGTTTTTGGCGTCAAGTGCACTTGTTTCACCGGCTTTTGCGCAATCCACCGCCGACCAGCCTGCGACTTCCCCGACTGCCGCACCCCCGACCCCCGCACCCAAGACAGCTCGAACCGATACCGACGAACAGGAAATCGTCGTAACCGCGACCAAGCG
>JBBRTO010000117.1:0-4506 GCA_038244345.1 Sphingomonadales bacterium | reverse complement strand
GGATGGCGGGCGGGCTCGGCCGCGCGCAGGGCGGCTATGACGAGATGGTGTTCCGCGCCAAGGTTCGCGACAACGACCGATTCTATTCGCCGCTCGGCCTCGAATCCGAAGGCACCGCGATCGATTTCCAGGTCGGGGTCAATGACTATCTTTACGGCACCCGCTTCTACTCCTGGCTCGCGCTGACCTATGGTCCCGACAAGGTGGTCCAGTGGCTCCGCCGCGACGAGGGCAGCAAGGCGTTTTACGCCGCCCAGTTCAAACAGGTGTTCGGCCGCAAATTGGGCGATGCCTGGTCCGAATGGATTGCATTCGAGCATGATTTCCAGAAGGAGCAGCTCGCCAAGCTCTCGACCTACCCGCTGACCGAGGTCACGCATCTGTCGCCCAAAGGGCTCGGTTCGATCAGCCGCGGCTTCGTCGATCCCAAGACCAACAGCCTGATTGCAGCCTTCCGCTATCCCGGCACGATCGGCTTTGTCGGGCGGATGGACCTTGCCACCGGGGCACTGACCAAACTCAGCGAAATCAAGGGGATGATGCTCTACAAGGTGACCAGCCTCGCCTTCGACCCCGATGCCCGAAAAGCCTACTTCACCGCCGACAATTACGCCTTCCGCGACGTGATCGAGATCGACGTCGATACCGGCAAGAAACGGATGTTGCTCAAGGATGCGCGGATCGGCGACATCGTCGTCAACCCCGCCGACAAGACGATCTGGGGGATCCGCCACCAGAATGGGTTCGCGACCATCGTTCGGATCCCCAAGCCCTATGCCGGCTTCAACCAGATCCACACCTTCGATTATGGTCAGACCCCGTTCGATCTCGACATTTCGCCCGACGGGACGCAGATTGCGGCGAGCTTCGGCGGGATCGACGGCAAGCAGTCGGTCCGAGTGTGGACCACCGAATCGATGCTTTCGGGCGGCGAGCCGCAGGAAATTGCGCGGCTCGAGCTTCCGCCATCCACCCCCGAAAGTTTCACCTTCACCCCCGACGGCAAGGGGCTGGTCGGGACATCCTATTACACCGGCGTGTCGAACGTCTTTACCTTCGACATCGCGACCCAGAAATATGATGTCGTCAGCAACGCCTCGACCGGCTTCTTCCGCCCGATGCCGCAGCCCGACGGAAGCATGCTGGTCTATGAATATACCGGCGCCGGCCTGACCCCGTCGCGGATCATCCCGCAAAAGCGCGACGACCTCGGCACGGTCGAATTCCTCGGCACCAGGGTCATCAAGACGCATCCCGAGCTCAAGCAATGGGGAGTCGGTTCACCCGCCAGGGTCGACCTCGAGCCACTGATTACCGAGCGCGGCAAATATCACCCGAACAAGCGGATGAAGCTCGCCGCGGCTTACCCGATCATCGAGGGCTACCGGGGCAAATATTCGCCCGGTTATTATTTCCATTTCGAAGATCCGATGCAGTTCAACCAGTTCGACGCGACCTTCAGTATTTCGCCCTTCGGCAGTCTCCCCTCGGGCGAGCGGTTCCACGCCAGCCTCAAGTATAAAACGCTCAACTGGACCGCCGAATATAAGCATAACGGCGCCGATTTTTACGATCTGTTCGGCCCGGTCGAGCGCAGTCGCAAGGGCGACGCCTTCATCCTCAGCTGGAACAAGACCAAGATTTACGATCCTCCGCGACAGCTCGACATCTTCGGTTCGGCGGCGGCCTATTTCGGACTCGATCAGCTCCCCTCGGCGCAGAACGTCACCAGCCCGAAGAACGTCTTTTCGGTCGAAGGCGGGGTCAAATATACCAATACCCGCAAGTCGCTGGGCGGGGTCGATCATGAGAAAGGCGTGGCCTGGCGCGCCATTGCCAGCACCGATTTTGCCGAGAACAAAGCCTATCCCAAACTCCAGGTCGGGCTCGATTATGGTGTTCCGCTGCCGCTCGCCAACGCCTCGGCATGGATTTACGCTCATGCCGGGATCGCCGGCGGCGATTCGCGAAGCCCTCTGGGCAGCTTCTACTTCGGCTCGTTCCGCAACAATTACGTCGATAACCGGACCGAGAAACGCTATCGCGAGGTGGAGAGCTTCCCGGGGTTCGAAATCGACCAGATCGACGCCCGCCGCTATGCCAAGCTGACCGGCGAGATCAACCTGCCGCCAATCCGCTTCTCCGAACTCGGCACCCCCAGTTTCTACCTGAGCTATGCCCGCCCGGCCCTGTTCGCCGGCACCATGCTGACCCGCGACGCGGCCGGCGACAATCACAACTATATGAACCTCGGCGGCCAGGTCGACTTGAACTTCACCGTTGCTGTCCGCCTGCCGATGATCTTCTCGTTCGGCGCCGCTGGCGGGTTCGAGGACGGCCATTACCAGAAGACCGAATTGCTCGCTTCGCTCAAAATCATGTAGGCTTGACCGATGATCCTCGAGCTCACCAATTGGTCGATCGCGCTGATCCCGGTGCTGGTCATGCTGATGATGTTCATCTGGCTCGACGTGTTCAAGTTGATGACCACCTGGGAAACGCTCGGCCTGCTCGCGCTTGGCGGCATTACGGCCGCGATCGCCTACCCGATCAGCGGAGTTTTCCTCGATCAGCTTCCGCTCGGTTACTCCAATTACAGCCGCTTCGCCGCGCCGTGGGTCGAGGAAGCGATCAAGGGACTGGCGATCGTCGGGCTATTCTATTTCAACCGCATCGGCTTCAAGCTCGACGCGGTGATCTCGGGCTTCGCCATCGGCGCGGGCTTCTCGGTGATCGAGAATATCGTCTATCTGACCCGCTTCCCCGATCTCGCGCCGAGCACCTGGATGGTGCGCGGGCTCGGCACCGCGGTGATGCACGGCAGCGCGGTCGCGGTGCTCGCCGCCACCGCCCACGAATTCGCCGAGCGCGAGACGCGGGGCTCGGTCGCCGAGTTTAATTTCAACTTCGCCTGGTTCATCCCCGGCTATCTCGCCGCGGTGGCAATTCACACCGCCTTCAACCAGTTCCCCGAACAGCCGATGCTGGCGATGATCGCCACGCTCGCCATTGCGCCGTTCCTGATCATGGGCATGTTCCGCTTTGGCGCGGTCGAGGCGCAGCAGTGGCTGAGCAAGGAACGCGAGGTCCACGCTCAGGCGCTGGCTGCGTGGCAATCGGGCGGCTATCCGGCCGACGACAGCGGCAAGAAGATCGCTGCGCTGGTCGCCCGGTCGGACCCGGCGACCGGCACCAACATCCGCGAATATTGCGAGCAGCTGACCTTCCTCGCCTGGACCGCGGAGGATGCGCTCCACGACCAGGTCGACGATGTCTCGAAGGTCGAGGTCGAGGCCGGCGCCGCGTTCGACCGCCTGGAGGCGCTTCGCCGCGATCTCGGCAAGACTCACTTCGCCGCGCTCAAACCCCTGCTGCCGTTCAGCCGCAACGATTATTGGGAAATTTCCGAGCTCGAGGAACGGTTGAAGGCCAAGAAGGTCACCCCGCGCTAAACACTTGATTCTCCGCCACAAGCGCTATGAAGGCGGCTCAAGGAGAATCACATGGCCCAAGCGTATATCGTCGAAGCGCTGCGCACCGCTGGCGGCAAGCGTGGCGGCGCCCTGCGCGACTGGCACCCGGTCGATCTCGGCGCTGCGGTGCTTGACTCGCTCGTCCAGCGATCGGGGATCGACCCGGCGGCGATCGACGATGTCATCGTCGGCTGCGTCGGCCAGATTGGCGAGCAGAGCTTCCACGTCGGTCGCAACATGGTGCTCGCCTCCTCGCTCCCGCAATCCGTCCCCGCCGTCACCATCGACCGCCAGTGCGGAAGCTCGCAGCAAGCGGTCCACTTCGCCGCGCAGGCGGTGATGAGCGGGGTCCAGGACATCGTCATCGCGGCCGGCGTCGAATCAATGACCCGAGTCCCGATGGGCCTGCCGGTGATCCTGCCGATGCAGGCCGGGATCGGCATCGGCCCGTGGCCGCAATCGATCAAGGATCGCTTCGGCGTGACCGAGTTCAGCCAGTTCACCGGCGCCGAGATGATCGCCCGCGATTACGCCTTCACTCGCGACGATCTCGATGCCTTCGCGCTCGACAGCCACCGCAAGGCCGCCGCCGCCACCGCGGCCAATGCCTTCGACCGCGAGATCGTCGTGCTCGACGTCACCGACAAGGAGGGACAAGCCCGCCGCCACAATGCCGACGAAGGCATCCGCGCGGACGCCTCGCTCGAAGGCTTGGCCTCGCTCAAGACGATCGCCACCGACGGCGTGGTCACCGCCGGCAACGCCAGCCAGATCTGCGACGGCGCAAGCGGCGTGCTGATCGTCTCCGAACGCGCGCTCAAGGCCCACAACCTCACCCCGCTGGCCCGCATCGATACCATGACCGTCACCGCCGGCGATCCGGTGATCATGCTGATGGAGCCGATCCCCGCCACGCTGCGCGCGCTCGAACGATCGGGCCGCACCATCGCCGACATCGACCTCGCCGAAGTCAACGAAGCCTTCGCGCCCGTGCCAATGGCCTGGCTGCGCGACACCGGCGCCGACCCCGCGC
>JBBRTO010000116.1:0-4581 GCA_038244345.1 Sphingomonadales bacterium | reverse complement strand
GAATTCTCCCACAGATGCGCGCGCTTGTCGGCGCCGTGCATCAGCTTGCGGATCGAGGTGGCGGCGGTGGCGACCACCGAAGGCGGAAGCGAGGCGGTGAAGATGTAGGGACGGCAGACGAGGCGCAAGATCTCGAACTTTGGGTGGTTGGAGACGCAGAAACCGCCGACCGTGCCAACCGACTTGGAGAAAGTGCCGATGATGAAGTCGACGTCATCGATTACCCCCTGCGCCTCGGCGACTCCGCGGCCATGCTCGCCGATGAAGCCCATCGAATGCGCCTCGTCGACCAGCACCATCGCGCCCGCCGCCTTCGACACCGCGACCATTTCCTTCAGCGGCGCGATATCGCCGAGCATCGAATAGACGCCCTCGAGCACGACCAGCTTTCCCGCGCCCTCGGGGATTCGCTTGAGGCGTTTTTCCAGCGCCTCGACATCATTGTGGCGGAATGGGACGATGTTGGCATTGCCGAGCGCGCAGCCGTCATAGATTGAGGCGTGGCTGTCGATGTCGAGGACGATGTAATCGTCCTTGCCGGCGATGGTCGAGATGATCCCGAGATTGGCCTGATAGCCGGTCGAGAAGACCATCGCATGGTCCATTGCGTAGAAGTCCTTGAGCGCCTGCTCGCACGCCTTGTGGCCGGCATAGGTGCCGTTCAAGACCCGGCTGCCGGTGGTGCCCGACCCGTATTCGTCGAGCGCCTGCTTGCCAGCGGCGATGACGTCGGGATCGAATGTCATGCCCATATAATTATAGGTGCCAAGCAGGATCGTCTTGCGGCCGCTGCAGATCGCGACCGTCGGCGAGATCACTTTCTCCATCACCAGGTTGAACGGATCGGTCAGCCCGGTCGACAGCAACGCCTCGCGCTGGCCGATCAGGGCATCGAACTTGTCGAACAGATCGCCCATCTCAGGCCGCCTTGAGCGCCACGACGGCATCGATTAACTGGCCGACAGTCTCGATCTCGGCCTGCTGGTTCATGGTGATGAGGATGTCATATTCGTCTTCGATATTGGCGACGAAGTCGAGCACGGTCAGGCTGTCCCATTCCAGATCCTGGGCAAAGCGGGTTGCTTCGGCGACCTCGACACCCTTCTTGTTGAATGGTTCGATGAGGGCCAGTATCTTGCTTGCAGTATCGTCGCGATCGGTCATCAATTGGTCCTAGTTGGGGCAGTGGCGTTTCGCAGTCGATTGGGGCGCAAAGAGGGCGAGGCGGGGAATGACAGAGTTACGTAAATATGGCGGTGACGCGATCCAGGCGATCCGGACCGCAAGCCAGGCGCAATATCACCTCTCTGCGATGGCCGACCGCAAGGCGAGCATGATGATGGGCGCCTCGTTCGTGGTGTTCACGATCAGCGTGGCGCAGGCGACATCGCGCGGTCATCTGCCGCTGCCGTTGCTGGTGCTTGGTATCTCGGCGTTCCTGTCGGCAGTGATCTCGGCGGTGGCGGTGATGCCGACGATCCATGCCGCGAAGGACTTGCAGGGCGAGCGCAATTTAATGTTCTTCGGCGGCTTTGCCGACATGAAGGAAGACGAATATGTCGCCGAGATGCTCAACCGGCTGGCCGACCAGGAGAAGTTCCTGGCGATGGTTGCCCGCGACGTTTATCAAAACGGGCAGGTGCTGGCGCATAAGAAATATCGATTGCTGAAGATCGCTTACTCAATTTTCATCCTCGGCATGTTTGCCAGTGTCGCTGCATTTGCGGTCAGCGGGGTGGCATGATGAGCGACACCGCACCGACCAAGGCGATCGTCAAGCCCGTCGAGTTGCACATCGGCGACCCGGGATATGAATTCCCCAAGGAGGTTCACAACCTCCTGATGGCGGCCAATTCGACCAACATGACGCTTTCGGAAATGGCCGATAGCAAGGCCTCGATCCTGCTCGGTGCGAGCTTCGTCGTCTTCTCGCTGTCGATCGGCAGCATCGCCGATGGCAAGGCCAACATCGCGTTGCTGGTGCTGACCAGTTTCTCGTTCATCGCGACCCTGTTCGGGGTTATGACGGTGCGTCCCAACCGGATGCGCAAGGCCAAGGTTCCGGTCACCGGCAAGAAGGTGAATATCCTGTTTTTCGGCAGTTATATCGATTGCCCGAGGGAAGAATATGTCGACGAAGTGATGCGGGTGTTGTCATCCGAGGAGGAGACCTACCGCCGGTTGGCGCGCGATTTGTGGGATCATGGCCACATCCTTCGTAACGACAAATATCGCTGGCTGTACTGGAGCTTCACCTTCTTCCTGTACGGGATGATCGTCACTGCGGTGGCGCTGGTCGTTCAGCTGGTCATCTTCCGCTAGAGCCAATTGTTCGAGCGATACCATGTCGCGGTGTCGGTCAGACCTTGCGAGGTGGAGATTGAGGCGTGCCACGAAGCTGGCGCTCGGGCAGGATCGACGACCCAGTCGGGATGGCAGAAATAAGCGACGCGGTCGGCGGTCAGCTTGGCGTGTTTGCCGCGCACGATCCGGTCGACGCGCGATGCCAGCGACAGAACCAGTTTCGGTGTGGCGGTGGTGCGGGCAGGCGTACCAACCGCGCGGCCCAGCGCTTCGCCGAACTCGCGGTGGGTCCAGCCATTGGGTTGGCCGTCGTCGGGTTCGATAATGCCGGTTTCCGTCGAGGTGGCGAGCAGAAGCAGCAGGCTAGCGAGGTCGTCGACGTGGATCAGCGACAGGCGGCCAGCGGGTGGCATGAAGATTTGGCCGCGCGCCGCCATCTTGAACATCTCGAGCATCTCGCGGTCGCCGGGGCCGTAGACCGCTGGCGGGCGGACGATTGCGTTCGAGAGCGGCGAGGCGGCGACCAAGGCTTCGGAGCGGGCCTTCGACGCGCCGTAGAGCGACAGCTTGGGTTCGCGGGCGGCGAGCGAGCTGACGTGGACGAAGCGCGCGGTGCCGGCCTGTTCCGCCGCCGCCAGGACCGCGCCGGTGCCGATCACATTGCCCGCCTCAAACCCCGCTTCATCGGGGGCGTTGATCACCCCGGCGACGTGGATCAATGCATCCGCGCCTTCGACCAGCATGGCGAGGCTGGCGGGCCGGTCGAGCGCGCCGTCGATCCAGGTGACACCATCGCGGGGTGGCTGGGGACGGCGGGCGAGGGCGCGGACCGTATGGCCCCCGGCCAGCGCGGCATCGAGCAAGCGCGCGCCGACGAAGCCGGTGGCGCCGGTGATCGCCAGCCTTACAGCGGCGACCATGTTCCCTCATGCTCATACTCGGCCTCGCTGGCTTTCTCCCCGGTCACCTTGTCGAGGATCGCGTCGAGCAACGGCTCGATCCCGTCGCCGGTCGCCGCCGAGATGATGAACGGGGCGGTACCGGCAGCCTTGGCGAGCTTCTTCTCGATCTTCTTGAGGGTGGCAGCGTCGAGCAGATCGGTGCGCGATAGGGCCAGCACCTCGGGCTTGTCCTCGAGCCCCGCGCCATAAGCGCCAAGCTCGCCGCGGACGATCCGCCAGGCGTCGACCGGATCCTCGCCGGCGGCATCGACCAGGTGGAGCAGGACGCGGGTGCGCTCGACATGGCCGAGGAAGCGATCGCCGATCCCGGCGCCCTCGGCCGCGCCCTCGATCAGGCCGGGAATGTCGGCGAGCACGAACTCGCGGCCCTTGTGGCGGACCACGCCGAGTTGCGGGCGGAGCGTGGTGAAGGGATATTCGCCGACCTTGGCCACGGCATTGGTGGTGCGGTTGAGCAGGGTCGACTTGCCGGCGTTGGGCAGGCCGACCAACCCGCAATCGGCCAACAGCTTGAGCCGCAGCCAGACATATCTTTCCTCGCCCGGCCAGCCGGTGCCGTGCTGGCGCGGGGCGCGGTTGGTCGAGGTCTTGTAGCTGGCATTGCCGCGCCCGCCGTCGCCGCCCTTCAAGAAGTGGATCCGCTGGCCTTCGTGGGTGAAGTCCGCGAGCAGGGTGCGATCCTCGTCATCGGCAAGGATCTGGGTTCCGATCGGCACCTTGACCACCAGGTCGGGCCCGCCGGCGCCGGTCATGTTCGAGCCCGAACCGCCCTTGCCGCGGGGGGCGCGGAAATGCTGGGTGTAGCGAAAATCGATCAATGTATTGAGCCCCGCCACGGCTTCGAACACGATATCGCCGCCCTTGCCGCCCTGGCCGCCGTTGGGCCCGCCATATTCGACGAACTTCTCGCGCCGGAAGGCGACCGCGCCGGGCCCGCCCGCGCCGGAGCAGATAAAAATCTTGGCCTGGTCGAGAAAATGCATGGCCGAGCCTTTAGGCGAAGGGGCGGCGGAAGGCCAATGACGGGCTCAAGGTCGCAAAAGTCTAGAGTCTTGGGGTGAGCGACCATTTTGCGGGGGGTAGCGGCGAGTTCGGCTTGAGAAAGCCCTAGGTCAGCCAGAACGAAGCGAGTTGCTCATTCCTCACCATAACCAATTTGGCTCATATAGGAAATGATTTTTGGTTAGACTGACAAAACGTAAGTCATCCTAGCCACGTCCTCACGAGTTGGATCACGGTCATGAGTTGGAGCAGCGGTCAGGGTCCGGTGCAGTTCGGCGCGACTTGACCTAGCCGAGGGGCCTCTGCTCCCTTT
>JBBRTO010000115.1:0-4700 GCA_038244345.1 Sphingomonadales bacterium | reverse complement strand
GCCCGCGCGCCGCGGTAGGTAGCGCTTGCCTTCTTGGCGATGATTCCCTCGCCGCCTTCCTTGCAGATCGCGTCGAACAGCGCCTCGCCCTTGGCGATGATATGGTCGCCATAGACGAGCGGCGGGGGCGCGGCCTTGAGCAAGGCGGCAAGCCGCTGCTTGCGCTCGAGATTGGTCAGGCCGGTGATGTCCTCACCCTGGTCGACCAGCAAGTCGAAGGCGTAGTAAGCGAGGTCGGCGTGGCCTTCCTTGAGGCTTGCTTGGAGCAATTGGAAGTCGGGCTTGCCGTTCTTGCCAATCGCCACCGCTTCGCCATCGAGCAGGCAGCCCGCGGGCAGAGCAGCAGCAGCCTTGACGATCCCGCGGAACTTGTCGCTCCAGTCGTTGCCATTGCGGGTGAAGGCGGTGGCGACGTCATCGCCAGTCGCGAGCAGCAGGCGGTATCCGTCATATTTATATTCGAACAGCCAGTCCGACCCGCTCGGCACGGCGTCGACCAGGGTCGCCAGTTGCGGCGGCTGGAACGGCGGCGGCGGCACGCCCGCCTTGCGCTTCTTGTGCCCGCCCTTCTTGGTCAGCCATTCGTCGGTCCCGGCTGCGATCTCCGCCATCGTTCGGTCAGTCGTGACGCTGGTCAACGCCTCCTCGACCAATGCCTCGCCCGGCCCGGTGAAGGCGTCAGCGACCTTCTTGAGCATCCAGTTCTCGCCCTTCTCGCCGGGGCGGCCCTTCAGGCGGAACATCACCCATTCGCCGCGCATCCTCGTCCCTTCAAGGGTGAAATGGAGGTGACCTTCGTCAATCGTCTTGCGCGGATCCTTGCCCGGCTCGGGGATCCACCGGCCGCGGTCCCACAGCATAACCGTTCCGCCGCCATATTCGCCCTTGGGGATGGTCCCTTCGAAGCTTCCATAATCGAGCGGGTGATCCTCGGTGCGCACAGCGAGGCGCTTGTCGTCGGGGTCGATGCTCGGCCCCTTGGGCACCGCCCAGCTCTTGAGCACGCCATCCATCTCGAGCCGAAAATCCCAGTGCAATCGGCTCGCGTCATGCTTTTGGACAACGAAGCTGTCGCCAGTCTTGCGGCCCGTCGTCCCCTTGGGCTCGGCGGTCTTCTTGAAGTCCCGCTTGGCGTTATAGGTGTGGATATCGAGCTTGGAGCTGGCCATCGGTCAGGCGCTCTTCTTGGCCGGCGCTTTCTTCGTGACCGGCTTTTTCGCAGGCTCCTTGCTCCCGCTGTCGATGCTCTTCTTTAGCGCCGCCATCAGGTCGATTACGTTCGATGCCTTGGGCGGGGTGTCCGGGCTGTCGTCCTGGATGACGCGCTTGCCTTTCTTCTTGAGCTTCTCCGCGATCAGCCCCTTCAGCGCTTCGATATAGCGGTTCTGGAACTCCGACGCGTCGAAGCCGCTCGCTTTCTTTTCGATCAGCGTGCTGGCGAGGTCGAGCAAATCGGGGTCGGGCTTGGCGTCGCTGATGTCGCGAAAGTAAGACGATGCCTTGTTGACCTCGTCGGCATAGCGCAACGTCTCGAGCACCATTCCGCGCCCGCAAGCCTTCAGGCTGACGACATATTCCTGCCCGCGCATGGCGAGTTGGCCGATCCCCACCTTCTTCGACTTGCGCAGCGCCTCGCGCACCACGACGAACGCTTCTTCGGCAAGGTCGTCGGCAGGGACGACATAATAAGGCTTGTCGTAATAGATCGGGTCGATGTCCGAATAATCGACGAACTGGGTCAACTCGAGCGTCTTGCGGCTCTCCAGCCTGACCTTCTCTATCTCCTCGGGATCGAGCAGGACATATTCACCCTTCTCGACTTCAAAGCCCTTCAATATCTCGTCACGGTCGACCGGGCCGATCCCGGGCACGACTTTCTCGTAGCGCACCCGTTGCCCCGACGGTTCGTGCACCTGGTGGAACGCAATCGACCTGCCGGCCTTGGTCGCCGGATAAATCTCGACCGGGATCGAAACCAGCGCCAGTCTGATCTGCCCCCGCCAACTCGGCCGTGCCGCCATGCTCATGCTCCCGGAATTGATTCGCAGCCGATTCAATCGACGGGAAGCGGACTCGTTCCGCAAGGCGGCCCCCTACGCAGCGTACTCATACTGCAAAGACCGATGCTTTTCTCCGCTTTTTCGATCCATCGCGGAAGATCGCCGTCGACTGCACGTTGACCAGCACCGATAGCGCTGCGCGAGTCGCAGACTGCCTCACACTTACTCGCTTCTAAGCGCCTCGATCGGGGACAGGCGCGAAGCCCGGATCGCCGGGTAGCTGCCAAAGGCCAGTCCGATGAATGCCGAGAACAGGATGGCGCCGATGACTGTCCCCGCGCCGATCGGCGCTGGAAAATCGGCGACCCTTTCGAAAATGCGCGCCAATAAGGTGGCGAGGATCAGGCCGATCGCGCCGCCGATCACGCACAGGACGGCAGCCTCGACCAGGAACTGGTTACGGATGTCGCTCCGCTTTGCACCGAGCGCCATGCGCAGGCCGATCTCGCGCGTGCGTTCGGTGACGCTGACCAGCATGATGTTCATGATTCCGATCCCGCCGACCAGCAGGCTGATCGACGCGATCGCGACCAGCACGCCCTGAAAGACCGCCGTCACGGTTCCCGATTGTTTCATGAACTCTTCGGTCGTGTTCACGGTGAACGGGCTGATTTCGCCCTTGGGAACGTTGTTGCGTGCGCGCAGGACCCGAATGATCGCCTGTTTGCCGGCGGCAAGATCGGCGCCATCCTCGAAGCCAACGAACAGGATCGCCAGATCGTCGGGTCCCTGGCCAGCGACGGTCGAGAAACGCTGCCGCGCGGTCGTGAGCGGGACCAATGCAAGGTCGTCATTGTCGGTGCCGAACGTCGACCCTTTCGATTCGAGCAAGCCGATGACGGTGAACGGGACGCGGGCGATACGCACCGTCTGGCCGAGCGGATCGAAGCTGCCGAACAATTTTGTTGCGACGCTGGGCCCGAGCACGACGACCCGCGCGGCGGTGCGGACATCGGCATCGGCAATGAACCGCCCCGTATCGATTTCGGTGTTGGCGACCTGGCCGTAATCGGCGGTGATGCCGACCGCGGTGGTGGTCGAGTTGCGGCCCTGGATGACGATCTGAACGGTCGAGCGCAATTGCGGCGCCATCCCGCTGACGCCGGGTACCAGCCGCTGGATCGCGGCGGCGTCGCGCTCGGTCAGGCGGCCGCGATCGACCACGCGCCGTCCGCCCTTGTTCTCGGGCTGGGGAAAGACGATCGCCATGTTCGACCCCAATTGGTTGATCGAGTCCATGACGCTGGCCTTGGCCCCGTCGCCGACCGCGACCGCGAGGATGACCGCGAGCACACCGATCATGACCCCCAGCGTCGTCAGGATCGATCGCATCAGGTTGGTGCGCAATGCGACCAAGGCGATCGCGACGTTGAGGCCCCAGGCCGCGAAGGTCCGCGACAGGTTCATGCCGCGCGCCGGCGATCGACGACGGGCGCGTCCTCGATCACCTTGCCGTCGCGGAACAGGATCCGGCGGCTGGCATATTGCGCGACATCGGGTTCGTGCGTGACCACGATGACGGTAATGCCGTCGTCGTTGAGACGCTGGAAAATGCCCATGATGTCTTCCGACGTGCGCGTATCGAGCGCACCGGTCGGCTCATCGGCGAGCACCATCAATGGGTTGGTCACAAGCGCGCGCGCAATCGCCACGCGCTGCTGCTGGCCGCCCGACAATTTGGCCGGGGTGTGGCTCATGCGGTCGCCCAGCCCCATGTCACGCAGGGTCGCCTCGGCGCGCGCGCGACGCTCGCTGCTCGCCACGCCGGCGTAGATTAAAGGCACCGCGACATTATCGGTGGCCGACGTACGCGCCAGAAGATTGAATTGCTGGAAGACAAAGCCGATCTTGCGATTGCGAATGTCGGCCAAAGCGTCGCTCGACAATCCGGCAGTGTCGACTCCGTCGAGCAGCAAATGCCCCGATGTTGGCACGTCGAGCGCGCCGATCATGTTCATGAAGGTTGACTTGCCCGACCCCGATGCCCCCATGATGGCGACGAATTCGCCCCGCACGATCTGCAGCGAAACCCCGGCCACGGCGTGAACCGTTTCACCCCCCAGGACATATTCCTTTACGAGGTCACGCGTTTCGAGGAGCGGCGGTTCAACCGCCGCTGGCATTGTCACTGCCATCGTCGGTTTCTTCGACCGCCTTCTTCTTGATCGTCGACGTGCTGCGGAGGATCAATTTCTCTCCCGGCACGACCCCTTTGATGATCTCGACATAATCCTCGCCCTGGAGGCCGAGCTTCACGGTGCGCCGTTCGGGGCGAAAAGGATCGGCCGTAGCGACGTAGATCACCGGCGTGCTGGCCGGCAGCTCCTTCTCCGCCGGTCGGTCGGCCGCGCGGGGTCGGAAACGGAGCGCAGACGTCGGCACGCGAACCACGTTCGGACGGCTGCCGGTGATGACCTCGACATTCGCAGTCATACCGGGCAGCAGCTTGCCGTCTTTGTTGTTAACGTCGAGAATGACGAGATAGCTGACGACATTCTGCAATTCGGTCGCCGACTTGCGGATCTGGCGGACGGTCGCGGCAAAGGTTTCACCGGGATAGGAATCAACGGTGAACCGTACCGGCTGGCCTTCGCGCACTTGTCCGATATCGGCTTCGTCAACCGACGCCTCGACCTGCAT
>JBBRTO010000114.1:0-4871 GCA_038244345.1 Sphingomonadales bacterium | reverse complement strand
TATATCCTCAGCCACGGCGCCGATGGCCTGCGGCAGGTCGCCGAAGATAGCGTGCTCAACGCCAACTACGTCCTTCGCAGTCTCGAGGACGTGCTCGACGCACCGTTCGCTTTCTCGGGGCCGTGCATGCACGAGGCGATTTTTTCCGACAAAGGCTTCGCCGAGAATTTCTCGACGATCGACGTCGCCAAGGCGCTGATTGACGAGGGCTTTCACCCGATGACGATGTATTTCCCGCTGGTGGTCCACGGCGCGATGCTGATCGAACCGACCGAGACCGAGTCCAAGGCGAGCCTCGACCAGTTCATCGTCGCGCTTCGCTCGATCGCCGAGCGGGCGCGGGCGGGGGATGAGGCGCTGAAGGAGGCGCCAATCTACGCACCGCGCCGCCGGCTCGACGAAACGCTTGCCGCGCGCAAGCCGGTGCTTGCCTATAAGACTCCCGCGCCCGATGGTGCCGACTCCGGCGATGGAGCCAACGTCGGGGGAGGGTAAGCTGATGGATCCCAAATTGCTCCAGACGATCCTGCCGGTGGTGGTGATCGTCATCTTGATGGCGCTTCGCTTCCGCTCGATGAACAAGGCGCGCCCGCTCAATCCGGGGACTTTGTGGATCGCACCCGTGATCCTGGTTGCGCTGGCGGCGGTGACGATTGTCGCCGCGCCATTGTCGGCAATGGGTCTGTCCATCGGTGCCGTCGCGCTAATCATTGGCGGGTTGATCGGCTGGCAGCGCGGCAAGCTGATTCACGTCCTGCGCGATCCGGCGACCGGCAAGCTGACCCAGCGCGCCTCACCCGCGGCGCTGATGCTGCTGGTTGCGATCATCGCCGGGCGCTTTGCCTCGCGCAGCTACTTCGATGCCGCGCCCGGCGCTGACGGCAGGATGAGCGCGCAGGCGCTGATCATCGCCGATGCGTTGTTGCTGTTCGCGGTCGGGCTGGTCGCGATGACCCGGATCGAAATGATGATCCGCGCCCGCAAAATCCTCGCCAGGGATCAGTCGGTCGACGTCCCGGCCTAGCCTTCCACCCTACACGGTCGGCGATCTCGGGGGCGACGTCCGGAGGAACGCCCCTGCGGCCGCGCGCAATGTCGGGCCGATCGGTGATGTGCTCGCCGATTGGCTCCCGGCAAGCGGACAGGTGCTCGAAATCGCTAGTGGCACCGGCGAGCATGCGCTCGCCTTCGCGCGCCGGTTTCCCGACCTCGAGTGGCAACCGAGCGATCCTGATCCGCTGGCGCTGGCGTCGATCGAGGCATGGCGCGCCGACGCCCCGGCCAATTTGCGCGCGGCCCTGGCGCTCGACGCCGCGGCGCGCGAATGGCCGATCGACCGCGCCGACGCGATCCTGTGCATCAACATGGTCCACATCAGCCCGTGGGCAAGCGCGCTCGGCTTGCTCGACGGCGCGGCGCGGTTGCTTGGGCCGGGCTCGCCGTTGATCCTTTACGGCCCGTGGCTGATTGACGGCGTGGGCGCGGCGCCCTCGAACTTGGCTTTCGATGTCGATCTGAAGCACCGCGATCCGCGCTGGGGACTGCGTTTAGTGGGTGATTTCGAGCGCGAAGCGGCTTCACGCGGCCTTATCTTGCACGAATCTCGCTCGATGCCGGCCAATAACCGGATGCTTTTGCTAGTTGCACAGCCGTAACGACCCACAGGATCCCGAAGGCCCAACCGCCGACGACATCACTCGGCCAGTGCACGCCAAGGAAGGGCCGGGTGAGGCCGATAAGTCCGCTCAAGGAAACCGCTCCACTCACCGCAACACCCCGATATCGCGCCGGCGCAATCAGCAATGCGATGGCCAGAAAAGTAATCATCGAACTCGCCGAATGCTCGCTCGGGAAGCTCAACGACGAAACCCCCACTGGGTACGGACCGAACGACGGCCGCGGCCGATCGACCAGCAACTTGATCAACTCGACCACCGCCCGCCCGCTAATCACGATCGCACCGAACACCGCCGCCTGTTTCCAACGCCGCTGAACGGCCATCACTGCGATCACGACAAGGAGAATCGCAATCATTCCCGGTGCGCCGCCGATGTTGGTTAGGGCGATGGCGAAGGACGTCAGACCGGAATGCGCCGATCGTTCAGAGCTGAGGCTGCGGATCAATCCAACGTCGGGCGAAGCGCCCGGTCCGCCGAGCCACCCGGCGAGCACGAAGATAGTCAGCGCGAGCGCAGCGATTACCCAGGGGAGGCGACGATCGACTTGGTCAGACATTAAACGAAGCCTTTACTCATAACGCCTATATCGGCTGTCATGAACGAGAGCATCAATCCTCACAACCGCCGCTCGCGCCGATCGCATGTCCTGATGGCGGCATCGATCGAAGCGGCGGGCGTGACGGTTCCGGTCAAGCTTCGCAACCTATCGACGGAGGGCGCCCTGATCGAGGCCGGTCAACTGCCGAGCGTTGGCGAAGTAGTAGTATTCCGCAAGAACGAGCTTCGCTTGTCGGGACACGTGGCGTGGATCATCGGGAACCGCGCCGGGGTCGCGTTCGATACGATGCTCGATCCCGAAGCGGTGATGCGGCATGTTCCCAGGCCACGTCCGCAAGCGAAGCTCGATTTCCGCCGTCCACGGATCAAGGCAATCATACTGTCTTCCGGTGAACGAAAGATCGCCGAAGACTGGATTTGGGGCAATCCCGCTCCGTGGATAGAAGACTGAGTTTTTCCGGTCATTAGAAGCGGAAGTCGTTTGCCCGTCAGGCTGCGCGCAATTGTTCGCGCATCGCTTGCAGCCAGGCGACGAGGTCGGCCAGCGGCAGCAGGCGGTTGAAAGTTGCTCCCAATTGACCGCCCTCATTCCAGCGGACCGACGCTGGCTGCGGATCGAGGCCGGGAAGCGACACGACGAGACCCGTGCCCGTGTTCAAAACGACCGCGGTTTCGAGCTTTAGGCCCCCTTGCGACACGTCTTGGACCCGCATCCGGTGGACCATGCTACCGTCGCGCACGGTGGCATGGCAATCGACCTCAATTCGCGGCATTCGCGGACGCGGGCCATCTTGTGAGCCGGCCAAAATCTCGAGCACATCGACGAGCGTGTCGAACTCGACTCCGGCCGCAGCTTCGCGGATCCAGGCCACCGTGCAAGGCACGGAACAACCGGTCTTCAGCTCGATTGTGAGCTTGGTGCCTTCGACCAGGGTGCAATAGGGGCGGATCATCATTCCGCCTTCGGAAATGTTCTTGATCAGGCACAGTTCCCGACGGCCATTAATGTCCATCGCGCCGACTCGAAACAGGGTCAAATGGCGGTCGCCATCGCGGCGTTCGGGCGGGGCAGGCGGCTTGCTCGACAGCGAATATGCCGTCGTGTCGACCGGGACTTCGTTCGCTTTATTGCTCATCGTCGCGTCGGCCTTGCCATCATCCGGCGCCCGGAAAATCCCGGACGATTTCAAGGGGTAGGCCTAATCCGTTACCAGAGCGTTGCGGGAAGCTGCATTGCGGTGCAAACCGCACTTGCGCTCCTCTTCCCGGCCCTTGGCGCGAAAAAGGGTGGTGAGCCCTGCTGGGTTCGAACCAGCGACCTACTGATTAAAAGTCAGTTGCTCTACCGACTGAGCTAAGGGCCCCAATGTCTTGGTGCGCCGACGCGCTTAGCCAAGCGCGCGCCGACGGGCAAGGCGCGTCGCGAGATGACGCGCGGTGAGCGGTCCGATTAGCCGCCAATCCGGAGCTAGCATCGCCAATGGACCAATCGCGAATGCCCGCTGCGCAAGGCGCGGGTGGGGGATGGTCAGCGATGGGCTGTCAAAACGACCACCGCTAAATGCCAGGATGTCGAGATCCAGCACCCGCGCTCCCCAACGACGGCCAGAGCGACGGCCAAAATCGTGTTCGATCATTTTCAATGCGGCGAGCATGGCTGGCGGCTCGATCTGGCTTTCAACCAAGGCGACGGCATTGGCGAAATCTCGCCCCGCGCCGCCGTGCGCCGGGTTGAGGACGATCGGCGAGGCGTCGAACAGGTCGAAATCGGACTCCAATCGGGCAATCGCCGCCCCGACCACGCCGGGCGGCAGGCCATGGCGGCCATGGGGACGGTTCGATCCGATGGCGATGGCGTAGAGATGCGTTGCGTCGCTCATCGGCGCTCGCCTAGGCTTGCGCCATGGATTGCGCCACCCCTGCCGACTTGTCCCCGCTGCGCAACGCCGAAGCGCCGCGCGATTGCCCGCGGTGCCCGCGGCTGGTCGCACTGCGAGCATCATGCAGAACGGAGCATCCCGACTGGTGGAACGCGCCGGTACCGGCGTTCGGCGACCGCGCGGCTTGGCTGGCGATCGTCGGGCTGGCACCGGGCAAGCATGGCGCGAACCGGACGGGGCGGCCCTTCACCGGCGATTATGCCGGGGAGTTACTATACGCGACGCTCGGAAAATACGGGTTGAGCAGTGGGACTTATGCGCAGGATCGAAGCGATGGGCTGGCTCTTGAGGGAGCGATTATCCTCAACGCAGTCAAATGCCTGCCCCCTCAAAACAAGACATTGCCGGTGGAAGAGGCCAATTGCCGGCCGTTCCTGATGGAAGCGATCGCCAGCCTGCCCAAGCTCACCACCTTCCTCGCGCTGGGCAAGGTCGCGCACGACAGCCTCTGCCGAAGCTTCAGGTTTCCGCTCGCCAAGGCCAAGTTTGCGCATGGCGCAATTCACGAATTGCCCGGCGGCCAGCGACTGATCGATAGCTACCACTGCAGCCGCTACAACCAGAATACGCGGCGGCTCGACGCGGCGATGTTCGAAGCGGTGTTTGCAGCAGCGGTGGCGCAGCATGGCTGACGAACTGCGCACCGAGCGGCTGCTGCTCCGCCGAGCGACGATGAGCGATGCGACCGCTATGT
>JBBRTO010000113.1:0-4882 GCA_038244345.1 Sphingomonadales bacterium | reverse complement strand
TCGTCACCACCGCGCCGGCGCCGATCATCGCGCCTTCGCCGATGGTCAGACCCGGCAGAATCACCGCGCCGCCGCCGATGCTCGCGCCCTTGCCGATCCTGGTCTGCGCCCAGGCGGCGGGTCGCTGTTTCGATCGCGGGGCCTTGTCGTTGGTGAACACCGCATTGGGGCCGACGAACACGTTATCTTCCAGCGTCACGCCGTCCCACACACAGACCCCGCATTTCAACGTCACCCGGTCGCCGATCCGCGCGCCGCCCTCGACCAATGTATGCGCATTGAGGTTGCAATCCGCGCCGATCACCGCGCCATCCATCACCACGCAAAACTGCCACACGCGGGTGCCTGCGCCAATGCTCGCGCCGGGGTGCACTGCGGCCAGTGGATCGATCGAGGGTGAATTGCTCATCGCTTCTCATAGTTCGCGGTCTCGCGCAGGCAAACCATAGAAAAACTGTCCTATAGCCAATCGACCGATTATCACTCTGCGCATCTGTTTCCCGCGGGCTCTTTCTTAGCGTCGATCGACCATAGTTTTGTCGGCGGGCATTGGTCCGTTCGGCAATTTCACGAAGTTTGTGAAGTTCGCGAAGTTCAGGGGCGGGGTTCGAAGTTTCGATGGGTGAGGATCGCGAAGTTTACCTCGCCTTGCGCACCGCCTCAACCACCTGCTCGGCCTCGCTCATCGCCAGGTGCGGGCCGATCGGCAGGCTTAGCACGCGGCTCGCCAGCCGCTCGGCGATCGGCAGGCTGCCTTCGCCAAGGCCTTGGCCGGCATAGGCCTGCTGGCGGTGGGGCGGGATGGGGTAGTGGATCAATGTTTGTACCCCGGCCTCGCCCAACCGCGCGGCGAGCCGGTCGCGCCCGTCTTGCCCGTCGTTCTCGCCGGACTGAACGACATACAGGTGCCACGCCGGCTCGGCCCAGTTGGGGACGTGGGGCAGGATGAGCCCGGTATCGGCCAGCGCCGCGCTGTAATATGCCGCGATCGTGGCGCGCCGCGCGTTCCATTGATCGAGTCTGGCCAGCTTCACGCCGAGCACCGCCGCCTGCAGCGGGTCGAGCCGCGAATTGACCCCTTGTTCCTGGTTCACATAGCGCACCGACGATCCGTAATTGCCCAGCCGCCGGATTCGCTCTGCGATTGCGGGATCGTCGGTGGTCACCGCCCCGGCATCGCCCATCGCGCCGAGATTCTTGCTCGGGTAGAAGCTCCAGCAGGTGATGCTCGCAGTGCTGCTTCCGACCCTTCTGCCCTTGTACCGCGCCCCGTGCGCCTGCGCTGCGTCGTCGATCAGCACCAGCCCATGTTTCCCGGCGATGGCCACGATCGGGTCGAGGTCGGCCGGCTGGCCATACAGATGCGTCGGCAGGATCGCCTTGGTCCGGGGCGTGATCACCGCCTCGATCTTGGTCGGGTCGAGATTGTGGGTCGCGGGGTCGGGTTCGACCGGCACCGGGGTCGCGCCGACCATGCTCACCGCCAGCTGGGTGGCGATATAGCCGTTGCTCGCCACGATCACCTCGTCGCCCGGCCCGACCTCCGCCGCCTTGAGCGCTAGGTGCAGCGCGTCGAGCCCGTTGCCGACCCCGACACAATGGCTGGCCCCGCAAAACTCCGCCCACCCTTGCTCGAACGTCTCGACCTCGGGCCCACCGATGTACCAGCCTGATGTCACCACCCGCGCCACCGCGGCGTCGATCTCCGGCTGCAATTCGCGGGTCGCCGCGGTGAGGTCGAGGAACGCGATCATGATTTGGCCAGCGTCAGGAATTCGCCATAGTCGCGGATGTAGTCGCTCTCGTCATACGCCGCGCTGGCCAGCACCATCAGTACGCAATCGGGCGAGAAGTCGGACATTTCGTGCCACATCATCGGCGGTACGGTCAGCGCCATCGCTGGATCGTCGAGCCGCACCTTCACCCGCCGCGATCCGTCGTCGAGCAGCATCGTGCAGCTCCCCGCCACCGCTACCGCCAGCTGGTTCAGCGCGCGGTGGGCATGGAGCCCGCGGACGGTGTCCGCCGTGGTCGCATAAACGTAATAGACCCGCGCGATTGTGAACGGCACGTCGCTCGCCGCCTCGATCGCCACCAGCAGCCCGCGTTCGTCGCCCTTGACGGCAAGCGGGATCAATCGGCATCCAGCGGGCAAGAGCTCGGTCATCGCGTTTGTTTAGTTGAAGACCGTCCCTTGGCAAGCCAAGTCACGCGGGCAATTGCCGGTTGGCGGGTCGAGCCTCTAGAGCCATGCCATGAGCAGCGACACTTCGATTCCCATCCTCGTGACCGGCGGCGCCGGCTATGTCGGTTCGCACGCGTGCAAGGCGCTCGCCGCGCGCGGCTATCGGCCGATCGTCTACGACAATCTGGTCTATGGCCACGAAGCCGCGGTGAAGTGGGGCCCGCTCGAATTTGGCGACATCGCCGACCGCCCCCGGCTCGACGCGGTCATCGCCGAGTATCGCCCGCAAGCGGTGATGCATTTCGCCGCTTTCACCTACGTCGGGGAATCGGTCGCCGATCCGGGCAAATATTATCGTAACAACGTGGCCGGCACCTTGTCGCTGCTCGAGGCGGTGCGCGACCATGGCATCGGCAAGATGGTCTTTTCCAGCACCGCCGCAACCTATGGAACGCCTGTCTCAGTCCCGATCCCCGAAACCGCCGCCAAGGCGCCGATCAACCCCTACGGCCTGTCGAAATGGACGTCCGAGCAGATGATCGCCGATTTCGCCGCGGCCCACAATCTTCGCTCCGCCGCGCTGCGTTACTTCAACGCCGCCGGCGCCGATCCCGATGGCGAGACTGGCGAATGCCACGATCCCGAATCGCACCTTATCCCGCTGGCGATGCAGGCGGTAACCGGCGACAGCCCGCCGCTGACCCTGTTCGGCGATGATTATCCGACCCCCGACGGCACCTGCATTCGCGATTACATCCACGTCGCTGACCTCGCCGACGCTCACGTCCGAGCGCTCGAGCAACTCGATCGCCGTGATGGCGCCGACGCGTTCAACCTCGGAACCGGGCGCGGCGTCAGTGTCCGTCAAGTGCTTGACGCGGTCGAGCGAGTCGCCGGAAAGCCGGTCCCGCACAGCATCGGGCCGCGCCGCGCCGGCGATCCAGCCGAACTGGTCAGCGATCCGGCTAAGGCAATGCGCGACCTCGGCTGGACCCCGGCGATGAGCGATCTCGAAACTATCGTCGCCACTGCCTGGGCATGGCACCGGCGCAATGGCGGCTGAGCCGTCGCCGACACGGCAGCACTTTACCACCATCGATGCCCTTCGCGGCTTCGCGGCGCTATCGGTGTGCCTGTTTCACCTCGGCGGGGCAGGCGTCCCCAAGCTCGCCAGTCCGCTCACCCAGCGCCTGACCTCATGGGGCTGGACCGGGGTTGAAGTGTTTTTTGTCATCTCGGGCTTCGTTATCCCCTATGTCCTTCTCCGCGCCGATTATCATTGGCGCGATGCCGGCAATTTTCTTGCTCGTCGGTTCATCCGCATCTGGCCGCCGTCGGCGGTCCTCATTGCGCTCACCGTCGCTCAATATGCCTTGATCAACCGCATGGGGATGGGCGATCCGGCGGGCTGGACGTCGATCGCTCCCGCCCGGGTCGCGGCCAATCTCGCTTATACAGTGCCCTTCACCCATCAGAGCTGGCTCAACGGCATCCTGTGGACACTCTCGGTCGAGTTTCAATATTATCTGCTGCTCGCGTTGATCTTCCCATTGTTTACCGCCAACCGCTTGTGGCTGGTAGCGTTCGGCGCGCTGTCGCTGGTCAGCGCTTTGTTGCCGTTCGCCGGGTCCGCGCAATTTTTTCACTATGCCATCTATTTCGCAATGGGCGGCCTGGTCCTGCTCTTTCGCGAGGGCAAGATTAGCCGACTACCGATGCTCGGCCTGCACGCGGCAATGACCGCGGTCGCGATCGCAGAGCTTGGCTTGCTGCCCAGCATGTTCGCCGCCGCTACCGCGCTGATCATCGCCTTCGTTCCGCTTCGCAACCCTGTCTTGGTGTTCCTCGGGACCATTAGTTACTCGCTGTACCTGACCCACATCCTCATCGCGTCGACTTCGGAATTCGTCATCGTCCGGCTGTTCGACCCGGCCACACCGGTCGAGCGGATCCTCGCCCAGTTGACCTGCCTCGCCGCCGCGGTATTCGGCGCGTGGCTCTTCTATCTGCTGGTCGAACGGCATTTCGTCGCCTGGTCGCAGCGCCTCGCCAGCCGCCGTGAGCGACGCGCGGTGCATCCTTTACCCAAGGCTGGCCTGTAACGCCCGACCGTGCGACACCTCGGGCAGGGGGACTCGCCGATGCTCAAGCTCAACCGCCGCTCGTTTGTCGCCGCCAGCGGCGCAATTGCAGCGACTTCGCTTACTGGGCTGGCGCGCGGCGCGGTGGGCGACGCAGGGGATCTCAAGCCGATGCTCCTGCCGCCGCCGATCAGTCGCTCTGAACGCTTGCAACGGATCGCTCGGGCGCAGGCACTGATGCGCGCCAATGACATTGCTGCGGTGCTGGTCGAATCGGGACCGAGTCTCGATTATTTCACCGGCATCCAATGGTGGCGCTCGGAGCGGCTCACCGCAGCCATAATCCCCGCAACGGGCGAGCCGATCATCGTCACGCCGTTCTTCGAGCGGCCATCGATCGCCGAGCAGCTTGGTATCGCGGCCGAGATCCGGACGTGGAACGAGGATCAGGAACCGCTCAAACTGGTCGCCGACTTCCTTGCCGAACGCCATGCTGCCGCGGGTCGAATCGGGATGGAGGAGACTAACCGCTTCTTCATCCTCGACCGGCTCCAGCGCCAGCTGCCGCGCGCCACCCTCGTCAGCGCCAATCCGGTGGTTCGGGCGTTGCGGATGA
>JBBRTO010000112.1:0-4984 GCA_038244345.1 Sphingomonadales bacterium | reverse complement strand
TATCACAAGACGGTCAAGAAGGCGCTCAAGGCACTCGGGCGATGGTTGGCCGAAACGCATGGCGGCGAATTGAAAGTGTTCGTCGATACCGCGCCGGTAATGGAAAAACCGCTGGCTGCGGCGGCGGGGCTCGGCTGGCAGGGCAAGCATACCAATTTATTGAGCCGCGAGCATGGCAATTGGCTGTTCCTCGGGATCGTGATGACCAACCTCGAGCTTGTTCCCGACGCGCCCGCCGCCGAGCATTGCGGAAGCTGCACGCGGTGCATCGACGCGTGCCCCACGGGTGCGATCACCGGGCCGGGGCGGATCGATGCGCGGGCCTGCATCAGCTACCTCACGATCGAACATGCCGGGCCGATCCCCGAGGAATATCGCGCGGCGATCGGCAACCGCATCTACGGTTGCGACGATTGCCTGGCGGTATGTCCGTGGAACCGGTTCGCGGAGAGCGCCGCGGCCAATCGCGCCTTCTTGCCGCGCGCCGAACTCGCCGCGCCGCGGCTGGCGGATTTGCTCGGGCTCGACGATGCGGGGTTTCGCGAGATGTTCTCGGGATCGCCGATCAAGCGCATCGGCAGGAACCGCATGATCCGCAACTGCCTGATCGCCGCGGCCAATAGCGGGGAGGCGGCGCTGGCAAGCGCGGTCGAACCGCATCTCGCCGATCCCGATCCGGTAGTGGCCGATGCGGCCAGATGGGCGATGGCGAAGCTCGCCTAGCGCCCCATCAAGGACAGGCAGCCGCGCACGTCGAGATCCGCGCCCGACGGGCGGCGGGCGTCGACATGAGTCACCCGCTCGATCCCGCGGCCGCTCGCCGGCGGGTAGAGATAGACGTCGAGCACGCAGCCGCCGCCGGCCCATTGCAGCTTGGTGCCGGGGCCTTCCTCAACCTGGAAGCGCGGCTGGCCGAAGCGCAGGCCGAGGTCGTGGACGCTCATCCCGACCAGTTCGCCGCTTGGAGCCGTGGCCGGCCTGACGGTCAATGGCACCGGCTCCGACTTGGGAACGGTCGAGCAAGCCGCGAGGACCAGGGCGAGGGTTGGGGCAAGGCGGCGCATATCGCGAGCATGGCGGCTGGCGGCGGGGCTTGCAAGCTTGCCGGGCGGCGTATCACCGGCTAACCGCGCCACCACTTTCCTCCTCCCCCGACAGGACCAGAACATGACCGCACCCCGCCTCGACGTGCTGGCGATCGGCAATGCCATCGTCGACGTGATCGCCGACGCCGACGACGCCTTCCTTGCCGAGCAATCGCTGACCAAGGGCTCGATGCGGCTGATCGACGAGGATGAAGCGGTGCGCCTTTATGGCGTAATGCGGCCAGGGCGCGAGATCAGCGGCGGGTCGGCCGGCAACACCGCGGCGGGGTTGGCCTCGCTGGGGCTGAAGGCGGGCTTCATCGGCCAGGTAGCGAGCGACGAGCTGGGCGACATCTACCGCCACGACGTGGAAAGCCTGGGGGTCGATTTCCTGGTCCCGGCGCGGGGCGATGTCGGCGCCACCGCGCGAAGCCTGATCCTGGTCACTCCCGATGCGCAGCGGACGATGAACACGTTTCTCGGCGCGGCGCAGCGGCTCGAGGCGCGTGACATCGACCCGGCGACGGTCGCCGACGCCGCGATCCTCTATCTCGAAGGCTATCTGTGGGACCCGGCCGAGCCACGCGCGGCGATGGAAGCGGCGATCGCGGCCGCCAAAGGTGCGGGGCGCAAGGTCGCCTTCACGCTCAGCGACACGTTTTGCGTCGACCGCCACCGCGACGGCTTCTGGGGGCTGATCGACGCCGCCAAGATCGACATATTGTTCGCCAATGAGGCCGAGCTTGCGGCGATGACCGGGACGGACGAGTTCGACGCCGGGGTGGCCGAGCTGTCGCCCAAGGTCGCGACCCTGGTGGTTACTCGCAGCGAGCATGGCGCGATCGCGGTGCGCGGTACCGAGCGCGCGTCGGTGCCGGCCGAACCGATCGAGCGGCTGGTCGACACCACCGGCGCGGGCGATCTGTTCGCCGCAGGTTTCCTTGCCGGCGAAGCGCGCGGGTTGGGGCTGGAAACGTCGCTCAAGCTCGGCGCAATCGCGGCGGCCGAAGTGATCCAGCATTACGGCGCGCGACCGGAAACCGACCTCAAGGCGCTCGCCGGCGGGTTGCTCGGCTAGTCCAACGAAGAAGGGCGGCCCGTTTCCGAACCGCCCTCTTTATCTCTCGCCAGTCCCTTAAGACTTGGGAACGTCGATCCCCGGAATGTGCGGCGGGATCGCGTCGACCTCACTTTCGTGGACTTCAACCCGACCCTGGCCGAGATGGCTCATGCGGCGGCTGTACCCGAAGTAAATCAGGAAGCCGACCGCCGACCAGATCGGCAGCACCAGCATCGCCGCCAATGGCAAGTTGAAGAACAGGAACAGGCAGCCGATGATGGTCAGCGGCCCGATGATGATCAGCGCCGGCACCTTGAACACCCGCTTGCGGCCAGGATCGCGCTTACGTAGCAGCATCACTGCGATGGCCACCATCATGAAGGCGTAGAGCGTTCCGGCATTGGCGATGTCGGCCAGTTGCCCGACCGGCAGGAATGCCGCGGCAATTGCGACTACAACACCAGTGATCGCGGTCACGACGTAGGGGGTTTTCCACTTCGGGTGGACCTCGCTCAACTTCTCCGGGAGCAGGCCGTCGCGGGCCATGACGAAAAAGATTCGGGTCTGGCCGAACAGCAGGATCAGGATCACCGACGGAAGCGCGATGATCGCCGCATAGCCGAGCAGATTACCGACCGTGCCGAAACCGATCGTTCGCAGGACGTGCGCCAGCGCTTCCTTCGAGCAGACCAGTGCGTCGGCATATTGCGGCAAAGCGCACTGTCGGGCGAGTTCTTCCGAACCGGCGGGGAAGGGGATTCCGCCCGGCCCCATGATCGGCTGTCCGCCGATGGTGCCGATCGCTCCGGCCGCGACGAGGATGTAGAAGACGGTGCAGAACAACAGTGAACCGACCAGCCCGATCGGCACGTTGCGCTGCGGATTCTTGGTCTCCTCCGCAGCGGTCGAAACCGCGTCGAACCCGACGTAAGCGAAAAAGATCGTCGCCGCCGCGCCGACCGCGCCGACCCCGGTGCCGAAACCGCCGAACACGCCCGCGGGCAGGAACGGGTTGAAATTTGCCATGTCGATCTTGGGCAGGGTCAGGATCAGGAAGGCGGTCAGCGCGACCAATTTGATCATCACCAGCACGGCATTGACCTTGGCGCTCTCGCTGGTGCCGATCATCAGCAGCCAGGTGACCAGCAAGGCAATGACGAACGCCGGAAGGTTGATGAAGCCCCCGGGCGCACCGCCAAGGGCCAGCGGCCCCGCCGTCAGATAGGCTGGTAAGGCTATATGGAATGTTTCCTTCAGGATCGTGCCCGTAAAGAAACCCGACCAGCCAACCGAAACGGCGGATGCGGCGATGGCATATTCGAGCACCAGCGCCCAGCCGACCGTCCAGGCGAGGAATTCGCCCATCGTCGCGTAACTGTAGGTGTAAGCCGAGCCCGCGACCGGGATCATCGCCGCGATTTCGGCATAGCAGAGCGCGGCGACGATGCAGACCG
The DNA here is from genome assembly GCA_038244345.1 of Sphingomonadales bacterium. Taxonomy (GTDB): domain Bacteria; phylum Pseudomonadota; class Alphaproteobacteria; order Sphingomonadales; family Sphingomonadaceae; genus Sphingomicrobium. The sequence goes on along the minus strand of JBBRTO010000112.1, from coordinate 1,385 downwards.
CGCCGGCAATGACGAACGCCAGCATCAACCCCGGCCCGGCCTTTTGCGCGCCGGCGGCGGTCAGCACGAAGATACCCGTGCCGATGATGCAACCGATTCCGAACAGCATCAGCTGGAACCAGCCAAGCGAGCGATGCAGTGATTTCCGTTCGGCCGTCGCCAAGATGGCGTCGAGCGGTTTGACGCGGTCGAGTAGCATGTAATCATCCCCTTGGTCGGCGGCTCCGCTTTAGGCGCGGATGCTCATCGTTGACTGTCGGGACCGAGCCTAGCGCCTCGCACGGCGAGGGCAATCCCCTAACGTCATCGCCGCGGGTCAGCCGCTTAGCATTGGTCCCAGCGGCTGGCCGCCGAACAGATGGACGTGGAGGTGGGGGACTTCCTGCCCCGAGCGCTTGCCGGTGTTGGCCAGCACGCGATAGCCTTGCGCGTCGGCCCCGGTGAGCCGCGCCGCCTCTCCTACTGCGCGGATGAAATCGGCGATCTCGGCGTCGCTCGCGCGGGCGGAAAAATCGTCCCAGCTGACGTAGGCGCCCTTGGGGATCACCAGCACGTGGATCGCTGCGATCGGGTTGATGTCGTGGAGCGCCAGCGAATGCTCGGTCTCGAGCACCATGTCGCACGGCAGCTCGCCGCGCAGGATTTTGGCGAAGATATTGCGGTCGTCATACGGCGCGCTGTGATCGATCGGCATGAAAAGTCTGGACTCCGCTTGACCGTGGTATCCCGCTCGCTACCACGAAAATCGATGACCGACGACACGCCCGAAAGCCTGATTCCCTACGACGAGATCGTGCAGGAGGCGCTGCGCGATGTGGTCGGGCGGGTGCTGTACGAGGTCGAGCGATCGGGCGGCCAGCTGCCCGGCGGCCATCATTTCTACATCACCTTCCAGACCAGGATGCCCGGGGTGACCATCCCCAAGCACCTCACCGACCGCTTTCCCGACGAAATGACGATCGTCATCCAGCACCGCTTCTGGGATTTGAAGGTCGAGGATGATTTCTTCACCGTTGGCCTGTCGTTCGGCGGCATTCCCTCGACGTTGGTGGTGCCGTTCGCGGCAGTCACCGACTTCGTCGACCCGGCGGTCGATTTCAGCCTCAAGTTCCAGGCCAATGGCGCTCACATCGAGCATGAAGATCATGACGAGCCCGAGAATGACCGGCCGGTGGCCGGCGACGCAGGGCTCGCCGCGGTCGATGACGGGTCGAACGTGGTCAGCGTCGATTTCACGAAGAAGAAATAGGACGGCGCAGCCATGCCGGGGCATGGCGAGCATGTCAATCATCCCGCCCGGAGCATCAAATGAGCATCACTCGCACCGAAACCGACAGCTTCGGACCGCTCGAGGTTCCGGCCGACAGCTATTGGGGCGCGCAGAC
>JBBRTO010000111.1:0-5092 GCA_038244345.1 Sphingomonadales bacterium | reverse complement strand
GGCGTGGCTCTAACCTCCCCAACGAAAAAGGGCGACCCCGAAGGATCGCCCTGTTTTCCCATCCGTGCCGATTAACTAGCGCGAATAAAATTCGACCACGAGGTTCGGTTCCATGCGCACCGGATAGGGCACTTCGTCGAGCGTCGGCACGCGCGCGAAGGTCACCTTGGCGGTGCCGTCGGGCGAGACATATTCGGGGATGTCGCGCTCGGCCAGGCCCTGCGCTTCCATCACCAGCGCCATCTCCTGCGCCTTGGGGCCAAGCTCGATGATGTCGTTCACATCGCAACGGCGCGAGGCGACGTTGCACTTGATCCCGTTGACGCGGATGTGGCCGTGGCTGACGAGCTGGCGAGCGGCCCAGATGGTCGGCGCGAACTTGGCGCGATAGACGATCATGTCGAGCCGGCGCTCGAGCAGTCCGATGAGGTTCTGGCTGGCGTCGCCCTTCATCCGGCTGGCGGTCTGGAAGGTCTGCTTGAACTGCTTCTCGGTGACGTCGCCGTAATAGCCCTTGAGCTTCTGCTTGGCGCGCAACTGGAGGCCGAAGTCAGAGACCTTGCCCTTGCGGCGCTGGCCGTGCTGGCCGGGGCCATATTCGCGGCGATTGACCGGGCTCTTGGGCCGTCCGAAAACGTTTTCGCCCATCCGGCGGTCGAGCTTATACTTGGCGCTTTTGCGCTTCGACATGTTGATACTCCAATTGCGTTGCGCCAGATGACGCGGACATTTTCCGGAACCGCGCTACCCCATGTTGCCACGAGACAGGACCACCGCTTCACCGGAGTGCGGGGTCAATTGCGAAGGGCGCGCCTAGCCGAGGTGGCGCTGATGGTCAAGGCGAGGGTCGCGCTAGCGCTTGCTGCCTTTGGCTATCGAGCGGAGCATTCCACGAAGCGCGCGGATCTCGCGGCTCGACCAGCCGGGCTTGGTCAACACGGTGCGCATGGTCAGCTTGCTCACCTCGGTGCGGTCGGCGGGGAAGTAATAGCCCGCCGCCTCGAGGGCGGCATCGACCTGCCCGACCAGACCCTCGACTTCGAATTGTGGCGCAGGCGCCTCGGTGTCCCTGAAAGTCGGCTGGGCAAGCGGCTGCGCGCGCGACCATTCGTAGGCGAGCAGGATCACCGCCTGGGCGAGGTTGAGGCTGCCGAAGTCGGGATTGATCGGGACGGTGACGATTTTGCCGGCCAGCGCGACATCCTCGGTGGCGAGTCCCGATCGCTCGGGCCCGAACAGGATTGCGCTGCGGCCTTGGGCGGCGTGGATCTCGGCTGCCATCTCCGCCGGGCCGACCACTGGCAGCACCAGTTCACGGCGGCGGACGGTCGAGGCGAACACGCGGGCGCAATCGGCCACCGCGTCGGCGACGGTGTCGAACAGCGTCGCCTGCTCAAGCACGCTGTCGGCGCCGCTCGCTGCGGGTCCAGCGTCGGGATTGGGCCAGCCATCGCGCGGCGCAACCAAGCGCAGCTCGGTCAGCCCGAAATTGAGCATCGCCCGCGCCGCCTTGCCGATATTCTGGCCGAGTTGCGGGCGAACGAGGATCATGACGGGCTTGTCGCCGCTCATATCAATTTGTCGAGCAGTCCCGGTCCATCCGGCGTCGGGGCGTCGCCTTCGACGGCCTCGGCGATTTCCGCGAAATCGCCCGCTTCCTTGAAGTCCTTGTAGACGCTCGCGAAGCGGATGTAGGCGACCGGGTCGAGGCCCTTGAGGCCGTACATGACGAGCTGGCCGATCTGCTGCGCGCCGACCTCGTCCCCGAGCGTCTCGAGGCGGCGCTGGATGCCGCTTGCGAGCCGTTCGATCTTCGATCGGTCGATGTCGCGCTTGCGGCAGGCGTGGCCGATCGCGCGTTCCAGCTTGGCGCGGTCGAACGGCTCGCGCTTGCCATCTTTCTTGAGCACAATCAGTTCGCGAAGCTGAACTCGCTCGAAAGTGGTGAAGCGCTGGCCGCAAGCAGCGCACTCGCGCCGACGCCGGATCGAACTGGCGTCTTCGGACGGACGGCTATCCTTCACCTGGCTATTGTCGTCAGCGCAGTAGGGACAGCGCATTAGTGAACGCCTGCGTGAACGACCACGAAACGATCAGTCCTGGTAGATCGGGAAGCGGGCGCAGAGCGCGCGGACGCGCCGGTTCACATCGGCTTCGATTGCGGTATCGCCTTTGGCGACACCAGCGAGCACGTCGGCGACCATGTCACCGATGTCGGCAAACTCCGCTTCGCCAAAGCCGCGCGTGGTGCCGGCGGGGCTGCCAACGCGGATTCCGCTGGTCTGCATCGGCGGCAGCGGATCGAACGGAACGCCATTCTTGTTGCAGGTGATACCCGCGCGTTCGAGCGCTTCGTCGGCGTCCTTGCCGGTAATCCCGATCGGCCGCAGATCGACCAGCGCAAGATGCGTATCGGTGCCGCCAGCGACGAGATCGGCGCCGCGATCCTTCAATCGGCCCGCGAGCGTCTGGGCATTGCGGATCACCGCCTTGGCGTAAGTCTTGAACCCCGGCTCGAGCGCTTCGCCAAAGGCCACCGCCTTGGCGGCGATGACGTGCATCAGCGGGCCGCCCTGGAGGCCGGGGAAGACGGCCGAGTTGATCTTCTTGGCGATCGCCTCGTCGTCGGTCAGCACCATTCCCCCCCGCGGGCCGCGAAGCGTCTTGTGGGTGGTGGTGGTGACGACATGGGCATGGCCGAGTGGGGTGGGATGCTCGCCCGCAGCGACTAATCCGGCAAAATGCGCCATATCGACCAAGAAGATCGCCCCAACCTCGTCGGCAATGGCGCGGAACTTGGCGAAATCGATTTGCCGCGGATAGGCCGAACCACCGGCGATGATCAGGGTCGGGCGATGTTCTTTTGCCAACGCCTCGACCTGGTCGAAGTCGATCAAATCATCGTCGCGACGGACTCCATATTGGATTGCGTTGAACCATTTGCCGCTCATCGCCGGTCTGGCACCGTGGGTCAGGTGCCCGCCGGCATCGAGGCTCATGCCGAGGATGGTGTCGCCGGGCCTGGTCAGCGCCAGCATCACCGCACCATTGGCCTGCGCGCCACTATGCGGCTGGACGTTGGCGAAGCCGCAGTTGAACAATTGCTTTGCCCGGTCGATCGCCAGTTGCTCGACCGTATCCGACGGCGCGCAGCCCTGATAATAACGGCGGCCCGGATAGCCCTCGGCATATTTGTTGGTCAGCACCGATCCCTGCGCTTCGAGCACCGCCCGGCTGACGATATTCTCCGACGCGATCAACTCGATCTGGGTCTGTTCGCGCAACAGTTCGGCGGCGATCCCGGCCGCCACTGCGGGGTCGGCATCGGCCAACCGGCGAGTGAAGAAACCGTCGGGCTGGACGTCGGACAGGCGGGGAGGGTGGGCGAGCGTGGCCATCAGCAGTTCACCTCTTGAGGATGATTGAGCATGTCGACTCGCCGTTCGTGGCGACCGCCGAGGAAGTCCGTCGACAGAAATGCAGCGACGCACGCCTTGGCCATCTCGACCCCGATTAGCCGCGCGCCGAGCGCAATTGCGTTCGCGTCATTATGCTCACGGGCAAGCGTCGCCGACAGCGGCTCGGCGACTTGCGCACAGCGGCACGCCGGATTGCGATTGGCGGCGATGGCAACGCCGATGCCCGATCCGCAAATCGTGATCCCGCGCTCGGCGCGACCGTCTTCCAGTGCTTCGGCGAGCGCGGCGCCGAACCGCGGATAATCGACGCTTTCCGGCCCGTTGGTGCCAAGATTGATCACCTCATGCCCCGCTTCGCGAAGCCATTCGGCGAGACAGTCCTTAAGCTCGTAGCCGGCATGATCGGCGGACAGGGCAATGCGCATGGCGATCATCTAGGCGATGCGCGCCGGAATCGCCAGCCTTCAGGCGGCGCGGACCGCCTGTAATTCGAGCCGGTCCCAAATCTCGACCAGCGCCCCGGAAAGCTCGTCCATCATCGCTTCGTTATGCATCGGCCCGGGGGTGAAGCGGAGGCGCTCGGTGCCGCGCGGGACGGTTGGGAAATTGATCGGCTGGACGTACAGGCCATACTCCGCGAGCAAGATGTCGCTGATCCGTTTGGCCTTGACCGGGCAGCCGACCAGCAGCGGGACGATGTGGGTCACGCTGTCCATCACCGGCAGGCCCGAGTCGCGGAACTTGGCCTTGAGCATCGCCGCTCCGGCCTGCTGCGCCGCGCGTTCTTCGCCCGATGCCTTGAGGTGGCGGACCGAGGCCAGCGCACCGGCGACCAGCACCGGCGACAGGCTGGTGGTAAAGATGAAACCCGGCGCATAGCTGCGGATGCAGTCGATGATGTTAGTGTCGGCGGTGATGTAACCGCCCATGACGCCGAATGCCTTGCCCAGCGTCCCCTCGATGATCGTCACCCGGTCGGCGCAACCATCGCGCTCCGAAATGCCGCCACCGCGGGGCCCGTACATCCCGACCGCATGAACTTCGTCGAGATAGGTCAGCGCGCCGTAGCGATCGGCCAAATCGCAGATGCTTGCGATCGGCGCGACGTCACCATCCATCGAATAAACGCTTTCGAACGCGATCAGCTTGGGCGTCTCGGGGTCCTCCTCAAGCAGCAACTGCTCGAGATGGGCGAGATCATTGTGGCGGAACACGCGCTTCTCGCAACCGCTATTCTTGATCCCCGCGATCATCGACGCATGGTTGAGTTCGTCGGAAAAGATCACGCAGCCGGGGAGCAACTTGCCGAGCGTCGACAGCGCCGCCTCGTTCGACACATAGCCCGAGGTGAACAGCAACGCACCCTGCTTGCCGTGGAGATCGGCCAATTCGCGCTCGAGCTGGATGTGGAGATGCGTGTTGCCGCCGATGTTGCGCGTTCCGCCCGATCCCGCGCCGACTTCGTGAAGCGCGGTTTCCATCGCCTCGATCACTGCCGGGTGCTGGCCCATGCAGAGGTAATCGTTCGAGCACCACACAGTGATCGGCTTGGGGCCATTGTGACCGTGGAAGCATTGCGCGTTGGGGTATTTGCCCTTGGTGCGCAAAATGTCGATGAAGACGCGATAGCGCCCCTCGTCGTGCAGCCGATCGATCGCCGCCTTGAAGATGCC
>JBBRTO010000110.1:0-5187 GCA_038244345.1 Sphingomonadales bacterium | reverse complement strand
CAACAGCGCCATCGGCTTGCCGACGATGTTCGACCGGCCAATCACCACCGCCGACTTCCCGCTGAGGTCGCCAAGCTCGGCCTGGAGCAATTTGAGGCAACCGAGCGGCGTGCACGGGACGAAGCCGGGAAGGCCGATCGCCAGCCGCCCGGCGTTGACCGGGTTGAACCCGTCGACATCCTTGTCGGGGTCGATCCGGGTGATGATGACATTCTCGTTGATCTGCGGCGGTAAAGGCAGCTGAACCAATATGCCGTCGACCGCCGGGTCGGCGTTGAGCGTGTCGACCAGCGCCACCAGCTCGGCCTGCGTGACGGTCGCGGGCAGGCGATGTTCGTAACTTTCCATCCCCGCCTCGATCACTGCCTTGCCCTTGGAGCGGACATAGATCGCGCTCGCCGGATCCTCGCCGACCAGCACCACCGCCAGCCCGGGCGCTCGTCCGGTCGCGGCGCGGAATTTGGTCACTTCGACGCCGACTTTGGCGCGAAGTTCAGCTGCGGCGGCTTTGCCGTCGATGATCCGGGCGGTCATACCGCCGATGCGGCGACGTCCATCGCCGCTCCGGCGAGCAATTTCTGCAACACCATGATGATCAGCAGCACGACAATTGGCGAGAAATCCAACCCGCCGAAATCGGGCAGCAACTTGCGGATCGGGCGGTACAGCGGCGCGGTCAGCCGATCGAGGCCGGTGGCGATCGATCGCACCACCGGGCTGCTGAAATTGAGCACGTTGAACGCCAGCAGCCAGCTCAGGACCGCCTGCGCGATAATGATCCACCACAGCACGCTGAGCAGCATGATTGCGATCTGGAAAAGGGAAAGGGTGATGTTCATCCCCGCGCTCTAGCCGCCCTCAGCCACGCGGGCAAATGCGGCGATCAGGGCGCGAAGCGGTCGGGCTGGGCGTCGGCGAGGATGATCACGAACGCCTCGTGCGGTGCGAGCCATTCGGTGATCGGGGTCCAGCCGCCCGCGAGCAGAAGCAGCCGCGCCCCGCGCTGGCCATATTTGTGGCTGTTCTCGGTATGGATCGACTGGCCGGCGGAAAAGGCGAAGCGTTGCCCGGCGACGGTGAACTCCACGTCGCGGCGAGCGACGAGGTGCATTTCGATCCGCCCGAGCATGTCGGCCCAGCGCGCTTCATGCGCGAAGGCGTCGATCGGAATGTCCGCGCCCATCTCGCGATTGATCCGTTCGAGCAGGTTGAGGTTGAATTGCGCGGTGACGCCCTCGGGATCATTATAGGCGGCGACCAGCCGATCGACCGGCTTGATCCGGTCCATCCCGATCAGCAGTTTCGACCCGGTGCCGAGGATGTCGCGGAAATGGCCAAGCAAGGCCGCCGCGCTCTTGGGCACGAAATTGCCGATCGTCGATCCGGGGAAGAAGCCGAGCCGCTCGAGCCCGTCGATTGCAGCAGGAAGTTCGACGTCTTGCGTGAAGTCGCCGACCACCGGATGGACCGCGACCCGCTCGTGATCGGCATCGACCACTGCCGCGCTTTCCTCCAGATAGTCGCCCGAAATGTCGATCGGGACATAGGCCTTGGGATGCACTGCATTGAGCAGCAACGGGGTCTTGGTCGCCGCGCCAGCGCCAAATTCGACTACCGCCCCGCCAGGCGCGACGTAGCCCGGCAAATCGACCATCACCTGCTCGAGCAACGCCGTTTCGGTGCGCGTCGGATAATAAGCCGGAAGCCGGGTGATCTCGTCGAACAATTCGGACCCGCGCCGGTCGTACAGCCAGCGCGCCGGGATTGCCGGTACCGGCTCCGCCAGCCCGCGAAGCACGTCAGCCCGGAACGCGGGATCGACCTCGGTGTCAGGCGTCTTTGGCAAGGCGAACTCCGCTAAATTGCCAGCGCGACGCGGGCGGGAAAAAATTGCGATAGGAGGCGCGGGAATGGCCGCGCGGCGTGGCGCACGACGCGCCCTTCAGCACGAACTGCCCGCACATGAACTTGCCATTATATTCGCCGACCGTGCCTTCCTCGGGCGTGAAGCCGGGATAGGGCAGATACCCGCTCACCGTCCACTGCCAGCAATCGCCGAACGGCCCGCCGCCGGGGCGTGGGAGGACGGGCCCCGCGCCATCGAGCTGGTGTCCGCCACGCGGATCGGCGCTGTCGAACATCGCCTCCCATTCGAATTCGGTCGGCAGCCGGGCCCCGGCCCAGCGAGCGAAGGCTTCGGCTTCGTAATAACTGACCATCGACACCGGCGCGGCGCGGTCTAGCTCGCGGCGACCGGCGAGCGTGAAGTGCGATCCGTCGTCGTTCCAATAGAGCGGCCGCCCGATCCCGTTGGACTGGACCCAATCCCACCCATCGCTCAGCCACAGCGCGGGATTGCGATAGCCGCCGTCGGCGATGAATTGCTGCCACTCGCCATTGGTCACCAGCCGGTTGGCGATGGAATAAGGGTGGAGCAAGGCGCGGTGGCGCGGGCGCTCGCAGTCGAAGGTGAAACCTGTCTCGCTTTCCCCGACCTCGACGACCCCCTCGCGCCCGGTCAGCCACGCCAGCGGCTCGGTCGAATGGCAAGGCGCCTCGCCCAGCGTCCCATAGGCCGGCTCGAGCGGATTCTCGGCGAAGGTCGCGAGAATGTCGGTCAGCAACAATTCCTGGTGCTGCTGCTCATGCTGGATTCCGATTTCGACCAGCTTCAGCGCCGCCTCGGGCAAGTCCGGCATCGCCTCGGCCATCGTCGCATCGACCCGCCGCCGCCAGTCGCGCACTTCGTCGAGGCTCGGTCGGCTGATCATCCCGCGTCGGCAGCGCGTATGGCGATCGCCCTCGCCATTATAGTAACTGTTGAACAGGAACGGCCATCGCTCGTCCTGAAGCCGATAGCCCGGCACATGGTCGCGCAGCACGAACGTCTCGAGAAACCACGTCGTATGCGCCAGATGCCATTTTGCCGGGCTGGCATCGGGGTGCGGCTGGATCGTCGCATCGGCGTCGGACAAGGGCTCGGCCAGCGCCAGCGTCAGCGCGCGGGTCGCCACGAGCCGCTCTGCCAGGCCAGAGTCAGGATCAGCCGGATCTTGCCTGGTATCAGCCGGATCTTGCCTGGTATCAGCCGGATCTTGCCTGGTATCAGAACGCGCCATCATCCCCCTCCTTTCCGGCATAACCGGTCAGTGCGCGCTTAGTTGCCGGTCACTCGCGAGTCGCACCCGGCTGCCACAGCACATCGCCGCCCTCGCCAGCGGCAGCCACCGCGCGCGCCGCGACGAACAGATGGTCGGACAATCGGTTGAGATAGGCGATGGCGTGAGGATTGACCGGCTCGGCCGCCATCAGCGCAACCGCCGCCCGCTCGGCTCGACGCACCACCGCGCGCGCGACATGCAGCGCCGCGACCGCCCCCGATCCGCCGGGCAGGATGAAGTTGGTCAGCGGCGCGAGGTCGGCGTTCATCACGTCGATCCCGCCCTCGATCCGCTCGACCTGGCCGGCGGTGATGCGCAATGCGCCGGGGATCTCGCCCGGCGTCGCAAGGTCGGCGCCAAGGTCGAACATCTCGTTCTGGATCAGCCGCAGCCGGTCGGCGATGATCGGATGATCCTCGAGCGCGGCGATGGCCACCCCGATTGAGCTGTTGGCTTCGTCGACTTCGCCGATCGCGGTCAGCCGAAGCCCGGCCTTGGAGGTGCGGCTGCCATCGACCAGCCCCGAGCTTCCGTCATCCCCCGTGCGGGTGTAAATCTTGTTGAGCTTGACCATCGGTCGGGCGTGCCGAGCGTCAGCCCCGACCGCCGCCAGCGGCGAGCAGGATGATCACCACAATGACGATCGCGATCCCCTGAAACAGCACACGTTTCTGCATGTAACTTTGCTGCCGCGCACCCGACAGATCGTTGCCCGAGGCCATGGCGATCACGCCGCGAACGAGGACATATCCGGTCGCGCCCATGGCGACGACGAGGGCGATGATCAGTAGCGGGGTCATGGATCCCTATCTAGGCATGGATGAAACGGAATCCTAGGGGCAGTTCGCCGCGTCCAAGCAGGGCGGCAAGCGAACGCCCATCGACCCCCGCCTCGCGCATTGCGGCCAGCGTCGGCGCAAGGTCGCGCTTGGCCAGCCGCCGGCCATCGTCATGCGCGACGATCGAATGGTGAAGATACACCGGCTCGGGCAGGCCGAGCAGGATTTGGAGCAGCCGCTGGACAGGGGTGGAAGGGCGCAAGTCGGCCCCGCGCACCACCAAATCCACCCCGCTCGCCGAATCATCGACCACGCAGGCGAGGTGGTAAGCCGCCGGCGCATCCTTCCGGGCGAGGATCACGTCATCGATCTCGACCGCGCTGGCGGTGAAGCGCGCGCCATCCGCCTCGTTCCACCCGGGCAGGCCGGCCAGCGCGATGGCCCTGCCTGCGTCGAGCCGCCAGCTGTGCGCGCTCGCCGCTCGCCGCGCCGGATCGTCGGGCAGGTCACGGCACGTCCCCGGATAGGCCGCTTGCCGTTCATGTGGCGCGCTCATCGCCGCGGCGATGTCGGCGCGGGTGCAGAAGCAGGGATAGGTCAGCCCTTGTCCCCGCAGCCGATCGAGTGCCCCGGCATAGTTCTTCGTCCGCGCCGACTGGACCAACGGCTCTTCATCCCAGTCGATTCCCAACCAGCGCAGATCCTCATAAATCCCGTCGACAAATTCCGCCTTGCACCGCCCCGCATCGAGATCCTCGATCCGCAGCACGAAGCGCTTGGCAGCCGCGCGCCCGACGATCGCGGAGAAAGCGTGACCCAGATGGAGCCGGCCCGACGGCGATGGGGCAAAGCGCGAAATGCTCATGCTCGCCAACATCACTCTTGACCGCGAGTCCGCAATAGATGATTCATCACAGTGTCACGCCGGCTTGGCATCCGGCTGGTCACAAGGGAAGCGGCCCGTAACGGCCTCTCCTCCTTGCGTGCGACGGGGCCGGGGAGTGCCGTTCGGGCAACCGAACGAAAGGCTGTCGCGTCGTGTATCATTCCGACCTCATTCGCCACCCCGACGGCTGCCCTGCGTTGGTGCTCAACGCCGATTACACGCCTTTGAGCTATTATCCGCTCTCGCTGTGGCCGTGGCAGACCGCGGTCAAGGCGATGTTCCTCGAACGGGTCGATGTCGTCGCGCATTACGACCGCGAGGTGCACAGCCCGACGCACACGCTCAAACTCCCGTCGGTAAT
>JBBRTO010000109.1:0-5320 GCA_038244345.1 Sphingomonadales bacterium | reverse complement strand
GGGCAGGTCGCCTCGGGGTGGACTTCGGGATAGCAAGCGACCGAAATGTCAAACGGCGCGACCTTCTTAAGGCCAGCGACCAATTCTGCGGCATTGGCATAACCTTGCGGGTGTGGGGCGAAGGCTCGACCAGCTTCGGGCGGATCGCCACGCAGCGCGACAAGGTGACGAACCCCCGATTCCCAATAGGTGCGTGCCACGTTATCGACCTCGTCGCGGGTGGCATCGACGCAGGTGAGGTGCGCGGCGGCGGTCAGCGGGGTCTCGCGGACAATCCGTTCGACGGTTTGGTGGGTCCGCTCGCGGGTCGTTCCGCCAGCGCCGTAGGTGACCGAGACGAAGCGCGGATTGAGCGGCGCGAGAGTCTCGATCGACTGCCACAGGGTCGCGGCCATGCTGTCCGACTTGGGCGGGAAGAATTCGAAGCTGACCGCAATGTCGCCGCGCGCCTCGGCGAACAACGGCGCATGCTCGGCCAGCGCGGTTTCGGAACGCGGGTTCATGCGGCTTGCCGATCGAGTGAGCGGCCTTTGACGCCGCGCCACAGGGTCACGGTCAGTTCTCCGCCGGGGAGATGCTCGGTGAGGTCGGGATCGAGGCCCGCCGATGCGAACCAGCCAGCGATCGCTTCATCGGCGAAGCCGAGCCGCAAATGCGCATCGGCGGTGCGCAATTCCTCGCGCTCATGCGCGGCGAAATCGACCACCAGCAGCCGACCCCCGGGGCGAAGCACGCGGGCCGCCTCGGCGATCGCCGCCGCGGGCGCCTGCGCATAATGCAGCACCTGGTGGATGATCACGCTGTCGGCGCTGCCCTCGGCGAGCGGGAGCGCATACATGTCGGCCTGGCGAAGGCTGGCGTCGGCAATCCCCGCCTTGTCGAGCTTGACTCGGGCGAGGCGAAGCATCTCCGACGAACGGTCTACTCCGAGCGCCTGGGCGGCAGCCGGGCCGAGCAGTTCGATCATCCGCCCGGTGCCGGTGCCGATGTCGACCAAGGTGCCGAGCGGCTGATCCGCCATTGCAGTTTCGATCGCGCGTTCGACCGCGCTTTCGGGGACGTGGAGCGAGCGGATCGAATCCCACGCTTCGGCATGGGCGGCGAAATAGCGCGCCGCGGCTTCGGCGCGGTCGGCGCGGACTTCGGCGAGGCGAACCGCGTCGGCATCGAGCAGCATGCGGCTTTCGCTATCGAGGCATTGATCGATGAGGTTGGCGAGCGCCGCGGTGACCGTCCCGCCGGTCAGCGCGAGAAACACCCAGCTGCCTTCCTTGTGGCGGTCGATCAGTGCCGAATCGGCGAGAATCTTGACGTGGCGCGAGACCCTGGGCTGGCTCTGACCGAGCACTTGGGCGAGTTCGCCGACCGATAATTCCATCGATCTGAGCAGCGCGACGATGCGCAGCCGGGAGGGATCGGCGAGGGCCTGGAACAGGTCGGCTATCGGGAGCCGTTGGGATGCGCTGGCCAACATTACGAACAGGATATAAAGAATTCTTTATATCCGTCAACGAAGCAGAGAGGCTTTGGCGAACTCAGCGTCGGCCACGAAATTCGTGATTGCGCGATGACTAAGGTGCCTTTACATCCGCGCGCTGGCCTGACCGATTATTGCGGCAGGCCGAGCCCCGTGTCGTGAAAGCGGCACAAATGATGGAATGGAACGATCATGAAGAAAGTTGCACTGACCGTTGCGGTCCTCGCGCTCGGCCTCGCCGCGTGCAAGGATAATGCGCCTGACAACAACGTCAGCACGCTGAACACCATCGAGACCGAAGCCAATGCGGACACCGCAGCGGCTGCGAACTCGGTTGACAACGCGCTCGACGCCAGCGGCAATGCCGTGACCAACACCGGCACCGCGATGTCGAACGAAGCCAAAGCCGACAACATGATGACCAACAACGCGATGTAATGTCGCGCGCCTGCCCTAGGGCAGGCGCAATAGATCGGGGCCGTCCGGGCAAACCGGGCGGCCCCTTTTTTATGCGCCGACGATGTTACAACGTCATTGCGAGGAGCGCAGCGACGCGGCACTCCAGTCAGAACAAGAACTGGATTGCTTCGCTATGCTCGCAAGGACGAAATACAATTTCCTCCTGATCCCGCTGTTGCTCGCTGCTTGCGGGGAAAAGCGGTCGCCTGCGCCGACCGAGGCGGAGAATCGGCAGCTGGATGAGGCCGAGGGGATGCTCAACGAGTCGGCGGCGAATGAGACGGAGCGGTAAGTGGGTAGGGTTTATGTCCGATTGATTGCGTTTGATTCTTGCCAAAGGTGAAGCCTCCCTCACAGCGCTTTTCGCTTGCGCTTAGTGTATTACTCGCATAACACACTCCGATGAGCAATCTGCATCTCGACGCCGTCGGCAAGACCTATGGACGCAAAACCATCTTTGATGCGGTCACGACACATGTCCCGATTGGGCTGACGTTGCTGACGGGCCCGAGCGGGGCAGGCAAGTCGACCTTGCTCAGGATTCTCGCCACCGCCGAACGGCCATCCCACGGCAAACTCAGCTGGAAAGGTGCGCCGCTCCCCGGCGCCCAGGCGCAGTTACGCAGAGCGCTTGGCTACGCACCCCAGGCGGTCGACCTTCCTGACGATCTCACCGCGCGTGAATTCGCGATGCACATGGCAGCACTAAAAGGCCTCGACCTCGCCGCTGCCGATGCACAATTCGGCGCGATCACCAACGCCATCAATCTCCATTCGGACATCAACCAGCGGATTTCGACTTATTCGGGCGGGATGCGTCGCCGGCTGGTTTTCGCCCAGGCCTTGCTCGGCGAGCCGGAGCTGATCATCCTCGACGAACCCACTGCCGAGCTCGACAGCCACACCGCATCTTTGCTTGAAACGCTGATTGTCGAGCGCGCCGCAAAAGCCTCGGTAGTGATGACCACCCACGCCTCCGCCCAGCTGACATCGCATGCCGCCGCAAACTGGCGGGTCGAGGGCGGCCAGGTTGTTCCGACATGAGCGGCGTAACGGTCGCGCGCTCGGCGATGAGCGTCAGTCTGCGCCGTTATTCACGCAGCTGGGGACTTTGGCTGTTATTGCTGGTCGCGCCAATCGGTGCTCGCTTCATGATCGCGCGCGACGATGGTTCTGGGATGCAAGTTGCGATCGGCGGACATTTGCCGGTAATGACCTCGGCGACGCTCGGCGTCTGCCTTGGGATTGTTGTTTCGACCCTGCTCCTGCCCGTCGCATTCCTCTACCTGCGCTCAAACGTCACCCGCCGTAATCCGTGGCAGGTCGATGAAGTCAGTGGGGCCTCGCGCGCGGCGATCATGCTCGGGCGCTTTGCCGCCGACGCGGTGGTCCTGCTCGCGTCGCTTACCGCGCTTACTGCGGCTGGCTGGTTGCTCGGCTGGCAAATCGTCACTGGCCCGTTCCAGCCGGGATGGATCGCGCTTCCCCTGTGGCTGGTCGCTGCACCGGCGCTGATCGGGCTTGCCGCACTTCGCCAATTGCTCGATTCACGTCCGCTTGGCCGGCGCGGATTCGGCGAGCTAATCTTTTTCATTCTGTGGATGACCGCCTTGGTGGTCCCGATCGTCGTATCCGAGCGGCCGTCGAGCTTCGCTGTGAACATGATTGATTATACCGGCTTCGTCCGACCATTGGTGGCGGGGTCGCCAGGCGGCGACACTGATTTCTCGATCGGCGGGGGCGAGATCAAGCCCGGCCGGGTGCCGCTCGATGCGGAGCGCGGGATCAGCGCCCAAGGCTACGTCGGTTCGCGCCTCGCCTGGGTCGCAGTCGCGATCGCCCTAAGCGCCTTGGCGAGCTTGGTGTACGCTCAGCACAGCGCGCCGCGCCGTAGCCGTTTGGCCGGCCTCGCCTCGCGCTTGCTTGCCAATGGGCCGCCACCGCCGTTAATGGCCGCCGCGCCCGCCGCGCCCGCCAGCGGATACCCGCTCGCAACCCTTCTGCTGGCCGAGTTCCGGCTGATTGGTACCGGCAAATTGTTTCTCTACCTAGCGATCGCCGCCGCTTTACTCGCCCTGCTCCCCGACTTCCGCCATCTCGGCAGCCCGGCGGGCTTGTTGCTGCTGGTATTCAGCCTCACCGCGCATGCCGGGCGGAGCGAGGCGCGCGGCCTCCGCCACCTCACCGCGACCACCGCCACGCCCCCGCCGGTGCGCCGCGCTGCATTGGTCTTTGCGGGAACCGCCTGGGCGATCTTGCTATCGCTCCCCGCCGCGCTCGCCACTTGGTCGATCGACCCGATCGTCCTTGGCGCAGCGACCGGCGGCGCGGCGGCGCTGATAGCGGGCCTGCTGGCAATGATCAGCGGCTCGGGATTCGCCGCGCGAATGGTGCTTTTGATCCTGTGGTACGTCTATCTCTCGACCTGATCGCTCCCGATTATCGCTCCCGCCGCCAGACGGTGATTGTACCGTTGCACTGCGCGAGGTCGCAGTTCCAATCGAGTCGTGAAAAAGGGCCGGCGTCCGGGAACGCCGACCCTTTGTCAGATTTGGACTCCGCGGTTAGCGAGCGGTTCGTTGAACCGCGTCGCTAGCCACGACCGTCTCGGTTAGAAATCCATTCCGCCCATGCCGCCCATGCCGCCGCCGCCCATCGGCATCGCCGGCTTGTCGTCGACCGCGTCGGCGATGGTCGCCTCGGTGGTGATCAGCAGGCCAGCGACCGAGGCTGCGTCCTGAAGCGCGGTGCGGACGACCTTGGTCGGATCGACCACGCCGGCAGCGACGAGGTTCTCGTAGGTGTCGGTGGCAGCGTTGAAACCCTGCGTAACATCGCCTTCGCGAAGCAGGTTGCCGGCCACGACCGCACCATCGACGCCCGCATTCTGGGCGATCTGACGAAGCGGGGCTTCGATCGCCTTGCGAATGATGTCGATACCGCGGGTCTGGTCGTCGTTGGCCCCCTTGAGGCCGTCGAGCGCCTTGGTGGCGTAGAGCAACGCGGTACCGCCGCCGGGGACGATTCCTTCCTCGACCGCGGCGCGGGTCGCGTGGAGCGCATCGTCGACGCGATCCTTGCGTTCCTTGACCTCGACCTCGGTCGATCCGCCGACCTTGATCACGGCAACCCCGCCGGCGAGCTTGGCAAGGCGCTCCTGGAGCTTCTCCTTGTCGTAATCACTGGTGGTGTTCTCGATCTGCTGGCGGATCGCGACGGTGCGCGCCTCGATCGTCTCATGCGGTCCGGCGCCATCGATGATGGTGGTATTGTCCTTGTCGATGGTGACGCGCTTGGCGGTGCCGAGCATGGCGATCGTGACATTCTCCAGCTTGATCCCGAGATCCTCGGAAATCATTTCGCCAGCGGTCAGGATCGCGATAT
>JBBRTO010000108.1:0-5468 GCA_038244345.1 Sphingomonadales bacterium | reverse complement strand
TGGTCGAGGTCGTGCCTCGCGATCTCTACCGCCGCCCGCTCGACCGAAGCGAGCTCGCCGCGTTCGATGGCGTGCTCCTCGATCCGCCGCGCGCGGGCGCGTTCGACCAGGTCAGGGAAATCGCCGCCTCGGGCGTTTCGCGAGTCGCATACGTCAGCTGCAACCCCGCGACTTTCGCCCGCGATGCGAAGGTGCTGGTTGGCTGCGGCTATCGGATCAATTGGGTGCGCCCAGTCGGCCAGTTCCGCTGGTCGACCCACGTCGAATTGGCCGCAGCTTTATCGCGCTAGCTGTGGAGAAGGCCGAGCGCCGCGTGGGTGGTAAGCCCGAACAGGCACAAGGTCGCCGCGAGAAACAGCAGGAAGCGGACTCGAACGACATTGATCGTCGCCTGGACCAGGCTATGCGCAATCCGAAAGCCGACATAGGCCCACGCCAACCATAGGTTGATCGGCGCATCGAAGCCCATCAGGATCAGCGTGAAGATGATTGCGTAGAACAGGGTCGGCTGTTCCATCAGGTGCTGGTAATTGTGCGCCGGCCAATTGTGCTTGCCGGGGTTCGATCGCTCAAGGT
Organism: Sphingomonadales bacterium; assembly: GCA_038244345.1. Classification (GTDB taxonomy): domain Bacteria; phylum Pseudomonadota; class Alphaproteobacteria; order Sphingomonadales; family Sphingomonadaceae; genus Sphingomicrobium. The sequence goes on along the minus strand of JBBRTO010000108.1, from coordinate 4,892 downwards.
CATCGCCGCGCGCGCCATCGGGAATTGTCCGACCGCGCAAAAACGGCCCGCGCGCAATCGCCAGCCAGAACAACATGACGATAGACCAGCCGACAAGGGCAACAATCGGTCCGAGCAGCGGATTATAGGTCATTGAAACTCCTTCAAAATACCGAACATATAGCGAATCCGATCAGGACCATCAGGCAGATCGACGAAAGCATGAAGATGGCGAAGCGGTAGAGCACCCGATTGCTCAGCGCCTGGACCAAGCTGTGGACCACCCGCAGGGCAACATAGGCCCAGGCCGCGTAGAGCGCGAACGGGCTGCCGCACCCGGCCAATACGAGCACCAGACACACCGCGTAGAACAGTGTCGGCTGTTCCATCAGATGATTGTAATTATGCGCTTTCCACTGGACTTGCTCGGGAAGCACCGAGTCGAGGTCCTTGGCCATGCCGCCGATCTTGGTCTTGGGGTCGAGGCCGGACCGCGCCATCGCCGGGAGGCGCGTGGCGTACATCCACACGAACATGACCATCGACCAGGCGAGCAAAGCGACGACCGGCTGCAGCAGCGGATGATCGGTCATGACAAAGCCCCCTCACGTTTCCGCGAGGGGGCACAATGCCTTAACGGTGACGAAACGCAACCTTAGTCGAACAGCTTGGCGAAGGCGCGCTTGCCGCGGGTTTTCCAGTGGCCGCGGTGGTATGCGTCGGAGGCTAGCAACGGCAGCACTGACGTGGCTTCGGCATAGACCATCTGCTCCAGCGCGGTGGAGACCTTGCCCCAGCTTGCCGCTTCCTGGAGCGTTGACGACGAGCAGGCTCCGTCGCGGACGTCGGCGACGGTGATCTGCACCGCATATTTATGCACTTCGACATCCTCGTGGCCGAGGATCTCGGCGCAAACCACGGTGTCCTGCGCGAAATTCTTGGGAACGCCGCCGCCGATCATCAGCAAACCGGTGGTGCCCGCCTTGATCTTGATGTCGGTCAGCTCGCGAAAGTCGGCGATGCTGTCGAGCGTCATGTGATGCCCGCCGCGCTTCATTGCGTCGACCTGGTGCTTGACTAGCCCAAACCCCGCTGACGAGTCGGTGAATGCCGGGCAAAAAATCGGCACGTCATGCTCGTACGCGAGCTTAACCAAGCTGTTGTCTTTCTTGCCGTTGGCGACCAGCCACTTGCCCATCTCCTTGATGAACGCGCGGCTCGAATAGGGCTTGGGCTCGAGGTTGTCGGCGATCTGGCCGATGGTGAAGTCGCAATCCTGGAGTGCGATCTCGTCGATATAGGTGTCGTAGATACGGTCGATGTACAGCGAGCGAAGCGTGTCGTCGTCGGGGATTTCGAGCGCCTGATAATGCTTGTGGCCAAGTGCTTCGAAGAAATCCATGTCGACGATCGCCGCCCCGGTGGCGACGATCGCATCGACCATGTTGCTCCGCACCAGCTCGGCGTAGAGGTCCATGCACCCGCCGGCCGAAGTCGAGCCAGCGATCACCAGGATCACCGAACAGTTCGGGTCGGCCAGCATCTGGTTGTAGAGGTCGGTGGCGCGGGCGAGATCGCGGCTGGTAAAGCTCATCTTGCCCATCGCCTCGACGATCGGGCGAGCGTCGAAGCTGGTGATGTCGATATGTTCGACCACGCTCGACAGAAGCTCCGCCTTGCGGGTGTCGTTGATCGTGGCTTCGTCGCTGGACTTGATAAGCGTTTCGGTGGTCATTCTTCACTCCATGACTTCGTCATCCCCGCTTTCGCAGGGATGACGATCAATCTTGATACGCGCTTACAGCGTGACGACGTTGGAAAGCGCCGGCTCGTCGACCACTCCATAGAGCGAGGACATCGGCTCGTCGTCGACAATCACCCGGTCCTCGACCCCGAAGCCGTTAAACCCGGTGCGCAACGCGCAGCCATAGGCGCCGAGCATCCCTACCTCGATATAGTCGCCGGGCTGGACGTCGCCGGGAAGCATGAACGGGCCCGCCATGCGGTCGAGATCGTCGCAGGTCGGGCCGTAGAAGCTGAACGCCATCATCCGCGTGTCGGAGGCCAGCTCGCGGATCAGCTTGACCGGATAGCGCCAGCCGATGTGTGCCGCATCGAACAACGCGCCATAGGCGCCGTCATTGATGTACAATTCGTCGCCGCGACGCTTTTCGACCCGCACCAGCACGCTTGCATATTCGGCGCACAAGGCGCGGCCCGGCTCGCACCACAATTCGGCCGAGTAACTGATAGGGAGCGCTTCGAAGGCGTGATGGATGACCTCGAAATAGGCCTCCATCGGGGGCGGTTCCATCCCGGGGTAGGAAGAAGGGAAACCGCCGCCGACATCGACGATGTCGACCGTCACGGCCGCCTCGACGATAGAATCGCGGACCCGGGTCATCGCCTCACTATACGCAGCCGGGCTCATCGCCTGACTGCCGACGTGAAAGCAGATGCCGAGCGCATCGGACGCCTGGCGCGCTGCCTGGAGCAAGGCCTTCACTTCGTTGGGTTCGGCGCCAAATTTGGCGGCGAGGCTCAACTTGGCATGGTCCGAGCTGACCCTGAGGCGAACCAGCAGGTTGAGATCGGTCGCGGGGACGCCATCGGTCGAAGTCGCGCTCACGATCTTGTCGAGCTCCTCGAGCGTATCGAGGCTGAAGGTCTTCACATTGTGAGTGAAATAAGCCTCGGCAATCGCTTCCTCAGCCTTGACCGGGTGCATGAAGCAAAGCTCGGCTTGCGGCAGCGTCTTGGCTACCAGCCGCACTTCGCCAAGCGAAGCGACGTCATAATGGGTCACACCCGATTCCCACAGGATCGCGAGCAATTCCGCCGACGGGTTGGCCTTCACCGCATAGAGCGATTTGCCCGGAAACTTCTCGACGAAGAATCGGGCGGCTCGGGCCGCGGCGTGCGGACGAAGCAAGGTCACCGGCTGAACCGGTCGACCAAGGGCGATTGCGGCGGCGGAGCCACCGTCAGGGGCTTTCGCTAGCCCCAGCGCGCGAGGATGTTTGTGCAACTCAAGGGACCTCCAACTGTCAGTTCGAGAAAAGCTGCCTTGCGGTTGGAAGTCCCATGGGGCAGCGGAGGCGCGATATATGGTTGGTGAGACTGCAAGTAAAGGTTTTTCGATGCGTCGGTTCGTACTGCGAGCATCACATAGCGCAGATTTCGCACGGCTTGGCGAAATCCTACGCAGTTCAAGGGCTTAGCGATGGAATCCGTGACCAGGGAACATGTCATCGTCGCCGCCACGCGGATCTCCGGGAATGTGCTTCGGACTGCGCTCGTCGAAACCTCGATCGCGGGCAAGCGGGTCTGGCTTAAATGCGAATGCCTCCAGACCGGCGGCGCGTTCAAGCTGCGCGGCGCAACCAACCGCCTGGCATTGCTCGACAAAGAGGAAAGGCGGCTCGGCGTTGTGGCCTTCTCCTCGGGCAATCACGCGCAGGGCGTGGCGATCGCCGCCCGCCGCCTCGGCATCGCCGCGACCATCGTTATGCCGACCGACGCGCCGCAACTGAAAATCGACGGCACCCGGGCCGAGGGCGCGAACGTCATCTTTTACGACCGCCGTACCGAAGACCGCGCCTCAATCGCGCAAGCTCTCGCAGCCGAGACCGGCGCCACCGTCGTCCCCAGCTTCGACGATCCGCACATCATCGCCGGCCAAGGCACAGTGGGTCTCGAAATTCTCGACCAGCTTGCCGAAGCTGGAGCGACCGAACCACCCGTCATCGCCATGCCGGTCGGCGGCGGCGGGCTGGCGGCGGGGATCGCGCTGGCCTGCCCCGACGCGCGGATCATCGGTGCCGAGCCCGAAGGGTGGGACGACATGGCGCGCTCGCTCGCCGCCGACGTGATCCTGCCGGTGCGCCCCGATGCGCCGCCAACCCTGTGCGATGCGCTTCAGACCCTGCGAGCGTCGCCGATTACCTTTGATATCCTCCGCGACCGCCGGGCCAAGGTCATCGCCGTATCCGAAGATGAAATCGTCGACGCGGTGCGCTGGGCCTGGCGCGAGCATCGGCTGGTGGTCGAACCCGGCGGAGCGGCGGCGCTGGCATTGCTCCTCGCCGGCAAGGCGTCGGTGGAGGAAGGGACGGTGATCGTATTGTCAGGCGGAAACGTCGATCCGGCGCTCCACGCCCGGCTGGTCGGTTAGGCAATCGCGGTGCGATATTCGCCCGGCTCGAGGTGCGACGGGCTCGACCGCTCGACCGCCTGGGTCAATTCCTCGAGCTCGGCCGCCAGCGTCTTCAATTCGGCGGCGAGCGCCTTAGGATCGGCGTCGGCCATATTCTCCGACGCGTCGAGCAGGCTCTCGAGCATCATCGCGATGCACGGCAGGATCGTGCCCTCGATCCGCTCGAACGCCTCGTCGAGGCGCATCTCTTGCTCATCTCGCGTCATACCGCCAAGCTTTGCACAACCTGGGTTAAGTGTTCGTGAAAGGAACGGGAAAAAATGCGGATGATCGGGGAGGGCGGGCTAGCGCTGGCGATGATCGCGGCGTTCGTGCTGATCCTGTTCGGCGCCCGCCTCGCCAGGCGCAACGCCGTGCCCGGGGATCGCAAGCGCGGCCTCCTCATGCTCGCCGCCGCCGCAGTGCTGATCGCCAACGTCCTGATCTGGACGGTGTAAGCGCCTAGCGCTTCAGATCCTTGTCGAGCCGCATGTCGAGATAATCGTCGACGCTCTTCATCAGCAAATCCATCTCGTTGGCGAAGAAGTGGTTGGCGCCGGGGATGGTGTCGTGGTGGATCGTGATGTGCCGCTGGGTGCGCAATTTATCGACCAGTTTCTGAACCGCGATCGGGGTCACAACCTCGTCGGCGTCGCCCTGGATGATGATTCCCGACGACGGGCACGGCGCGAGGAAGGCGAAGTCGTACATGTTGGCC
>JBBRTO010000107.1:0-5565 GCA_038244345.1 Sphingomonadales bacterium | reverse complement strand
CCGTTGCCGGTGACTTGGGCCGCGCCCTGCGATGCAAGCGATAACGTGATCCCGGTCTCCGGTGCGCCATTCTCGGTGAAGGACACGGTGTCAGTGCCTGTCCCGCCGTCAAGGACATGGTTGCCGATACCGACCGTGAGAAGGTCGTTGCCTCCGCCGCCGATCAATGTGTCGTTATTGGTCGTGGCGATGACGCCCTCAAATGTCGAGGCCGAGCCCCACAGCCAGTTATCACCGCCATCGCCGATCAACGTGTCGCCGAACGCGGTGCCAGACAGATTCTCGATGTTGACGAGAGTATCCATGCCTTGGCCGGTGTTTTGCGCCACGCCCTGGAGGTTGAGGTTGACCGTAACCCCGGCGGTTGCGTCGGTGTAAAAGGCCGCGCGATCGAAGCCTGCGCCGCCGTCGATCACATCGTCGCCGAGCCCGCCGTTCAGGAAGTCGTTGCCGCTTCCGGCCATCAGCGTGTCATTGCCGCCGCGCCCGCGCAGGCCGTCGTCGCCATCTCCGCCGGTGAGGACATTGGCCAGCGCATTGCCGATCAGGACGTCGTTGAATGCTGAGCCGGTGATGTTCTCGATGCTGACTAGGGTATCGTTGCCATCGGCGCCGCTCGCTTCACCATTGCCGTTGCCGTTGCCGTTGTTGTAAAGAAACGCAGTTACCCCGCCCGAGGCATTCGCGTACGTCGCGGTATCGATCCCAATCCCGCCGTTGATCAGGTCATCGCCAAGCCCGCCCTCGAGCGTGTCGTTCCCGCCGACCGCACCGTTCGCGACATTGGCGTCGGTCTCGAGCACGATCGGCCCCGACAGGAAGGTCCCGTGCGTATCGATCGTGATATTGCCGTCGCCGTAGAGCGAATCGTTGCCCGCCCCGCCGACCAGCGTGTCATCGCCGTCGCCGCCAGCAAGCACATTGGCATTGCCGTCGCCGGTCAGCGTATCGGCATATTGCGAGCCGGTCAGATTTTCGAACCCGGTGAGCGTCATCAGGCCGACGCCAGTGTCCTGCGCCGCGCCCTGCAGCGCCAGGCTGACGTTGATCCCGACAGCGGTCGCGGTCGGCTGGTACAGGAAGGTGTCGATCCCGGCCCCGCCTTCGAGCACATGATTGCCCGCGCCATCCTCGATCAGGTCATTGCCGCCCTGCCCGTCGATCGTATCGGCAGCGCCACCATCGGTCGAGCCGCGGATCCAATTGTCGCCATTATCGCCGATCAGCGTGTCGCCAAAGCTCGTGCCGCCGAAATGCTCGATCCCGATCAGCGTATCCATGCCCTGGCCAGTGTTCTGGGCCATGCCCTGCAGCCGGAGGTCGATCGTTACCGGCCCGGTCGCGCTTCCGAAATAGGATACCCGATCATAGCCAGCGCCGCCGTTGAGGATGTCATCGCCAATCCCGCCATCGAGATAATCGTCGCCATTGCCGGCAATCAGCGTGTCGTTGCCTGCGCGGCCGCGAAGTAAGTCGGTGCCGTCACCACCGGTGAGGACATTGTCCAGATTGTTGCCGAACAGCTGATCGTTAAACGCCGATCCGGTGAGATTCTCGATGCTGACCAGCGTGTCGTTGCCGTCGGACCCGCTTGCCGTTCCGGCGCCAAGATCGACCGTCACTCCGCCCGACGCGTCCGCGTAGCTCGCGGTATCGACGCCAATCCCGCCGTTGATCAAATCGTCGCCAAGCCCGCCCTCCAGCGTGTCGTTGCCGCCGATAGCGCCGTTCGCCACATCGGCGTCGGTGACCAGGAAATATGACCCCGATCCGCTGCCGGTAATGTTGTACCTACCGTCGCCATAAAGGCTGTCATTGCCGCCGCCGCCGATTAGCAAATCATTGCCGTCGCCGCCCGCCAGGATGTTGGCATTGCCGTCGCCGATCAGCGTGTCGGCCTGGGTCCCGCCGGCGAGGTTTTCGAAGCCGCTGATCGTCCAGCTGCCCGCGCCGGTGGTTTGTGCCCCGCCCTGAAGCGCGAGTGAGACGATCACTCCAATCTCGGTCCCGCCATTCTCGCTATAGAGAAGTGTATCGGTGCCACCTCCGCCGGTCAGGATGTGATTGCCGAACCCGACCTCGATCAAATCGTTGCCGTCGCCGCCGTCGAGCACGTCATTATTGGTAATCGACTGGTCGACCGCACCTAGCCACGACGAGGATCCCCACAGCCAATTGTCGCCTGCATCGCCCGTAATCGTGTCGGCGAATGGCGTGCCCGAGACATTCTCGATGTTGACCAACGTGTCCCAGCCCTGGCTGCCGACATATTGAGCGCTGCCCTGGAGCAATAGCGAAACGGTGATTCCGCCAAGCGCGGCATTGGTCTGGTAATAAGCCGCGCGATCGAAGCCCGCCCCGCCGTCGATCAAGTCGTCGCCATTACCGCCGTTGAGGAAGTCATTGCCATCGCCGCCATCGAGAATGTCGTTGCCACCATTACCACGCAGGCTGTCGTCGCCGGCAAAGGCGGTGAGCGTGTCGTCGCCCGACCCACCGCTAAGCGAATCATTTCCTGCGGTTCCGGTAAAAATCGGCATGGTTAGTCCCCCCAAGGGCCGCCTTGGGGGCAGCCATTACGCCATGCCATTCGGGCACGGCTGTCTCGCACCCGGACACCGGGCAAGCGCGACTTGCGCCAAGTTAGGAAAGCTTGTCATAAAGACGCGCTGAAGTTTTTCTGAAGGTCGCGTAATGGTGGGGTATATGCGTCACAGTGGAACTGACCCGCGCGGTAACCGACGCTGGTCGTTTGCCGATTGCCTATTCGACGAGGCGAACTGGACGCTGACCGTTGGCGGCACGCGAGTGGCAATCGAATCCAAACCGCTCGAATTGCTCCGCTATCTCCTCCTCCATGCCGAGCATCTGGTCTCCAAAGATGCGTTGATGGATGCAGTGTGGCCCGACGTTGCGGTGGTCGAGGCGTCACTTCCAACCGCGATCCGCAAGCTTCGATTCGCGCTCGGCGACGATGATCGCGCCGAGCATCTGATCGAAACCGTGCCGCGGATCGGCTATCGACTGGTGGTTCCGGCGACGGCCGAGGAGCAGCCGACCCCAGCACCCGCGCGGACGGGCGATCTAGCGCAAGCCGCCGCGGTTCGATCGTCGATCGACGCGCCACACCGCCGACCAATGCTTGTCGCGGCCGGGGCGCTCGCCGCGGTGGCGCTGTTGGCCACGATTCTCGCGCCGTCCGAGCATGTCTCGGCGACCAAGTTGCCGAGTATCTTTTCGGATCGGGAAATCATTATCGCGCTGCGCCGGCTTGACGTCGCCAAGATCGATTCGATGCTCGCTGCCGGGTGGAAGCCCAATGCGCTCGACCAGGAGGGCAATAACGCGCTCAACCGGTTGCTCGAAATGTGCGAATGGGATCCGGGGCACGATCGCGCGAAGATGCTGCTCGTGGCGCGCGCACTGCTCGATGGCGGAGTCACGCTTGATTACCACAATGTGTGGGGCGACACGTCCTACAGCATCGCCAAGGCCAGACGTTACTGCGGCCCCGATCATCCGGTGACAGTGATGATCCGCAACATGTGTTATGCCCACGGCAAGACCGAAGGCGACCGCTGCCTCGCGACCTACGAGATCAAGCCGCCCCGCCCCGCCTGACGCTAGACGGGCGCCGCGTTACGCCGCGACCAGATCCTCGTCGCCCATCACCGGGCCCGAATCCTGGCCCTTGGCGCTCACGTCGCGGTCGACGAATTCGATCACCGAGATCGCGGCCGCGTCGGACATCCGGATCCCCGCCTTGATCACCCGGCAGTAGCCGCCGTCACGCTCGGCATAGCGACCCGCGAGCACGTCGAACAATTTCGCCAGCTGCGTCTCGTCCATCAACCGGCTCATCGCCAGCCGGCGGTTCGACAGCCCGCCCTTCTTGGCCAGCGTGATCAGTTTCTCGACGTAGGGCCGAAGCTCCTTGGCCTTGGCGGTGGTGGTGGTGATCTGCTCATGCTTGATGAGCGCTGCGGCCATGTTGCGGAACATCGCCAGGCGATGGGCCGAAGTGCGCTGCAATTTACGATGGCCAACACGATGGCGCATGGTCTCATTCCTTGTGTTCGTCGGGGTCCCGTATCAGGCAAACCCAGCCACGCAGCACTCATCGGCGGCTGCGCATATCCGTCTCTTGGCGTGGAGAGCGCTGCCTCAACCCGATCCCCGCCCCAAAGTCAAGCTGTCGCGGGTCAGGCCCTCACCCACCCCGGCGGCACCGCCACCTCATGCTCGTCGGACCAGCCCCAGCCGGCCGCTTCCTGCTCGACCCGCCGCGCATTCGCCATCCGCGACAATTTGCCGAGGATCGAATCGCGCACCTGGTCGAGCGATTTCGGCGGCGTGCGCCACTTGGACCCGCGCCCTTCGCTCCCTCCACGCCCCCCGGCCGCCGCCCGCGCCAGCCCCGCGCTCAGCTTCAGGATGTCGATCGCATCGCTCACCGACACGCTCGCAGTCCCTGCGGCAAATTCCTCTCCCGCCTCCCCGTCCAGGCTCCGCCGAGCCGCCGCCAGCAGCATCAGCTCGAGCGCCACGCGCCCGTCGGCCACTGCCCCGTCCCACGCCGCCTGAAACTCGGGCTCGGCCCGCCGCCGCGCGTAGAAAGCGGAGATGGTGAAGCCCGCCGCGTCCGCCGCCATCCGCGCATTGGCGGTCTCGGCCAGCGTCACCAGGAAGCGCTGCTCGGCCGCCGCGCCGATCCGCCCCGCCGACGGCCGCCGCGCCCGCGATTCGATCGGCCCTTGCTCGATCCGGCACGCCCGCGCCAGTGCCGCGCTGGCCTGCGCCGCGGCGATCCCGGCGCGAAACCCGTCGAGCGCCGCCTCGACCGCCAGCGCGAACGAGGGATGCGCCCGCCGCCGCTTCGACACCGCCCGCGCCGACACGCCCGCCGCCGCCGCCGCCCGCGCGACATGCCCGCTCTCCCCCAGCGCCCGCACAAACGCCGCTTCCCACAGACAGTCCCGAACCCACTTGCCGGGGCCGCTCATCAGTCAATCCTCCCTGCGTTTTCGCGGAGAGCGTCCGAGCAAGACTTGCGGGGGGAAAGCTGGCGCGGGGGGCGACCAGCGAAGCCGGTGGAGGGGCAAGCCGCGCCCGGGCCCGGCGTTTTGGCCCGCTCATCCCGAGCCAGGCGAAGGCCCCCCATCAAGCGCCGCCGAACCGCAGAGAGTCGTCAAATCCGGAGGGAGGAATCGTCGGCCGCTGCGCCGCCAGCACGCGCTCCGCCCGATACTCGGCCTTGACCCGAGCCAAATTCGCTTTCTTCGACAATGGCTTGAACGTGTCCCCGCGCTTCTCCGCCGCCAGCCGATTCATATCCGCCGGAGTCAACGTCACCCTTGCTTGGGGCTTTACCATCAACCCTCCCGCCATAACCAACCTCCCTCGCTCGATTCGGGAATGGTAGATAACCGATTTGGTTTGTGTAGGAAAGTGTTTTTGAGCCGCAGAGCATAAGGGAGCGATTGCGAAGCGATCGGGAGCTTATGTCGAATTGACGGCGAGAACCGGCCGACGTGCGGGCGAAGCCCGACACGATCGACGAGTCAT
>JBBRTO010000106.1:0-5704 GCA_038244345.1 Sphingomonadales bacterium | reverse complement strand
TCGTTGATCAGCTTGTGAATCTTCATATTGCTGGTGGCCATAGCGAGGCCTGCGGGTTGACAAAAGGGGAGTGGACGGGAAATCGGCCCGCAGCCTCTTTACGGATGGATTTCATGCACATTTATCGCACCCACAATTGCGCCGAGCTGCGCGCCACCGACGTTGGCTCGACGGTTCGCCTGTCGGGCTGGATCCACCGCAAGCGCGATCATGGCGGGGTGTTGTTCGTCGATCTTCGCGACCATTATGGCCTCACGCAGCTGGTTTGCCGCGCGGGATCGAACGCGCTGGCGACGCTCGACTCGCTGCGCGTCGAATCGGTCGTGACGATCTCGGGTAAGGTCGTTGATCGCGAGGGCGGGGCGGTCAACAAGAAGCTCGCGACCGGCGACGTGGAAGTCGTGGTCGATACGGTCGAAGTCCAGTCCTCGGCCGCCGAGCTGCCGATGCCGGTTGCCGGCGAGCAGGATTATCCAGAGGAAATCCGCCTCAAATATCGCTATCTCGATCTTCGCCGTGAGCGGCTCCACGCCAACATAATGCTGCGCTCGAAGGTCATCGCCTCGGTCCGCCAGCGGATGATTGGGCAGGGGTTCACCGAATTCCAGACCCCGATCCTCACCGCCAGCTCGCCCGAGGGCGCGCGCGATTATCTGGTGCCGAGCCGGGTCCATCCGGGCAAGTTCTATGCGCTCCCGCAGGCGCCGCAGATGTTCAAGCAATTGCTGATGGTCGCGGGCTTCGACCGTTATTTCCAGATCGCGCCCTGCTTCCGCGACGAAGATGCGCGCGCTGATCGCAGCCCGGGCGAATTCTACCAGCTCGATTTCGAGATGAGCTTCGTCACGCAAGACGATGTGTTCAACGCGATCGAGCCGGTGCTCGCCGGACTGTTCGAGGAATTTGCCAATGGCCGAAGCGTCACCCCGGCGGGCGAGTTCGTTCGAATTCCCTACAAGGAAGCGATGCTGAAATATGGCAGCGACAAGCCCGACCTTCGCAATCCGCTGATCGTCCACGACGTCGGATCGCACTTCGTCGGGTCGGGCTTCGGGCTGTTCGCCGGACTGGTCGACAAGGGGATGGTGGTCCGCGCGGTCGCCGCGCCTGGCACCGCCGAAAAGAGCCGCAAGTTCTTCGACGAGATGAACGAATGGGCGCGCGGCGAGGGCTTTGCGGGCTTGGGCTACGCAACCCGCAAGGCGGGCGAATGGGGCGGGCCGATCGCCAAGAACCATGGTGTCGATGGCATGGACAAGATCGCCAAGGAGATGGGGCTCGGTCCCGACGACGGCATCTTCTTCGCCGCGGGCAAGGACAGTGAAGCGGCCAGGCTCGCCGGGCTCGCCCGGACCCGGGTCGCCGAGCAACTCGACCTGATCGAGAAGAACGCCTTCCGCTTCTGCTGGATCGTCGATTTCCCGATGTTCGACTATGACGAGGACGCCAAGAAGGTCGACTTCAGCCATAATCCCTTCTCGATGCCGCAGGGCGGAATGGAAGCGCTACAGACGATGGACCCGCTCGACATCCTCGCGTGGCAATATGACATCGTCTGCAACGGGGTCGAACTCAGCTCGGGCGCGATCCGCAATCATCGCCCGGACATCATGTACAAGGCGTTCGAAATCGCCGGATATAGCGCCGAGGAAGTCGACACCAACTTCCCCGGGATGATCGGCGCGTTCAAATATGGCGCTCCGCCCCACGGCGGCTCGGCGCCGGGGATCGACCGGATCGTCATGCTGCTCGCCGACGAGCCCAATATCCGCGAAGTGATCGTCTTCCCGATGAACCAGAAGGCCGAGGATCTGCTGATGAACGCCCCGGCCGAGGTCACGCCCAGGCAGCTCAAGGAATTGTCGATCCGGATCGTCGCCGACGGCGCCCCCAAGCCTGCCTGATGGCCCAAGCGGGGACGGCGCGAGTTTGATCGATTGCGGAGCAAATCGCTTTTCGATACCTCCCGCGCGTGGCGATCGATTTAACCGAATTTGAACGGGGTCACCCGTATCAGGGCGATGTCGCCGAAGCACTTGTCGTGCTTCAGCATCGGCTGGGCCGCGCGCAATTGGCGCAAATCGTCCACCAGAAACGGCTGATCGTCGTCATCGAGGGCCCCGAGGGCGGGGGCAAACGCAGCTTCCTTAAAACGCTCGGCGCCGCGCTCGACCCGACCCATTTCCAGGTGACCACCGTCTCGCCCGACCGCCGCCGAGCGCGCGACGGGCATTGGCTGGCGCGATTCTGGGCCAAGCTTCCGGCGGCCGGGGACACGGCGATCTTCTATCACAGCTGGTACCGCCGGGTACTCGAGGACAAATTGCTCGCAATGGTCACCGACAAGGAATGGAAGCGCGCGTTCGACGAGATCAACGAATTTGAATCACAGCAGCGCGATTACGGGACGCTGATCGTCAAACTGTTCTTCCACGTCACCGACGCCACCCAGGCGCGGCGGATCGCCGAGCGCGAGGAGGACCAGTGGCTTCGCCACCTGCTTGGGCCCGAGGAGCTGCGTACCGCCGCCGCGCGGCTCGCCTATCGCGCCGCGCTGACCCAGATGCTGGCCCAGTCGGACACGCGCTGGGCGCCGTGGTCGATGATCGACGCCAATGACGGCGGCTCGGCGCAGGTCGCGGGGCTGACCGCGATCGTCGAGGCGCTCGAGAAAGCGCTTCCCAAGGCGCCGCCCGAAACCGCCGAGCCGGTGGTGCCGTTCCTCGTCCCGTCGGAGCGGACTCAGCCCGTCGGGTAAGTGATTGCGATGATTTCGTAGGATCGTTCGCCGACGGGCAGGGTCACGACCCGCTCGTCGCCGACCGTGGCACCGCGCAGCGCCAACGCAATCGGAGCGTTCCACCCGATCCGACCTGCCGAAGCATCGCTTTCGTCATCGCCGACGATGGTTACCGTGCGGCGAGCGTCCTGCTCGTCGGCCAGCTCGACGGTCGCCCCGAACCGTACCACGTCGCGGCTTTGCTGCGCGGACGGATCGACCACCTTGGCGGCCTTCATCACCCGCGATAGATAGCCGAGCCGCCGGTCGATCTCGCGCAGGCGTTTCTTGCCGTAAATGTAATCGCCATTTTCGGAGCGGTCGCCATTGCCCGCGGCCCAGGAGATGGTCTCGACCAATTTGGGCCGCTCGCCGCCGAACAGGGTTTCATATTCGGCCTGAAGTCTCGCGAATCCGGCCGGGGTGATGAACCGCGGTTCGTCGTCTACCGATCTCTCGGCCATCAGCCGGGCCGCGACTTGCCCAGGTATGTCGACAGGCTGATCGCCCCGTTGGCCGGCGGGATGGTCGGGTTGATCCGGTCGTAGACCACGGTGTTTTCGAGCACCCGCTGAACATAGCCCTTGGTCTCGACGAACGGGATCTGCTCGATCCAGCGCAAGGTATCGACGCTTTGGCTGCGCGGATCGCCGAAGCGCGTCACCCACTTGCGCACATTGCCCGGCCCGGCATTGTAGGAGGCGACCGCGAGCACGTAATTGCCATCCCACTGATCGACCAGCCGTTGGAAATAATGGCTGGCGATCATCACGTTGTACGACGGGTCTTTGGTCAGCCGATCGCCTTCGTAGGCGATTCCCATCTTGTCGGCTTCCTCGCGCGCGGTGCCCGGCATGAGTTGCATCATTCCGCGTGCGCCAGCGTGGCTGGTCGCGCCGCGGTCGAACGAGCTTTCCTGCCGGGTAATGCCGTGGACCAAGGCCCACATCTTGCCCGGCGGCGCGTTGGCTGGGTGAGTCGGGAACGCCGAGCGGTAGTAAAATGCCGAGCCATTGTTGCGCGCCGCCCGAGCGGTCCACACGCCAAGATCCGGGCGCCCGATCGACTGGCCAAGCTCGCTTGCGAGCACCCGATCTCCATCGTCGGTCAGGCTTTCGGCGAGCGCGCGGATGAACAGGCTTTGCTCGTCGCGGCGGCCCTGCTGGCCGAGCAGGCGAGTCGCCTGCGTCAGCCGATTGCGCTGGAATGCGCTGCGTTGCGGCGGGGTGACGAGCAAAGCGGGCATCGCCACCGGTGCGGGGATCGGGCGACCAAGCCGTTCGAGCGCCAGCTGGCCGTAGAATAGTTCGGGATACGCCGCGGCCCTCGCGAAATATTGGTTCGCCTCCACCCCGCGGCCGGCATAAAGCGCCGCGCGGCCGGCCCAGTACAGTCCTTTCGAGGCCACCTGGAGCGACTTGCCGCCTTTGGAATAATTGAGAAATTGCTGGACCGCCTCGCCCGGGCGACCAATCCCCGACAGCGCCGACTGGCCGGCGAGCCAGACCAGCGACGTGTAATCGTCGCGCAAGCCATAGCTTTGCCCGCTGATGTCGGTGCCCGGCGCGAAGGCGTCGTTGACCTGGCGGCCGATGTCATACGCCTGCTGGTACTGGCGATCGCCGTACGCGCCGTTGACGAGGCTCAGGATCGTCTCGACGAACCGCGCCGGATCGGCCGGCTTGACGGTGAAATTGTGCGGGCGGGCGGCGAGAGCGCGCGCGCCGGCCTCGTTGTTGTACAACCTGAGGAAGCGGATCCGATCGATCAGCAGCCCGGCATCGCTCGACGTCTGCGCATCGACCAGGCGGTACAGGCCCTCGGCGTCGGCCGAGCCGCGCTGCATCGCGATCCGCGCGGCAAGGGCTGCGCGACGGGCCGGACTGGCGTAGGCCGCGGCGCGCTGGGCCTCGTCGGGCTTTTTGGCGAACAGCAAGGCGTCGGCGCGCTTGTCATGGTCGGCGGCGGTCAGGCTCGCCCAGTATCGCGCCGCGATGCTCGCTTCGTCGGCGCCGGGAAGATCGCCCGAAGTCCAGGCCTCGCGCGCCACAATTGTCGCCTCGGCGGTTCGACCGGCTGCGGCAAGTGCCTCGGCCAGCCGTGCCCGGCCGTTGCCGGTGCGGGGCTTGTCGCTGCCGAAGAAGGCGATCACCGTCGGGCCGAATTCACCCGGGCGCATCTGCTTTTCGGCGACGCCGCGAAGCCGATTGTCATCGGGCCAGTCGGGGTTGGCGTTGAGGAAGCGGGCGTAATCGGCGAAAGCGTAGCCGTCGCTGGCGCGAAGCCGCCGCCAGTCGGTCAGCGCGTAATTGATATCGTTCTGCGACACCGCCGGCAGCGAAAAAGCGGGCGCATAAGCCGGCGCATAGGGCAATTGCGCGATCGCCGAGCCCGACGGGGCGGCGATCAGGATGAACAGGCAGGCGAGTCGTCTCATGCTAGACATAGTGGCGGATCGGTCCTTATCAGTCCGTGAACGCACCCTCATTCCCCAACCAATCAATCGGCGCCCTGTGCCGGACGTAAGGAAAAAGCATGTTTTTCGGCTCGATACCCGCGCTGGTGACTCCATTTGCGGCGGGACGAGTCGATCACGCGCTATTCCGTGATTTCGTCGAGTGGCAGATCAGCGAGGGATCGACTGCGCTGGTGCCGTGCGGGACAACCGGCGAGGCGGCGACCCTCACTACCGACGAGCATCGCCAGCTGATCGCGGCCACGGTCGAGGTCGCGCGGGGGCGAGTCCCGGTGATCGCCGGCTGCGGGTCGAACAATACCGCCCACGCGATCGAGCTGACCCGCAACGCCAAAGAGGCCGGTGCCGACGCCGCGCTCCACGTCCCGCCTTATTACAACCGCCCGAACCAGGATGGCATTTACCTGCATCTGTCAGCGGTGGCCGATCTCGACATCGCGGTGATCCTC
>JBBRTO010000105.1:0-5986 GCA_038244345.1 Sphingomonadales bacterium | reverse complement strand
GCGTCGATCAATTCGGGCATCTGGCGGTAGAAGAAGGTCAGCAGCAAGGTGCGGATGTGTGCGCCGTCGACGTCGGCGTCGGTCATGATCACGATCTTGTGATAGCGCAGTTTCTCGAGATTGAATTCCTCGCGCCCGATCGAGGTGCCGAGCGCCTGGATCATCGTCCCGATTTCCTTCGACCCGAGCATCCGGTCGAATCGCGCGCGCTCGACGTTGAGGATCTTGCCCTTCAATGGCAGGATCGCCTGGATCTTGCGATCGCGGCCCTGCTTGGCCGAGCCGCCGGCAGAGTCTCCCTCGACCAGGAACAATTCGCACTTGGCGGGATCGCGTTCCTGGCAATCGGAGAGCTTGCCGGCCAGGTACGAGATATCCATCACCCCCTTGCGGCGGGTCAGGTCGCGCGCCTTCTTGGCCGCTTCGCGCGCGGCGGCGGCGTCGATCGTCTTCTGGATGATCGAGCGCGCGTCGGCGGGATGTTCCTCGAGCCATTCGGCCATCTTGTCGCCCATCAGCGCTTCAAGCGGCTGGCGGACTTCGGAGCTGACCAATTTGTCCTTGGTCTGCGAACTGAACTTGGGGTCGGGCAGCTTGACCGAGACGATCGCGGTCAGCCCTTCGCGCATGTCATCGCCGGTCAGCGTGACCTTTTCCTTTTTCAGCATCCCCGATTTGTCGGCGTAATTGTTAAGCGTCCGGGTCAGCGCCGCGCGGAAGGCGGCCATGTGGGTGCCGCCGTCGCGCTGCGGGATGTTGTTGGTGAACGGCAGGACATTCTCATAATAAGAGTCGTTCCACTCGAGCGCGACATCGATGCCGATGCCGTCGCGAACCGCCGAAATGGCGATCGGATCGGGAAACAAGGCGGTCTTGGCGCGGTCGAGATATTTGACGAAGGCGGCGATCCCGCCCTCGTAATATAGCTCGATTTCCTTGCGCTCGGCATGGCGCGCGTCGGCCAGCACGACCCGCACGCCCGAGTTGAGGAACGCCAGCTCGCGATAGCGATGCTCAAGCTTGTCGAAGTCAAATTCGATGATCTTGAAGGTGGCCGGGCTGGGGAGGAAGGTGACGCTGGTGCCCTTCTTGCCAGCCGGCGCCGGGCCGACGACCTTCAATGGCGCCACCGCGTCGCCGTAAGCGAAGCGCATATTATGCTCCTCGCCGTCGCGCCAGATAGTCAGGTCGAGCCATTCGGACAAAGCGTTGACGACGCTGACCCCGACTCCGTGCAAACCGCCCGACACCTTGTAGGCATTGTCGTCGCTGGTGTTCTCGAACTTACCGCCGGCATGGAGCTGGGTCATGATGACTTCGGCCGCAGAGACGCCTTCCTCGGAATGGATCCCGGTGGGGATGCCGCGGCCATTGTCCTCGACCGTGACTGATCCGTCGGGATTGAGCTGGATCAGGATTCGGTCGCAGTGACCGGCCAGCGCCTCATCGATCGCATTGTCGCTGACCTCGAACACCATGTGGTGGAGGCCCGAGCCGTCGTCGGTATCGCCGATATACATGCCGGGCCGCTTGCGCACCGCATCGAGGCCCTTGAGGACCTTGATCTGGTCCGCGCCATAGTCGTTCGTGTTGGGATCTTCTGCCATCCCTCACCTATAAGGCATGCAGCCGAGAAGTCACGCGCGCCCCCGCGTACGCGCGCGTGGGTCGGACGAGCGAAGCGAGGATCGAAATCGAACGAAGCGAGGATCGAAATCGAACGAAAAGCCGCCCCCTTTTCGGGAGGCGGCTGTCGTTGTTTCAACGCCGAGCGGGGTTAGCCGTGGGCGCGCTGGCCGGTGTTGCCGCCCGGGCGACCGCCGCGGCGACCGCGGAACGGGCGCTTGGGCTGGCCAGGCCGATCGGTCGCGGTTGCGGGCCGATGTGCGGGATGAGTGTCGGTACGCTGCGGATGACGCTGCGGCCGGGCCTGACCTTCGCGAACCGGCTGCTCGGTACGTTGGCCATCGCGCTGCCCATCACGCTGACCATTGCGGGAATCGCGGCGCTGGCCCTGCTCGCGCGGCCCTTGCCTAGAACTGGCGGACTTGATCGCGGCAGTCGGGGTGTAACGGCGGCCACCATGGGGTTGGCGCTCGCGGCTGTCGCTCTGCTTGGGGGCGGGCTTGAGGCGCTTGATCGCCTCGACCGCGGCCATGAAGCCCTCGGGAAGCGGAGTCTCGGGCAGCTTCATCCGGGTGAGCTTTTCGATATCCTTGAGATTGACCCGCTCGTCGCGGCTGCAGAAGGCAATCGCCTCACCCGACGCTCCGGCGCGCGCGGTGCGGCCGATCCGGTGAACATATTGCTCAGGAACATCGGGCAGGTCGAAATTGACGACGTGACTGACGCCCGGAATGTCGATCCCGCGAGCCGCAATGTCGGTAGCGATCAGCACCTTGACGTCGCCCGTTCGGAACAGGCTGAGCGCGCGCTCGCGCTGACCCTGGCTCTTGTTGCCGTGGATCGCGTTGGACTGGACTCCAGCCGCCTCGAGGAAGCGGACGATCTTGTCGGCGCCGTGTTTGGTCCGGCTGAACACCAGTGCGCGCTCAACGTCGGCCTTTTGCAGGACGAGGGTCAAGAGCGCCTGCTTTTCCGCCTGGTTGACGAAGGTCACCGCCTGCTTGACGCGATCGACCGTGGTCGCAACCGGGGTCACCGCAACTTCAGCCGGGTTGGTTAGATACGCATCCGCCAGCTGGCGAATGGTCTTGGGCATGGTGGCCGAGAAGAACAGGGTCTGGCGCCTGGCCGGGATCAGCTTCACGATCCGCTTGAGGGCATGGATGAAACCGAGGTCGAGCATCTGGTCGGCTTCGTCGAGGACGAGGATCTCGAGCGCCGACAGATCGAGCACGCGCTGATCGACCAGGTCGAGCAGGCGGCCCGGGGTGGCGACGAGCACGTCGAGCCCGCGGGAAACTTCGCGGATCGAGCGGGGCACCGGGGTGCCACCGAAGATCACGCCGACGCTGATGTGCTGGCCCTTGGCATAGATGCGGGCATGGTCGGCAATCTGGCTGGCGAGCTCGCGGGTCGGTGCGAGCACCAGCATCCGGGCGCGGCCATTGACCGGACGCGGGCGATCGGCGGCCATCAGCCGGTCCAGGCTGGGCAGCATGAAGGCCGCGGTCTTGCCGGTGCCGGTCTGGGCGATGCCGAGCAAATCGCGGCCGCTGAGCACGGTCGGGATGGCCTGCGCCTGGATTGGCGTGGGGATGGTGTAATTCTTGGCGGCAAGCGCGCTCAATAGCGACGGCGAGAGGCCGAGGTCGGTAAATTTGGTCAAAGAAAATTCCAATGAATATGATGGTCGATCGGACGCGCCAAAGGGCGACGTCCGACCAGGGGTTGGTTGGGCACCCCGCGTGAAAAGGAGAGCGTTTAAGCTGGATCGAGACGCGGGCCGGACATCGCACCAAGGCGAAGACTCCGATCACGCCGCTTGCAAAGGCGTCTCGTGTTGCAGTGCAATATAGGGCGAAAATCGAATTTGTCCAGTCACGCGCAAATCAGGCAGCGGTGACGGCCCCGGACTCGACGTGCAGGCGGGTCGCAGCGCCGGTCGGAATTGGGTCGAACAGTGTCTCCTCGGTCGCCGTCATCCACACTTGCCCGCGGCCTGACAGGCGGTCGAACAACGCCTCGCGGCGCGCGGGGTCGAGGTGCGCGGCGACTTCGTCGAGCAGGAGAATAAGCGGCTGGCCGCGGCGGTGCGTAACGAGATCGGCATGGGCGAGGACCAGCCCGAGCAGCAGCGCCTTCTGCTCGCCGGTCGAACCGCGCGCGGCAGGCTGGCGCTTGATCAAATGCGTTACTGCGAGATCCTGCCGATGCGGGCCGACGAGCGCACGTCCGGCGGCGGCGTCGCGGCCACGCGATGCCTTGAGGTCCGGCGCGAGATCGCCCCCGTCCCACCCATCGAGCGACAGCGCCGCGCGCGGGAAGTCGTCGCGGGCGTCGCTGGCGATGGCGTCGGACAGCGCCGCCACCGTCCGCGCCCGCGCCTCGCCAAGCGCCGCGCCATGATCGGCCATCCCGGCTTCGAGCGCCGCGAGCCACGACGGATCGGCGGTTTTTCCAGCTTCCTTGGCGGGCTCCGTAAGCAACTTGTTGCGCGCGCGCATGGCGGCTTCGTAGCGCGCGGCGTGGGTCGCATGGCCGGGCTCGAGCGCGAGTGTGAGGCGGTCGAGGAACCGGCGGCGGGCGCCGGCGCTGTCGACGAACAGGCGGTCCACCGCCGGGGTGAGCCACAGCACCGACAACCATTCGGACAGCGAATTGACCGAGGCTGCCGCGCTGTTGATGCGGACCTGGCGGCGGTCTGGCGCGGTGGGAATGGTGCCGGTGCCGAGCGATATCTCCCCCGCCCCTTCGCCGCTTTGCGGCTCATCCCCACCCCTGAAGGGGCGGGGCTTTAGGGTCGCCGCCACCGCGAATCCGCCTGCCCCGTCGCTCCGCGCCATGTCCGAGATCGGTACCTGGCGAAGGCCGCGGCCGGGGGTGAGGAGCGACACTGCCTCGAGCAAATTGGTCTTGCCCGCGCCATTGGGGCCGCTTAGCAACACGAACCCCGGGCCGGGCTCTACCAGCGCCGCGGCGTGATTTCGGAAATCGGTCAAAGCGAGGCGGGTGATCACGGTTCCGTCCTAACGCGGATACCTGGCGGAACAAGCAGCGCCATCGGTCGCTTGGGCGAGAGAAGGAAGTCGATGATGACCGATATGTGGTCCGAGTGGCAGCGCCTGTGGCGTGCCGGGACAATGCTGAGCGAGACGATGACTGCATCGCAGGCGGTGGTTGAACATCGCAGTCGGACGATCGAGACCGCATTCAGCGATCCGCTGGGCGCCGATCATGTCGAGCTTGGGCGGATGGTGAGCGAGAAGGCGACCGCGTTCGGCGCCGCCGGTGCGTCGCTGTCGCGCGACTGGCTGGCGATGCAGCGCGACTGGGGGGCGCAGGTCAGCGATGTGTCGGCGATGATGCTCGGCAAGCTGCCAAGCGTGCAAAAGTCGCAGGCGATGGTGAAGCGAAGCCAGCGGCTGGGCAGCGCGGGGCTGGCGAGCAGCATTCGGGCGATAACCCCGATCCATAGGGCAGTAACGGCAAATCATCGGCGGTTGGGAAAGACGAAACTCAAGGCCGGGTAGCGACCGAGCGAAAATACGGACGATTCAGGTAGGCTCCCTATCAACCATCTCGGACATGATCGCAGCCATGAGTTCGACAAGTTTTTGACTTTGGAGTTCTTTTTGTTCGTCCGTCCAAGTGCGCAAAGCCGGACCAATCAGCATGTTGGCTTTGGCCCATTGAGCGGCCCTAGGGTCCTTCACCGCCGGGGTTTTCAGATCTTTACCTCTTTTCTTCAGTTCGGACGGCCTGAGAGGCCGTCCTTTTTCGAGATAGTTCTTGATCACAAAATCAGTGTCGACTTGCTGTAAAGCTTGTCCTTCGGGCCCTTCCGCGAAAGCCAACGCGTCACCCAATTCCTGTAGCGACATCGCTGCCAGTAATTGATCGATCATAGCCGAGTAGAGGGCCGGAAGCCTGTCCTCAAATATCGAATCTAGTACATCGGGAGCGCGTTTAAAAAGGGCACCTCGTAGCCCCGGATAGTTTATTTCGAGCTTTTTCAGTTGAGGCTCGGTCGAAAACCCCGTCGACAAGCTATCAATTGCGGCCCGCGTGGTAAACGCCTTGATTTCGGCCTTGGGATACAAAGTTTCGACCAGTTTGACCGCGATTTGTCGGTCGGGCACAACGATGGCAGAATCGGATTGATTTACTGGTCCAGGACTTGGTGACGCCGAGGCCAGCAGGAGTGCCAACGCCCACATGCTCACACCCGCATCGGCATCAGCACATAGAGCGCATTGCTCTGGTCGTTTTCGCGCAGCAGCGTTGGCGCCGCGGCGTCGGCGAGGTGGACTTCGACGGTGTCGCCTTCGATTTCGTGGAGGATGTCGAGCAGATAACGGGC
>JBBRTO010000104.1:0-6354 GCA_038244345.1 Sphingomonadales bacterium | reverse complement strand
GTAAAAAAGCCTTAACCCAATCGGAAACTATCGCTGGCAAAAGGCGTGCGAAATCTCGGTGTCGGGCCTTATCATGATGAATCATTTCATCTATGAGTTCGCGCTGCAATGAGGAGCGTAAGCATGTTGAGCGGCGTAACCGGGAAAATGCTCACGTTCGGCGTAGCGATTGCGCTTTCTGCCGGCCCGGGGCTGGCGTCGGCATCGACCATGCCGGCCGGTTCGACGCAGATCAGCCCGATGGTTGCGCTCAGCATCTTCGGTTCGCAGGCTTCGGCCGCGGCGCTGTGCGGCTCGGCCGCGACCAGCGCCGCCGCTTCTTCGGCCGCCACCACCACTCAGGCCCCGGTTGGTGGCTGCGTCCTTCCTGTGGTCGATGCGCCGCCGCCAGCGCCGATCGCCGAAGCAGCGCCGTTTCCGGCGGCCGCCACTGGTATCGGCATCACGCCGATCCTGGTCGGTCTTGCCGGGATCGCGATCCTTGCCGCGCTGATTGCCAGCCAGAACAACGATAACAACAACAATCCCCCGATCAGCGTCAACTGACCGGGCGGATCGGCCACTCATTTGAGCGGCCGATCTGCACCTTTGCCGGGGGCGGGTTGGTGGCATTGGCCACCCAGTTCGACACCGCCTGGCAGCTGCTGGTCAGGGTCACGCGCTGTCCGGCCTGGAAGGCCTGGTTGTAGGGCCAGCATTCCGACGCCGAGCCCGAATTGAGGCACAGGCTGCGGTTGCCCGAAGTCCAGCTGGCGTTGACCACCTTGCCGGCGGGGCTGACGATCCGCGCCGCGCCACCGGCATCGAAATAAACGGTGTTCGCGACGCCGTTAGTCTCAACCACTACCGACTGACCGACGATCTCGCTCCCGGGGACCCATTCCTGGGCAATCGCTGCTGCGGGCAAGGCGATTATCGTCGCGAAAATGAGCTTGGTGGCAACCGGACGCTTCGACATTACACCCTCCGTAAATTCGGACGTTTCGACAGTATCAGCGAACCGGTTTATAAATAACCCATTATGCGTCGGGAAGTTGCGAAATGGCCGAGAAGCGGCGCCGACTGGCTGCTCAGACCGGGCTGAGCAAAGAGAACTGGGGAATTTCGGCGTCGAACGTCGCGCCATCCTCGTCGACCAACCGGAACGTGCCGCGCATCGACCCACCAGGCGTGTCGAGCGGACAGCCGGAAACATAATCGTAGCTTCCGCCAGCGGCGATCAACGGCATTTCTCCGACCACCCCCGCACCGCGCACTTCGTGCTCGACTCCTCGGCCGTCGCTGATGATCCAATGCCGCGACAGCAATTGCACCGATCGTTCGCCGCCGTTCTCAATTCGGACATGATAGGACCAGAACCACCGTCCGGCGCCCGGCGCGCTTTGCTCGGCGAGATAAGATACCGCGACCCGGACGTGGATGCGGCGGGTCGTCGCGACGTGCGGGAACAGCATTGCCATCACATCGAAATCGGGGGTTTCGGCCATTGCCCGACGCTAGGCCAGCCCGGCGGCCCGGCGCAAGCGCTCTACCAGCCGGTGCCGCGATTCGGCGACCGGGGTCGATCGGTCGGAGATCACGTCGCGCAGCAGGAAATGACCGGTCAGCGCCAGCCCGTCGATGATGTCAGGCCAGCCGGCGCTCCCGCCTTCGCGGACGAAACGCGGCAGCGGCAGCAACTTGCCGAGATAGGGCTCGGCTTCAGCCGCGCAGACCGCTCGGCCCGATCTCGGGCTGACTGCGATCAAATCCTCGTCATCGCCGCTGACCGCGCATGTATCGAGATCCAGCCCGAAACCGAGTTCGGCGAGCATCAGCAATTCGTAGCGCACGAGCGCCGCTCCCCAGCCGCTCGCCGCCGGCGCCGCTTCGATTGCCGCCAACAACCCGTCGAGCGCGGCGTGGAGCCGGGGATAGGCCTGGCCCTCGGGCAAGGCGGTCGCGGTCAGCGCGGTCGCCCAGTCGATCGCCGCTGCGGGCAATGGCTCGGCGAGAAGCGGCCCGCGGCTGTGCAGCAGTTCGACGGTCGCTTGCGGCAACTGACTATCGGTCCGCGCCGACAATTCGGCCTCGACCTCGTTGCCGGCCATCAGCACCGGACGGAGCCGCCGCCCCCGCGCGCCGCGAACATAAGCCGCCTGCAGCCCATGCTCGGGAGTCATCATCCGAACAATCGCCCCGTGCTCGCCATGCGCGCGGAGCGACAGGATGATGGCCGGAGTGGTGAACCGCACGCTTAACCCCGCGGATGGAAATAATCGTAGATTAGCGCCGCCATCGCCTTGCTGATCCCCGGTGAGCGCTCAAGATCGTCAAGCGCCGCGCCTTTCACCGCCCGCGCCGTGCCGAAGTGCATCAGCAAGGCGCGCTTGCGGTTGGGTCCGATCCCCGGGACATCGTCGAGCGAACTGGTGGTGAGGCTCTTGGCGCGCTTCGCCCGGTGGGTGCCGATGGCGAAGCGATGCGCCTCGTCCCGAAGCCGCTGGAGGAAGAACAGCAACGGCGCGTTGGGCGGCAAGGTAATTTCGCGGCCATTGGGGAAGTGAAATACCTCACGCCCGTCGCGGCCATGATGCGGGCCCTTCGCGACTCCGACCACCGGGATGTCGCTGACTCCGGCTTCCTCCAATATCTCCATCACCGCCGACAATTGCCCCTTGCCGCCATCGATCAGCAGCAAGTCTGGCCATTCGCCTTCTTTGCGATCGGGATCTTCTTTTTCGAGCCGGGAGAAGCGCCGCTCGAGCACTTCGCGCATCATCCCGAAATCGTCGCCCGGGGTGATGTTCGATTTGATGTTGAACTTGCGATACGCGTTCTTGCGGAACCCCTCGGGCCCGGCGACGATCATCGCGCCGGTGGCGTTGGTGCCCATGATGTGGCTGTTGTCGTAAACTTCGATCCGCTGCGGCGGTTCGGGGAGCTCAAACAATTCGGCCAGTTCGCGCAGCAACTTGCCCTGTGTCGTGCTCTCGGCAAGCCGCCGCTCGAGCGCTTCCTCGGCATTGCGCCGCGCCTGGTCGATCAATTTCTTGCGCGGTCCCCGCTGCGGCTGATCAATCTCCACCTTGCGCTCCGATCGCTCGGACAGCGCTTCGGCGACCAGCGCCGCCTCGGGCAGCGCGCGGTCGAGCAGGATCCGGCGAGGCGGCGGCACGTCTTCATAGAATTGCATCAGGAAATCGGTCAGCACCTCATCCTCGGGCACGTCATTGGTGTGCGCCGGGAAGAAGCTGCGGTGCCCCCAATTCTGCCCGCCGCGGATAAAGAAGGCCTGGATGCACATCTGCCCGGCGTTGCAGGCGAGCGCGAAAATGTCGCCGTCGCCGAGCCCTTCGGCGTGGACCGTCTGGCTGCCCTGGATATAGGTCAGCGCGCGGAGCCGGTCGCGATAGACCGCGGCCAGCTCGTAATCCTGTTTCTCCGCCGCCTCGGCCATCGATTTGCCGAGCCGCGCCTGGACTCCGGTCGACTTGCCCGCGAGGAATGCCTTGGCGTCCTCGACCAGCACCGCATAGTCCGCTTCGTCGATCCGCCCGACGCACGGCGCCGAGCAGCGACGGATCTGGTACAGCAGGCACGGCCGCGTGCGATTGGCGAAGAAGCTGTCCGAGCAGCTCCGCAGCAAGAACAGTTTCTGCAGCGCGTTGAGCGTCGAGGTGACCGCGCCGGCGCTTGCGAACGGCCCGAAATATTGCCCCTTGGCCCGCCGCGCCCCGCGATGCTTGCGCACCTGCGGGAACGGATGATCCTCGCGCAGCAGGATGAACGGGAAGCTTTTGTCGTCGCGCAGCAGCACATTGTAGGGCGGGCGAAAGCGCTTGATCAGCTGCGCTTCGAGCAGCAGCGCCTCGGCCTCGGTGCGGGTGGTGACAATCGTCATCCCCCGGGTCTGGCTGACCATCCGCTGCAGTCGCTTGGGCAGCTTGGACACCTGGGTGTAGCTGGTCACGCGGTTGCGCAATGTCTTGGCCTTGCCGACATAGAGCACGTCGCCGCGTACGTCCTGCATCCGATAGACGCCGGGCCGCACCGGCAGTGTCTTGAGCACGTTGCGGATCGCCGCCACCCCCGCCTCCAGGTCAGGGGCGCCGTCGCCGCGCACGGTGTAGGTCGCCGCCTCCTCGTTAAAGCGCGCGCTGGCATTGGGCTGGTCGGGACGGTCGGCTTTGCTCACCAAGTTGACTTAGGGGTTTCGAACCGACGTTGCGAGACCCACGCTCAGTGTGACCTGGCGTCCGATTTGACCACTTCCACCACCTCGAACGCATAGTCCCGCCATCCCCGCTGCCGCCCGGCATCCTGGGCGGCGGTGCGTTTTCTGGTGGCTTCGGGAAGCGACTTGGTGTGGCCCCAGAAGACTTCGGTCTTGCCGTTCTCGAGCGTCGCGACGATCCGCCAGTAATGGGTGAACGCAGTCGCGGTCGGGCCGATCGTCTTGACGGTGCCGTCGGGCAGGGTCGCGGTGAGATAGTGTTTGCGAGGCATTCGCGCTTGATCTCCTGTGCCTCGGGCACCCGCCCCTTGGCTCCCGCAGCGAGGTTGCGAGATACCCGTGCGAGGCGGTCGCTTTAGCCGGGCCAGTCGAACAGCGGTAGCGGGGCGAGCGGCGGCGGAGCTTCAATTAGCTGGGCCTCGGCCAGCGGCAGCCAATAGCTCGGCCCGACCCGTAGCAATTGTTCGCCGCAGCGGCGACAATCACATCGCCAGCCCTTGCTGGTCGGATAAGCACACCGCCAATTCCGGCGGTGGCCGAGCATACGGCAGAGGAGCCTCGACATCGGGAATTCCCCCCGCGCTTCGAGTTCGGCTCCCGGCGCAGAAGGGTATTAACAGAAAAATAATCAGACGGCAATAAAGCAGGTCAAGCTGCGCAACGTTGCTCTCCGGCGACGCTTTCCCCGAGCATCCAGTCAACCGAGGCGCGGGCGTGAATCGCGGTGGTGTCGTAGACCGGCAGGACATTGGCGCGGACGTCGACCGCCATCACCAATTCGGTGCAGGCCAGCACGATCGCGTCGACCTTCTGCTTGGCGAGTTCGGTGATCAAGGTCTTGAGCTTGCGCTGGCTGTCGCGGACGACCCGGCCGGCGGCGAGTTCGTCGAAGATGATGCGATCGACCTCGGCGATCCAACCGGCGTCGATCGGCGCGATCCGGATGCCGCGCGCTTCGATCCGGTCGCGGACGAACGGCTCGGTCATGGTGAAGCGCGTGCCGAGCAAAGCGACGTTGGTGCGCCCGTCGGCGACCAGCCGGTCGGCGGTGACATCGGCGATGTGGAGGATCGGCAGGCCGGTCTCCGCCGCCGCCGCTCCCTCGACCTTGTGCATGGTGTTCGACGCCAGCAGCAACGCCTCGGCGCCGCTCGCCTTCAATCGTCGCGCCGCCTCGACCACGACGCTGGCGACGCCGTCCCAATCGCCGGACTGCTGCATCGCCGCGAACGGCGCGAGATCGAGGCTTTCGATCGCCAGGCGCGCACTGTGCAATCCCCCGAGCCGCTGTGCGACGAGACGGTTGAGATGCTCGTAGTAAAGCGCGGTCGACGACCAACTCGTCCCGCCGATGATGCCAAGCTTCTTCACGTCGGCTCCCTCCCGGACGCACCTCTGCCGGGAGTCCGGCTGGGGGCTTCAACCCAGAAACATTGGCACCGGCGTAACTCGGCAGCATCATTAACCCAAGGGCTTAACGCCACCGCTCGAGATTTTGTGCGGCAACCCGAGCATGCGGTCGGATCAGCAGCGTTTCTGGGTCTCGGTCTTGCCGCCGGCCTTGGTGACCTCGATCCGGTCGTGGCTCAGCACCTTGATGCTCGACGGATCCTGCTTCGCGCCATCGCCGAAATCGACATTGAGCTTGGCCCCGTCGAGCGCCCATGTGGCATTGCCGATCGGGGTCACCATCGTCCCGTCCTTGCGAAACTCGACCGTGTCGGCGCAATCCTCCGCCATCGCGCTCCATTTGCCGGTCATGAAGGCGGTGTTAAGCGTTTCGCCCCCTGCTGCTGTCGGCGTCGCGGCTGGTGTCGCAGTTTCGACCACCGGAGCGGCGGCGTTGAGCACGACCGCGACATCATTGGCAGGTGCCGGTTCGGCCTTGTTGCAACCGGCCAGCAACGCGCAGCAAGCGACGCCCAGCGAAAGGCGGAGTAAGTTGTTCATTCGAAAGCCCCCTGTTCACGACCACTCAAAAGGCAGCGGTCAGCCCAACGCTTTTACAATTTCCTCGACCATCTTCTTCGCGTCCGACAGCAACATCATCGTGTTGTCGCGGTAGAACAATTCGTTGTCGACCCCGGCATAGCCCGCCCCGCCCATGCTGCGTTTGATGAACAAGACGGTGCGCGCTT
>JBBRTO010000103.1:0-6453 GCA_038244345.1 Sphingomonadales bacterium | reverse complement strand
TGAGCTTCATCGACATGGCGCTGTTCTCCGGCGGTTTCTCCTGCGGCATGGCGCGCGGGCATTATGTCACGCTCGAGATGAGCACCAAGTTCATCGCCCGCGGGCAGGCGGGGAGCCCGCTCGATGCCCATGTCACGCTGCTCAAGCAGACGCCCGGCGGGCTGGTGTTCATCGACGGCCATTGCGAGCAGGACGGCGCGATCTGCTACAGCTTCACCGGCACATTGAAGCGGATCAAGACGCGCTCCGAAACCGGCGATGGCCCGCGTAGTTGACGCTTACGCCGCACTGGTCGCGGCGGGCGAACTCAAGGCCGATCCCGAACAAGCGGCGGCTGCAGCGGCGATCGACCGGCTGGCGCGAGAACTGGGCAACAGCCGCACCGGCTTCCTCACCCGCCTGTTCGGGCGCGAGACTCCGGTGCGCAGCGGCATCTATCTGTGGGGCGGGGTCGGGCGCGGCAAGTCGATGCTGATGGATTGGGCGTATGACCCGATCGCGGTGAGCCCCAAGCGCCGCACCCATTTCGCGCCGTTCATGATCGAGGTTCACGAACGGCTGCGCGCGGCGAGGCTGACCGAGGAAGGCGACCCGGTGATCGCGGTCGCGGGCGACATCGCCGATGAAGTGCGGCTGCTGTGCTTCGACGAGATGATGGTCACCAACCCGGCCGACGCGATGATCATGAGCCGCCTGTTCACCGCCCTGATCGAGGGCGGGGTGGCGATCATCACCACCTCCAACCGCCCGCCAAATGACCTCTACAAGGACGGGCTCAACCGCGAGCTGTTCCTGCCGTTCATCAAGCTGATTGAGGCGCGGATGGCGGTGCTGCCGCTGAACGGCCCGACCGACTACCGGCTCGACCGGTTGCAGGGACTCGATACCTGGCTGGTGCCCAACGGGCCGAACGCGTCGGCGAAACTGAGCGAGGCGTTTTTCCGGCTGACCGACTATCCGGTCGAGGATCGCGCCAACGTGCCGGTCGAGTTACTGGACGTCGGCGGCGGGCGGACGATGCGTGTCCCCAAGTCGTTGAAGGGCGTCGCGGTATTCTCGTTCAAGCGACTGTGCGGCGAGGCGCGCGGGGCGGCGGACTATCTCGCCATCGCGCGGCGCTTTCACACCATCATCCTGGTCGGAATCCCGGTCATGACCCGCGAAATGCGTAACGAGGCGTCGCGGTTCGTAACCCTGATCGACCAATTGTACGAGCATCGGGTCAAACTGCTCGCCGCCGCCGATGCCGAACCGGCCGAGCTTTACCCGGCGGGCGACGGCCGGTTCGAGTTTGAGCGAACGGTCAGTCGGCTGGAGGAGATGCAAAGCGCAGACTATCTGGCCGAGGGACATGGCGTCGTTTAGCCGTCCCGGCGCAATGCTAGGCCTGAACTTCTAATCATTGGTTCGAATCAATGATCGTGAACGGAACGATATGGGGCATGATCGGTCTGTTGTGATCCATGCGAATGATCGAAGGGACAGAGCGGCGATGACCGATCAGCGAGTTGAACATGCCGCGAGCAAGGTCCCGGCGGTCACGCTCGGCTTCTGGATCGCCAAGATTTTCGCCACCACGCTGGGCGAAACCGGCGGCGACGCGGTCAGCATGTCGTGGCTTGGCGAGACTACGCCCGGTGCCGGGGCCGCTGGCCTCAACGGCTATCTGGTCGGGACGGCGATATTCGGCGTTGCCTTGCTGGTGCTGGTCATTCTCCAGATCAAGGCGCGCAAATTCAACCCGGCGCTGTACTGGGCGACGATCGTCGCTTCGACCACTGCCGGGACGACACTGGCCGATTATGCCACGCGCTCGCTCGGGATTGGTTACAGCGGCGGGTCGTTGTTACTGTTCGGGCTGGTGCTGGCCTCGCTCGCGACGTGGAAACAGGTCGATGGCAAGATTTCGTCCGACCAGATCGTCTTGGCCCGCACCGAGGCGTTTTACTGGATCACGATCACGTTCAGCCAGACGCTCGGCACTGCGCTTGGCGACTGGGCGGCCGATCCGGCGACGCTGGGCCTGGGATATCTCGGCGGGGCGTTGCTGTTCGGCGGCGTGATCGCGGTGGTCGCGATCCTCTATTTCACCACCAGCATCAACCGCGTCGCCTTGTTCTGGGCGGCGTTCATCCTGACCCGGCCATTGGGTGCGACGGTCGGAGATTTCCTCGACAAACCGCTGGCCAAGGGCGGGCTGAACCTGTCGCGGCCGCTGGCTTCGCTTGTGCTTGCGGTCGCGATCGTCCTCATCGTCTGGTTAACCGGGCGGCGCTCCAAGGGGGATGGCGCCGCACCGGCTTGACGTACAATGGCGCGGGCCTAGCGTGAGGGCCAGCCTTCTCCTGTGGAGTTATCCCGATGCGCCTTGCCCTTGCACTGATCCTCGCCGCCGCCGCCGGGCCTCTCGTCGCAGCGCCCAATCCGCTAACCATCCCGACCAAGCTCGACCCGGCGTGGCAGGCCAAGACGCGCGCCTTGTTCAAGCAAATGATCGAAATTCCAACGGTCAAGGGCCGCGGCGAGGTGCCGCGCATGGCAGGGCTGCTCGCCGATCAGTTCAAGGCGGCGGGGATCCCCGCCGCCGACATCCAGATCATGCCCTATGAAGCGCTGCCCGGCGACCAGACCGCGGCGCTGATCGTCCGCTGGCGATCGGCCAAGGCGGTGAAGAAGCCGATCCTGATCCTTGGCCATATGGACGTGGTCGAGGCCAAGCGTGCCGACTGGAAGTATGACCCGTTCGTGTTCCGTGAGGAGGGCGGCTATTTCCTCGGCCGTGGGACAAGCGACATGAAGAACGGCATCGTCGCGACGTCGCTGGGGCTGATCAAATTGAAGCAATCGGGGTTCAAACCTAATCGCGACATCATCCTGTTCTTCAGCGGCGACGAAGAAACCGCCGGGGTCGGCGCGACCAAGGGAGCGGGCGAATGGCGCAAGCTGACCGATGCCGAATTCGGATTGAACGCCGACGGCGGCGCGGCGGCCTATAGTCGCGACGGGGAGCCGCTCGGCTTCGGAATCTCGATGGCGGAAAAGACCTTCCAGACCTACTTCCTGACCGCTCGCAACCGCGGCGGGCACAGCTCGCGCCCGCGCCCCGACAATGCGATCTACGAGCTCGCCGATGCCTTGAAAGCAGTCCAGGCGCATCGCTTCGCGCCGATGCTCAACGACGTCACGCGCGGTTACTTCGTGCACCGCGCCAAGCATGAGAAGGGCGCGCTCGGCGATGCCATGCGCCGCTGGCTGGCCAATCCCGCCGATGGCGAAGCCGCCGATTTGATCGAGGCCAATGAGCTTGAAGTCGGGCTGACCCGCACCCGCTGCGTCGCGACCATGCTGCAAGGGGGCCATGCCGACAATGCGCTCCCGCAGATGGCGCAGGCGACGGTCAATTGCCGGATCATGCCGGGGGTTGAGCCGAGCGCGGTCGAGGCCGAGCTCAAGCAGGCAGTCGGCCCCAAGATCGAAGTCAAACCCGATCCCGGCTTCATCGGCGTCTCGACCCCGCCATCGCCTATCCGCGCCGATGTGCTGAAAGCGGTGACCGACGGGGTCGTCATGCTCTACGGCAAGACGATGGATATCACCCCGGTGATGTCGACCGGTGCCAGCGACGGCTCGTTCTTCCGCGCCAAGGGCATCCCGGTTTACGACGTCGACGGCAGTTGGGGCATTTCCCCCGACGACGAGCGCGCCCACGGTCTCGACGAACGAGTCCCCGTCCGCGCGATGTATGACGACGTGCTCTACTGGGAATTGGTGATGCGCGACCTCGCCTCGGGTAAATGAGCCGCTTGACCGCTGCCCGCTAGCGCTTAGCGTGCGGCCCCTGAAACCAGGGGAGATAAGACATGCGCTTGCTGTTTGCCGCACTGATGACCGCTTCGTCCGCCGCCACGCTGGCCGCGCCGCCGGCGCCGACGCTGTCGTCCGCCCGCCATCGGGCAACGCACGACATGTTCGAGCATGTCGTCAACACCGCCACCGTGATCGGTCGCCACCAGACTCCCGGGATGGCGCAATATGTCGCCGACCAGTTCACTGCCGCCGGCTTCCCCGCCGCCGACGTCCATGTCCTGCCCTATCACACCGAAAGCGCGACCACTGGCGGTGACGAGACCGCTGCGGTGATCGTCCGCTGGCGCGCGTCGGGCAATCCCAAGGCCAATCCGATCATGCTGATGGGCCACATGGACGTGGTCGAGGCCAAGCGCGAGGATTCGACCACCGACCCATTCGTGCTGACCGAGAAGGACGGTTATTATTACGGTCGCGGTACGATCGACATGAAGGACGGTATCGTCGGCATCACGCAGGCGATGATCGACTTGAGGGCGAGCGGCTTCAAGCCGAAACGCGACATCGTCGTGCTGTTCACCGGCGATGAGGAAACCAACGGCATCGGTGCCAAAAAGGGGGCCGGCGAATGGCTCGAACTGCTCGGCCACCCCGAATATGGCCTCAATGCCGACGGCGGCGGCGGCGGCAAGAATGATTCCGGCCAGATGATCGGCTTCACCATGCAGACCGCCGAAAAGACCTTCGCCGGTTACACGCTGACGGTGCGCAACCGCGGCGGCCATTCGTCCAAGCCGCGCAAGGACAATGCGATTTATTCGCTCGCCCACGCGCTCGACAAGATCGAACGCTATCGCTTCGAGCCGATGCTGAGCGAGACCACGCGCGCCTATTTCGCGGCGCGCGAGAAGATGGAGAAAGGGCCGCTTGGCGATGCGATGCGCGCCTGGCTGGCCAATCCCAATGATGGCAAGGCGGCCGATGCGGTGGAGGCCGACGAAGGCGAGGTCGGGCTGACCCGCACCCGCTGCGTCGCCACCCGCCTGTTCGCCGGGCATGCCGACAATGCCCTGCCGCAACTCGCCACCGCGATGATCAACTGCCGCATTTTCCCCGGGATCGCTCCCGACGCGGTCCGCGCGCAGTTGGAGACGATCATCGCCGATCCCGAGGTCGAGGTGACCCGCAACGACGATTACAAGGCATCGCTCGCCTCGCCGCTTCGGGCCGACGTGACCAACGCCTATTCCAAGGCGGTGACCGCGCTTCACCCCGGCACGACGGTGTTCCCGGAGATGTCGACCGGGGCCAGCGATGCCCGCCCGTTCCGGGTTGCCGGGATCCCGGTCTATGGCACCAACGGCGGCTGGGTGGTCGTTCCCACCGACCTTCGCGCGCATGGCAAGGACGAACGGCTGCCGGTCCAGTCGCTCGACGACAATGTCGTCCACTGGGAGATCATGCTGAAGGAATTGGCGGGCAAATAAGCGAAAGGGCCGCGCCGGTGGTCCCGGCGCGGCCCTTCGATTGGCGTGCAATCAGGCCCTAGCGCCCGAGAATGGTCCGGATGACCTGCTCGACGACCATCGTGCGGGGATCGACCTGGTAGAGATAGCCCTGATCGTAATAATATCGGTTCGAGCGATCGAGATTATATTGATTGCGCACGTCGTACGGCAATTGGTTGTAGGAATAGCGCTGTCCGTACGTTGAATTGAACCGTTGGCCCTGTGCGAAGCGCTTCTTATACTGGCCCGGCGGCAAGCAGCCATTATGCTTCTTGGCCAGCCCCGGGGGGCAATTGGACGCGTGGCCGTTATAGCCATAAGCATCGCCCGAGCGGCCGTGCTGGCCCGATTGGCCCTGATTGCCGTGGGGCTTGGCGGCAGCGGGCGCGGTCGCGGCGAGCGCGGCGACGCCAGCGAGAATGAGGATGGTCTTCATGGGGCTTGGTGCCTCCTAAGGTTGTCGGCGGGATCGCTTCGTCCTTGCCCAACAGGTCGCAAGGCGCGGGGTTCCGAATCGCGGGCGTTCCTCGTTCTGGCGGTTGCCCGTTTCGGCTGGGCGGTCTAGAGCGCCCGCGACCTTCCGCATGGCCCGCCGTGCGGCTCTCACCAGACGAAGGAATCGGCACTTCATGGCTCGCAAGAAAATCGCGCTGATCGGGGCGGGAATGATCGGCGGAACGCTGGCGCACCTCGCCGCGATGCGCGAACTGGGCGACATCGTCCTGTTCGACATCGCCGAGGGTATACCGCAGGGCAAAGCGCTCGACATTGCGCAGGCGGCCCCGGTCGACGGCTATGACGTGACGCTCAAGGGCTCAAATGATTATGCCGATATCGCCGATGCCGACGTATGCATCGTCACCGCCGGGATCGCGCGCAAGCCGGGGATGAGCCGCGACGATTTGCTCGGCATCAACCTCAAGGTGATGAAGGCGGTCGGCGAGGGCATCAAGGCCAATGCCCCGGGCGCGTTCGTGATCTGCATCACCAACCCGCTCGACGCGATGGTCTGGGCCTTGCGCGAATTTTCCGGCCTGCCGCATCACATGGTGGTCGGCATGGCGGGCGTGCTCGATTCGGCGCGGTTCCGCCATTTCCTCGCCGACGAGTTCAAGGTTTCGGTCGAGGACGTCACCGC
>JBBRTO010000102.1:0-6702 GCA_038244345.1 Sphingomonadales bacterium | reverse complement strand
GCCATCCGCTCGACCTTCGTCGTCGGCTTCCCCGGCGAGACCGAGGAGGACTTCTCTTACTTGATGGACTGGCTGGACGAGGCACAGCTCGACCGCGTCGGGGCCTTCCGCTTCGAGCCGGTCGAAGGCGCCGCCGCCAATGCGCTCCCCGACCAGGTGCCCGAACCGGTCAAGGAAGAGCGCTACGCCCGCCTGATGGACCTCACCGCCCGCATCTCGGCCGAAAAACTGGCCGCAAAGGTCGGCAGGATGCTCGATGTGATCATCGACGAGGTTGACGACGAAGGCGGCGCATCGGGCCGCTCCAAAGCCGACGCCCCCGAAATCGACGGCAACGTCCATCTTCGGGATGCAGGGCACCTTAAGGCCGGCGACATTGTCAGCATCCGTATCGAGGATAGCGACGAGCACGACCTATTCGGAGTGCCCGTCTCACGCTAGCGTCGGTTGTGAGAGGATCAGGGATGCCGTTGCTCGAGAATTCGCTGACGGTCGCGAGCAGCGCGACACATCTGCCTTTCGCGCGTGCCGACCCAGAATATGAAGCCAATACCGGGATGTTCGGCGGCTGGACGGCGGCGCTGTTGCTCAAGTCGGTGCTCGATCGCCCCGAGGCAGATGGTTCCGCCTCGGCGATGACGGTCAATTTCATCGAACGCATTTCACCTGGTGAGCGGCT
Organism: Sphingomonadales bacterium; assembly: GCA_038244345.1. Lineage (GTDB taxonomy): Bacteria > Pseudomonadota > Alphaproteobacteria > Sphingomonadales > Sphingomonadaceae > Sphingomicrobium. The sequence goes on along the minus strand of JBBRTO010000102.1, from coordinate 6,023 downwards.
TGCGCTCGACGTGAACAAACTTGGCGGTGGCCGTTCGCTGGCGCACTGGCGCGCCTCAATTCATCGCCAGTCGGATTCGGTTCTTCTTGCCACCGCGTCAGTCGTCCTCGCCAAACGCCGTGACACCGAGCAAGCGGTCGACACCGAAATGCCAAACGCGCCGTTACCCGACGATCTGCCATTGTCGCGGCCGCCGGGGCAATTCGGCCAGCATGTTGAAACTCGGGTGATCGACGGCGCGCCGCCGTTCAATCGTACCGATATGCGCTCGCTAAGCTGGATTCGCGAGCAATCGGGGCGATCGGTCGATCCTGTGCAGCTGGCGTTCCTGTCCGATGTCTATGCGCCGCGCGTGTTCCATATCAGCGCCGGGCCGCGCCCTTCCTCGACGATAACGCTATCGATCACCTTCCTGGCCGGGCCGGATGAATTGGCGGCGGTTGGCGACGATTACATTCTGGCGGAAGTCGAAGGCACTAGGATCGAGCAGGCACAGGTGGGCTCGCGCTCGCGCCTGTGGAGTCCGCAAGGCACGCTCCTCGCCACCAGCGAACAATTGTGCTGGTTCCGCTAGCGCCGCTCTCCTTGATACTGCCCCGCTGCAGAACGACACAAAGCCGCAAAAACCGCCAAATTGGAACCTCTCCCGGCCCCGGACCGTTCACTTTGCGGGGCCAGTATCCCAGGAGAAAATCCATGACCATCAAACATTTCGCGGCGTTCGCTGCTTCGGCCACTCTGCTCGCGGCCGTGGCCACAGCCCACGACGGCGGCCGCAAGGTGCAGGCCACGCTTGGCGGCGCGGCCGAAGTTCCCGGCCCAGGCGACACCGACGGCAGCGGTACCGCGACCGTGACCGTCAATTCGGGCCAGAACCGCGTCTGCTACACCATCGCCGTCTCGAAGATCGATGCCGCGACAATGGCCCATATTCATTTGGGCGCGGTGGGGGTTGCGGGACCGGTTAAGGTAACTCTGAAGGCACCGGGCACAACCGGCAAAAGCTCGGGCTGCGTCACCGTCGACCGGTCGCTGGCGATCGATATTCTCAAGAATCCCGACGCTTTTTACGTCAATGTCCACACCGCCGCTCTCTCCAAGGGCGCAATTCGCGGACAACTCACCAAGTAGCACCCTGTTGTCGCCCGTCCTATGCTCCGGCTAAGGACGGGCGATGACCGATTTCGCAGCCCTCCTTCAGCCTGATCGCGGCCAACCCGCCCGCCTTATTCACGTGGTCGACAAGGACAGTTTTTCCGTCTGGGCCAAGAAGCAGTCGAGCGCCCGGCAATCGATGCTCGAGGCGATCCGCTTCGACGCCAAGAGCGCGTTCCAGTTCGCCATCCTGGAGGGCAAGAAGGATGGCGAGTTCGACGTCGTCACCTGCGTCGACAAGGCCGGCGACCTCGCGCCCTGGTGCCTCGCGCGCCTCGGCCAATCGCTCCCTGCCGGCAAATATCGCATCGACGTTGGCGAGCCGGGATTGGCGGCGCTCGGATGGATGCTCTCGCAGCACCGTTTCGACCGCTACAAGACCGCGCCTTCGCAGGACGTCGGCGCGCGGGTATTGCTGACCGGCGATGTGGCCGAAATCGATCCGCTGGTCCGGCTGGCCGAAGCGACCGCGATGATCCGCGACATGGTCGATACCCCCGCGTCGGACATGGGACCGGCCGATCTCGAAGCGGCGGTTCGCGATCTCGCCAAGAGCTGCGGCGCGACGGTCGAGCTGACGCACGGCGACGCGCTCGACACTGGTTATCCGATGATCGCTGCGGTCGGCAACGGCGCCTCGCGCGATCGCTCGCCGCGGTTGATCGAGCTTCACTGGGGCAAGGAAGGCGCGCCGCTTGTCGCCATCGTCGGGAAGGGGGTCTGCTTCGATACTGGTGGGCTCGACATCAAGCCGTCGAGCGGCATGCGGCTGATGAAAAAGGACATGGGCGGCGCTGCACACGCACTGGCGCTGGCCCGGCTGGTGGTCGGCGCACGGCTTCCGGTGCGGCTCCATCTGCTCATCCCGGCGGTCGAGAACAGCGTTTCCGCCACCGCCTTTCGTCCCGGCGACATCATCGCCAGCCGCCAGGGGCTCAATGTCGAGATCGACAATACCGACGCCGAAGGTCGGCTGGTGCTGGGCGATGCACTGACCAAAGCGGGCGAGAGCGACCCCGAACTGATCCTCGATTTCGCTACCCTGACCGGCGCGGCGCGGATCGCGCTCGGCCCCGATTTGCCGGCGATGTTCGCCAATGATGAAGCGCTTGCCGCCGATCTCATCGCGGCTGCGACGGACGCCCACGATCCGCTGTGGCGGATGCCGTTGTGGGACGACTATGACGACATGCTCAAAAGCGATCTCGCCGACCTTGCCAACAGCGCCGATTCGCCAATGGCGGGGTCGGTCACCGCGGCATTGTTCCTCCGCCACTTCGTCTCCGCCGGTACGCCCTGGGCGCATTTCGATACCTTCTCCTGGCAGCCCGCAGCCAAGCCGGGACGCCCCAAGGGCGGCGCCGCTCTGGGCCTCAGAGCCGCGTTCAAGATGCTGGAAAGGCGTTACCGGCCAAGCTGATACGGCTTAATTTCAAGATAATTCGCGGTCTGCCCACGCAACAAAAGCGGCTGCCTTCCGTTGTCACATTCTACGCGGCGATGAGGAGTAGTTGATGACCGACGGGCCGCTGTCCGGCTGGATGCGAACCTTGATCAATTATGTGCGGTCGGGCGAACCCGATCTCACCAATCGTCAAATGGCGCTTCTGATGCTGATCTACCTTACGCCGGGGCCGCATACGGTCCGCGGGATCGCCTCGGCGCTGGGAGTCTCCAAACCAGTCGTCACTCGCGCCTTGAACACGCTTGGCAGCCTCGGCTATCTGCGGCGCGAACGCGATCAGGACGATCGGCGAAACATCTTCGTCGTCCGCACCAAGGATGGGACCCAGTTTCTTGAAAACTTCAGGCGCTACCTCCGGGCAAGCGATGGTCCCTCCACCCGGTCGGCGATCGGCGGCAACGGCAGCCGGCAAAGCCGCGAACCCGCCTTCGCCGATCGCTGAGGGCGGGTTCCCTCTAACCGGCACATCGGAGCATCCCGATCCCTTTACGCACGCTTATCGCAAGGATCTGGCCGACGTCGCGCTAGCCGGTCGGGTTGTCGCCACGCATTACGCCGAGCCGCTCTGCCGGCAAATCCTTTCAGCATCGCCATTTCTCTTTGCGCCCGATGACGCTTCGGACAGGATTGCCACGCTTACCCCGGGCGATGAACTCAGGATGCTTGATAACAGCCGCGGCTGGGCCTGGGGTTACGGTCCCGACGGCCGGGTCGGCTATGTCAGGTCGGAGGCGCTTCGCGACTGATCACATTTCGCCGCGCTTGCGGCGGATGGCGTACCATTTGGCGACATTGGCATTATGTTGCTCAAGCGTGTCGGCGAAGACATGCCCGCCGGTCCCGTCGGCGACGAAATACAGCGCCTTGGTCGGCGCCGGGTCGAGCACGGCGGCAATACTCAATCGGCCCGGATTGGCGATCGGCCCGAGCGGCAGGCCGACTTCGCGATAGGTATTGTAGCCGGTGATCGCGTCGAGTTCGGAACGCTTGATCCGCCGCCCAAGTGGCTTGCCCTTGGTAATTGGGTAGATCACCGTCGGATCGGCATCGAGCTTCATCCCGATCCTGAGGCGGTTGCAATAGACCCCCGCGACCATCCGCCGCTCGCTCGCCTTGCCGGTTTCCTTCTCGACGATCGACGCCAGCGTCAGCGCCTGCTGCGGCGTTGTTATGGGGCAGCCCGGCTTGCGCTTGGCCCACAGCGCGGCAAGCTCGCTGTCCATCGCCTTGGTCATCCGTGCCGCGATCGACGAGCGCGTCTCGCCGCGTTCGTAGGTGTAGCTATCGGGCAGCACCGTCCCTTCGCCCAGCGACGGCGCCGATCCGGTTGCCAGCGGCAGTGCGTCGAGCCGTTCCTGGACGATGACCGACGGCATACCTTCGGGCACATTAAGCAACCGCTGCAGTGCCCGGCCATGCTGCAGCAGGTCGAGCACCGTCGCCGGGCTTGCGCCTTGGGGAATCGAGAATTCGCCAGCCTGGATCGGATCGCCCTCACCCAGCAGTCTCGCGAGATAATAGAATTTGTCGCGCGATCCATCGATCGCTCCGGCGTAGTACAGATAGTCTGTCGCACTTTGCAGCCGCGCGCCCTGCGGGATGGTGACCACCACGCCCTTCTTCGCCGGGCCCGGCCCCCACCACGAATAGGCGACCAGCGCCATCGCCGCGAAGGCCATCCCGACGCCGATTTTTCCGACGAGCTTTTTCACACTGCCGTCATCACCAGGCTGGCGTTGGTCCCGCCAAAGCCGAAGCTGTTGTTGAGCACTGCTTTCACCTTGCGCTTCTTGGCGACGTGCGGGACGAGGTCAACCCCAGCGGTTCCTTCGCTCGGATTGTCGAGGTTGAGCGTCGGCGGAACGATCTGGTCGCGGATGGCGAGAATGCAGAAGATGCTCTCGACCGCGCCGGCACCGCCGAGCAGATGCCCGATCGCCGACTTGGTCGAACTCATCGACAGCGTCGCGATATGGTTGCCGAACAACCTCCGCACCGCGCTAAGCTCAAGCTCGTCGCCGAGCGGGGTCGAAGTGCCGTGAGCGTTGATATAGTCGATGTCGCCAAGCTCGAGGCCCGACTTCTTCATCGCCATTTCCATCGAGCGGTACGCGCCCGATCCCTCGGGGTGCGGCGCGGTGACGTGATAGGCGTCGCCCGACAGTCCGTAGCCGACGACTTCGGCATAAATTTTCGCGCCGCGCGCCTTGGCATGCTCAAATTCCTCGAGCACCACCACGCCAGAGCCTTCGCCCATCACGAACCCGTCGCGGTCGCGGTCATAGGGACGTGACGCTTTCTCCGGCTGGTCGTTGAAATTGGTGCTCAGCGCACGCGCCTGGGCGAAGCCGGCGATCCCGATCGGGCAGATTGTCGCCTCGGCGCCGCCGGCGAGCATGATGTCGGCATCGTCATCCTTGATCATCCGTGCCGCATCGCCGATCGAATGCGCCCCGGTCGAGCAAGCGGTGACCACCGCGTGGTTGGGGCCCATCAGGCCATATTTGATCGACACCTGTCCCGAGATCAGGTTGATCAGCCGCCCGTGAACGAAGTGGGGCGAGACTCGCCCCGGCCCTTTTTCGGCAAGGACCAGCGATTCCTTCTCGATCCCGGGCAGTCCGCCGATCCCCGAGCCGATCGAGCAGCCGGCGCGAAGCCGCATCGCTTCAGGCATGTCGAGCAGCCCGGCATCCTCGATCGCTTGGCCGGCGGCGTCGATCCCGAAGATGATGAACGGATCGACCTGTCGCTGAACCTTGTGGTCGACGCGTTTGTTGGGATCGAAGCCATAGGGATGGTCGGCGGGCTTGACCTCGCATGCGATGAGGCACTTCTGGTCCGACGCATCGAAATGGGTGATCCTCCCAGCGCCCGATCTGGACGCGAGGATATTGGCCCACGTTGTCTCGACGTCGCCGCCAAGCGGAGTTACCAGACCCAATCCCGTCACCACCACACGGCGCATAATCTTCCCCAAAAAGACAACAGGCCCAACCCCGTTCGGGCTGAGCCTGTGAACGGGAGCCCATGAAAGGGATACTTTCATGGGACCCTGTCGAAGTCCGGTCCTTGTTTCAACCTTTAGTCGAAAAAGGGCAGCCCCTCGACTAACTCGGGGCGAACGGAAAAATCAGCCGAGCAAGCTCAGCCCTTGTTCTGGTCGATGAAATCGATCGCGTCCTTGACGGTCGCAATCTTCTCCGCGGCGTCATCGGGGATCTCGACCCCAAACTCTTCCTCGAACGCCATCACCAGCTCGACGATGTCCAGGCTATCGGCGCCCAGATCGTCGATGAAGCTCGCTTCTTCGGTGACCTTTTCGGCGTCGACACCAAGATGCTCGACGACGATTTTCTTCACCCGATCAGCGGTCTCGCTCATGTGGACTTTCCTTCCTGTT
>JBBRTO010000101.1:0-7022 GCA_038244345.1 Sphingomonadales bacterium | reverse complement strand
GGTCGCCGACAAATTCGCCGAGCGCGCTGCCCGCGCTGCGTGATCCGCTGCACGACAAGGAAACCGCCAAGAAAATCCGTGAATCCTATGCCGCGCACCACGGCTCGTTCGCCCAATATTGGAGGCCCAGGCCGACGATTGGATGACGCTCATGGGCTATTTCTGGTACATCGAGGCGGAGATCATCGGCACCATGCTAATCGGCATGGCCTGCTATCAATGGGGCATTATCCAGGGGCAGGCACGCAAATCGATTTATTGGGCGATGGTCCTTCTCGGCTACGGGATCGGGATCGGCTCGCGCGGTACCCTCAATTGGGAAATGCTCAGCTTCAAACCCGCGCTCCACTGGCAATTCATCATCGGGGACATCGACCGGCTGGCGGTTACCTTCGGCCATCTCGGGCTGATTCACCTTGCGCTTCGTAGCCGCGCCGGGCGGACCTTGCTCAAACCGTTTGAGGCGTCCGGGCGGATGCCGCTGACTGTTTATCTGTTCACGTCGCTGCTGATGATGTGGGTGGTGTTCGCGCCGTGGGGATTTGCGATGTTCGGCAAATGGGGTTTCGCCCAGATGGTCGCGGTCGCCGCAGTCACCATAACCATTGAAACCACCGCTGCCAATCTGTGGATGGCGCGGTTCGACAATGGTCCGATGGAATGGCTGTGGAAGAGCCTCGCCTACCAGCGCCGCGAACCATTCCGCAAAGCCGTGCCGGTCGAGCCGGGCATTGCGCCGGGTTTAGTCGCGGCGGAATGAGCTAGATCACGACCACCAGCTTGCCGATGACGCTTCGCGCGGCGAGCGCGGCAATGGCGTCGCCGCCGCGTTCAAGCGGGTAAGTGGCGCTGACCCGGGGAGCGATCTTGCCCTCGTCCCACAGGCGGAACAGTTCGGCGACATGCACCGCATTGGCCTTGGGATCGCGCGCCGCGAACGCGCCCCAGAAGACACCGCGAACGTCGCAGCTCTTGAGCAAGGTTAAATTGAGCGGGAGCTTAGGGATTCCGGCGGGGAAGCCGACCACGAGGTAGCGCCCTTGCCAGGCGATCGAGCGAAGCGCGGGTTCGGCATAGTCGCCGCCGACGGGATCGTAGATGACGTCCGCGCCGCCCGAGCCTACCGCATCCTTGAACAATTGCGCCAGCGCCTTCGAGCCATCCTTGTCGAACGGGCCGCGCGGGTAGACGATCGCTTCGTCGGCACCGGCGTCGCGAGCGGCCTGCGCCTTGTCCTCGCTCGACACCGCGGCGATGACCCTGGCGCCGCGCGCCTTGCCGAGTTCGACCGCCGCCAGCCCGACCCCGCCCGCAGCGCCGAGCACCAGCAATGTCTCGCCGGCTTTCAGGTCACCGCGATCGTACAGCGCGTGGATCGAGGTGGCGTAGGTCAGCAGCAGCGCCGCGCCATCGGTAAAACTGCGGCTCCCGGGCAGCCGGATCGCGGACTTGGCGTTAATCACGATCTTCTCGACCAGTCCGCCCCAGCCGGGCACCGCGATCAGCCGATCGCCGACCGCCCAACCGATAACGCCCTCGCCCACCGCCTCGACCTCGCCGGCAATCTCGCCGCCCGGCGCGAACGGGCGCGGCGGCTTGAACTGATATTTGTCCTCGATGATCAGCACATCGGGATAGTTGATCGCCGCGGCACGGACCCGCACCAGCAATTCGCCGGGACCGGGAATAGGATCGGGAAGCTCATCGACGGTCAGAGTCTCGGGGCCGCCGGGGGCGTGGCTCAGCAGGGCTCGCATCGGATGATTCCTTTTTAGGGTTCGCGCTCGGCGCATTGATCGGACTGCGGTGCGGACCAGCAGACCAGCCCGTCGCGCAATTCCATTTCCGAGGGAATGGTCAGATCATTCTCGGCGAAGCTCCATTCGAGGCGGAGCGCGGATTGGTCTTTGCCCGCGGAGAAAGTCGGATCCGAAGCACCGCTCGCGCTGCGGACGGCGAGGCTTTTGACGAACTTGGCCGCGCTGGGAGCAACTACACCCTCCGTGCAGGCGGAATTCATCGCGCCGCGGACCGATTTTTCGAGCTGATCGCGGAACAGACCAAGCCGGGTGGCGGCAAAATGCCTGCCCGCGCCGTTGTTGGCGAAACTGTCCGGATCGAGCGCCACGATCCAGCCATCGGCGCAACCGTCGCTCGCGGGGCGAATGACATTGATCGCTGCGGGGGCAGTTTGATTAGCCGGGGGTGGCGGAGGCGGGGCGCGGTCGCAGGCAGCGAGCAAGGCTGCTCCCGCGAGCACCGCCGCCCCGCCCCTCATCGCGCTTCGCCCGGTAAGGGCGGGAGCTTGGCGATGTCGGCGGGCTCGTGCTGGATGATCACTTTGGCACGGTAGCTCTTCGCCAGCCGCTCGAACCGGTCGATCGACGCCAATGTTTCGGCGCGGCTGGTGTTAAACGGGGGCACGCCCTTCATCTGGCGGGCAAGCGTCGAATGATAGAGGTCGCCGCTGAGCAGTACATTTCCGCTGGCAAGCTTGACCAGCAGCGCCATGTGGCCCGGCGTGTGGCCCGGCAGGTTGATCGCGATGACGCTGCCGTCGCCGAACACGTCGATGTCTGCACCATCCATTGTCTGGAGCTTGGCTTGGGCGACTCGCCACGGCCCGAATGGATCCTTGGGGCCGTTGCTCGCCTCGAAATCCTTCTTGCCGATCAGCAATTTCGCCTGCGGGAAGTCCGCCGCCTGACCGGTGTGGTCACCGTGCATGTGGCTGATCCCGACGATACCAATGTTGGCGGGCTTGAGGCCAAGCTCGGCAAGCTGCTCGGGAATCGTCCGGTCGAGCCGGGCGACGAGTGCCCCCATGTCGTTGGGTTTGCCCTTCAGTGCGGCGGGAAAACCCGTGTCCCACAGCAGGATCTCATCGCCGTGGCGAACCACATAGCAGCTGTCGGTGATTTCGCGCGGGCCGGCAGGATATTCATGCGTGTCGGAGAAAAAGGCGTCGAAATCCTTGACCGTCGCATTTCCGCAATCGAGTCGGACGATCGACAATCGGGCGGCGGGCCGCGGTTGGGCCGAGGCACCCGCGGCGAGCGCCAGCGCGGCGGCGATCTCGAAACTTGCAATTAACTTCATGACGAACTCCTTTGCTTGCAATTTCATTTCCGCGCCGCCTCAAACCAAATCTTTCGCGCGGGAAAATCGATGATCAATCGCGTTTCAACCAGCCAGTCGAGACCAAGGATGATCGCCGGGCGATCGGCCACGCCGAACGCCTCGAACACCGGAAGGTCAGCCACGAGCACCGGGACCGACGTCAGCCTGCGCGCGCCAAGCCACACGTCGCTTACTGTCCCGGCACCGGTTTTGACCGCCTGGTTGGTCGCGCCATGGATGATATCGCCCTTGGCGACGGTGGCGCGATCGATGCCCAGCAAACGGCCGAGCGTCCAGTTGATCCTCGTCTTGCGCGCGCCGGTGTCGATCACCGCCACGGCTTCGACGCGTCCGATCCGCACCGGAACGGTGAGCAAGCCGCCAACTGTCGGAACCGCGCGGAGCGGTTTGCTGGTCACGCCCGCGAGAAGCGTTCCGCTCGGCCGCAGCGCCAATCGCCGCGCCGGGAAGTTGAAATCAACCAGCCGATCACCGAACAGGTCGATCCCAACGATTCCGGCCAGTGGCACGCCATCCGCCCGGCGATCGAGCCGGACCGCCGTGAGTCCCTGTTTGCCGACGCCGTCAAGCTTCACGCTCGGCAGAATGACCATCGCGACGTCGGACGTCCCGGTCTGACCCTGGAGTGTTTCGGTGCCCTCCTGCTTAAGCCCCGCCAACGCAGCGAAATCGGCATAAACGGCGGTTCCTTCGGCGCCTGTATCGAACACGAACTGGCGCCTTCCAAACGGCCCTTCGACCGGCACGGTAGCATGGCCACTGGCTGCTATTTCAATCGGCACCTGTGCCGCGGCCGGCGTCGCCGCCAGCATCGCCGCCAGAGCCGCCGCGCGCCTCATTCGACGTAATGCGCCGTGGTCTTCGATCTGATCTCCTCCGCCGTCACCCCCGGTGCCATCTCCAGCAATTTGAACGGCGAACCATGATCGGGCCGCTCAAACACGCCGAGGTCGGTGATGATCATGTCGACGCTGTTCTTGCCGGTCAGCGGCAGGGTGCAGGCGGGGATGAACTTGGGGCTGCCGTCCTTGGCGTTATGCTCCATCACGACGATGATCCGTTTGACCCCGGCGACGAGGTCCATCGCCCCGCCCATGCCCTTGATCATCTTGCCCGGGATCATCCAGTTGGCGATGTCGCCGCCTTGGGAAACCTCCATCGCGCCCAATACGGTCAAATCGATATGCCCGCCGCGGATCATCGCGAAACTGTCGGCCGAGGAGAAATAGGAGGATGAGTCCAATTCGCTGATAGTCTGCTTGCCGGCGTTGATGAGGTCGGCATCGACCTCGTCGGGATAAGGGAACGGGCCGATCCCGAGCATGCCGTTTTCCGACTGTAGCGTGACCGTCATCCCCGCGGGGATATTGTTCGCGACCAAGGTCGGGATGCCGATGCCGAGATTGACGTAATAGCCATCCTCAAGCTCACGCGCCGCGCGCGCGGCCATCTGGTTGCGGTCCCAAGCCATTACGCGCTCTCCCGTTCGCGTGTGGTCATGAACTCGATCTGCTTGTGGTAGGGCGAGCCGTTGATCATTCGCTTCACATAGATGCTCGGCAAATGGATGCAGTCGGGGTCGAGCGATCCGACCGGCACGATTTCCTCGACCTCGGCGACGCAGATCTTGCCGCAGGTCGCGGCGGGGGCGTTGAAGTTGCGCGCGGTCTTGCGGAACATCAAATTGCCGACCTCGTCCGCCTTCCAGCCCTTGATGATCGCCAAATCGGCGCGGATGCCGAGTTCGAGGATATATTCCTCGCCGTCGAAAATCTTCACTTCCTTGCCCTCGGCAACCTTCGTTCCCACCCCCGTCTTGGTGTAGAAACCCGGGATCCCAGCACCCCCCGCCCGCATTCGCTCGGCAAGCGTGCCTTGCGGGCAGAATTCGACTTCTAGCTCGCCAGCCAGATACTGCCGCTCGAACTCCTTATTTTCGCCGACGTAGGACGAGATCATCTTCTTCACCTGGCGCGTGCGGAGCAATTTGCCGAGACCTTGATTGTCGATCCCGGCATTGTTGCTGGCGATGGTCAAATCCCTGACGCCCGAGGCGACGATCGCGTCGATCAGCCGTTCGGGGATGCCGCACAGGCCGAACCCGCCGGCGGCGATGGTCATGCCGTCGAACAGCAACCCGTCGAGGGCAGCGGCGGCGTCGGGGAAGATTTTCTGAGCCATTCGCGCTCCTTAGGCAGGCGACATGACGCGGGCAAGACGGGCGTTGGGCGACTCAGGGGCGAACCAAAATCCCGGCGCGCGGATCCGCCCGCCCGGCGACTGCATCGCGATAGGCGAAGAGCGCGGCGTCGGGGCCGTCGCTGGCCTCGATCCGGAACAGGGTACGGGCATCGCCGAGGAAGTCGGTCCAGGCCGCGGCCATCCGGTCGCGGAAGCCGCCGGGGCCCCAATCGGCGATGCGCTTCTCAACCCGCGCGGGGGCAAAGAAACCGGTTGCTAAGAAGCGCTCGCCTGGCGCTGAATCCCAATGCGCCTTGCCGACGATCAGGGTCAGCTTGAGCTGGTCGCCGAAGCGATCATGCAGCGCGGCGGTGACGGCGCTGTCGCCGGCGATATCGACAAACGCGGCGGGGACCGAGGCGTCGAGCGTGGCGATGTCGTCGTACAGCACGAGCTGGTCATACAGGCCGGTATCGGCGAGGAAATCGCGGCCGCGCGGCGAGGTTAGCCCGACCAGCTTCGGCGCACCGCTCCGCCGCTTCATAGCATGGGCGAAACCGATCGCGGTTTTCGATGAGGCGCTGGCGACGATCACCTGCCCAACGCCATAATCACCCTCATCCTCGAACTGATCGGCGATCAGCCAGCCGGTGAGGTAGAGCGGGCGGAACACCGGCCACCAGTCGCGGTCGGTCTCGACGAAGTCGCCGAGCGCCGCGACGCGGGCATAATGATCGTAGACCGATGGCATCCCGGCCCGGTGCGCCGCGAAATCGACAAACCCGCCAGCGTTGACCCGCCCCGGGGTCAGCCGGACGTGGGAAGCCATCGGGAAATAGCCGTACAGCGTCTCGCCCTCCTCAACCCCTTCCGCGGCGCTTTGGGTGACTGTGGCGAAACCCCATACTGGAAGCCTGCCTGGCCCATCGCCGCCGGGCGAGAAGAAGTCCCAATAGCCCTTGCCGTTGGGGAACAGTCCGACCGGCTTGCCGAGCGCCGCGTACGTCACATTGTTGGCGGTCATCGCGAAGCTGTCGAGGCGGACATCGATTTCGCCGGGGGAAAGATCGGTTGCGGTCTCCTCGACCAGCGCAGCCGTGGCAATAGCGTCGCGATCAATGTCGATTGCCCACCGCGTGCCGCTCATCACTTTCTCCTCAAAACCCTAGTCGGCGTGGTCCACGACCGACGCCGCGTCAACCGGAGGGTGATCGAACGCCCACTGCCACATCGTCCGCCCTGGCGCGAAGGCGGTCAGCCCGGCGATCACCAGCGCGCCGATGAAGAAGTTGCGGAGATGTTTCTTGTGCGCCTCGATCTTGCCCTGACGCGCCGAAATGATCGCCTGGGGCACCGCGACGAAGGTCAGCAAGGTGAACAGGTGAATCCAGCTGAACTGCCCGTCATTGACGTTTCGGATGAACACGGTCGAAATCGCCGTGACAAACATCAGTGACAGCCAGATCTTGCCGAGCAATCTGTGCCGAGCCCCGCCCTTGCGCGACAGGATGATATAGGTGCCGAGCGGGATCGCCGGGATGACCGTGAGCAAATGCGTTGCAAGCGCGACATCGCGCACCCACGGGGTCGCCGGGGCGAAGCCGAGCATCCAGCGAATGACGGCGTATGTGCATAGAGTGAGCAGCGCCATCGCGCCAGAAGCGGCGGCGATGCGCAGCCATTTGGGAAGGTCGAAATCC
>JBBRTO010000100.1:0-7194 GCA_038244345.1 Sphingomonadales bacterium | reverse complement strand
TCCGCCGCCGAAGCTGATCCGGCGCTGACCGGAGCCGTCGGCACCCATCACGTAGAGCTGCTGGGTGCCGCCGCGGTCGCTTTCGAACACGATCCGGCGGCCATCTGGGGAGTAGCTTGGCGAGGTGTCGCTGCCTGGTGCACTGGTCAGGCGCTGGGGCGTGCCGCCGTCGGCATCGACCACGAAGATGTCGGTATTGCCGCCCTGCGCCCAGGAAAAGACGATCCGTCGGCCGTCGGGAGAGAAGCGCGGGGCGAAGGTCATCGCGCCGCCGGGCACCAGCAGCCGCTCGCGGCCCGAGGCGACGTCAATCACGAATACGCGCGGCTTTCGCGCCAGCGTGCCGGTGTAGACCAATTGGCTGCCATCGGGACTGAAGCGCGGGGTGGTGACGGTCGACTGGCCGGGGGTCAGGTAACGCAAATTCGACCCGTCGGAATCCATCAGGGCAATGCGCTTGACGCGGCTGGTCTTGGGCCCGCTCTCGGCGACATAGACAATGTGGGTGTCGAGATAGGCGCCTTCGCCGGTCAGCCGGGCATAGACGGTGTCGGCGCATTTATGCGCGGCGCGACGCCATTCGGTCACGGCGACGGTGAAGCCTTGCGACGCCAGCTGGCGGCCGGCGGTGACATCGTAGAGCAGGCAGGCGACGGTGAGGCGACCATCGGGACGCGCCTCGACATAGCCCGCGACGAGCGCGGTTGCACCTGCCCCGCGCCAGTCGGCGTATGCCGGAGCATTGGCCTCGGGGATACTGTAGCTGCCGATGCCGTTGGGGCCGAGCGGAGTGAACGCGCCGCTCGAACGGAGGTCCGATGAAACAACGTCGGCGATCTGGCGGCCCAGTGCCTCGGACGCGCCCTGCGCGGCAGGCATGGCGGGGACGGCGATGGTGACATTGGTCCGGACGCTACCGCCGACCAGCTCGGGGACGTCCGCCGGCTGGTCCTGCGCGGCGGCGGCGCTGGCGATGGTCAGGAGGATCGAGAAGCGAATGAAGCGCATGGTCAATTTACCCTGTAGGTGAAGGTGAAGTCCTTCCAGCCACCGGCCGGCGTGTCGTACAGCTCGGCCGGCAATCGAAACGGCGAGCAATCAGCGAAAATCCGCCGCACCTGATCCTCGAGCAAGTCGCCATATTTGGAGCGCAGCTCGGGGTCGCCAGCGCTGCCGAGAATGGCCGGTGCGCGCAACAATCGGCCCGACGGGTTGAACCTCAGATTGACGGTCAGTCGGACCTTGTTGGCACCCTCGCCGATGAACGGCTGGCGATCGGCGCAGCGCTTGGCCTGCTGGATGATCGACTGACCGATGCTCATCTTCGCGGAGGCGCTGTAGGCGGGCGCGGCGGGGCGTGCGGAGCCGGCGCGGGGCGCGAGATCGTCGTCGAAGTTTTTGAGGAAATCCTGGCCGACACCGGGACGCTGTGCCGGGCGCGCCGGGGCGGTGGTCGGGCGCTGGGGCGCGGCGGTCGGGCGCGGCGGTTGCGGGCTCTGGATTGGCGAGGGGGTAGGCAGTGCAATCGCCTCGGGCGGGGGCGGCTGGAGCGGGAGCGGCTGTTCGGGCGCTGGCGCGGCGCTTGCCGGCGGCGGGGCGGGCGATGACGGAGTCGGCGCGGCGGCTGTAAGCGCGACGTCCGGCACAAGTTCGACCTCCATCGAGGGCGTTTCGGGTTTTTGGGTGACGTGGGCGAGGCTCATCGACAGCGCCGCGATCAACGCGACGTGGAAGGCGAGCGCGGCGCCGACACCGGTCCATTCGGCGCGATCGGCGGTCACGGCGTGTCGCCGCCGACCGAGACCAAGGCGACGCGGTTCAATCCGGCGCGGTTGAGTTCGCCCATCACCCGCATCACCTGGCCATAATCGAGGCCCTTGTCGGCGCGCAGGTAGATGCGGCGGCCCTCGGGCGGCTCGGGCTGAGCGGCAATCGCGGCGAGCTTCCTGGGCAAAGCGGTGGCACTGACCGCGGCATCGTCGATGAAGATATTGCCCTTGGCGTCGATCGCGATCTGCACCGGCTTGGCCTGCTGGTCGAGCGCCTGCGCGCGGCTCTTGGGAAGATCAACCGGAACCCCGGCAACGAGCAATGGCGCGGTGACCATGAAGATGATCAGCAGCACGAGCATGACGTCGACTAGCGGCGTGACGTTGATCTCGCTCATCGGTGCGCGTCGACCACGGCCGCGGCGACGTGAAGGGAGGGTTGCGGCCATGCGCCTAAGCCTCGACCTCGAGCTCGCGGCTCAGCGTGGCGTGGAAGCGGTCCGCGAAGCGGCCGAGCCGGGCCTCGAGGCGGTCGAGGCCGTGGGTCAGGCGATTGTAGGCGATGACCGCCGGGATGGCGGCGAACAGGCCGATGGCGGTGGCGAACAAGGCTTCGGCAATTCCGGGGGCGACGACCGCAAGGCTGGTGTTGTTGGCGCCGGCGATGGCGGTGAAGCTGCGCATGATCCCCCACACCGTGCCGAACAATCCGACGAACGGCGCGACCGAACCGACCGTCGCGAGGATGTTGAGCCGATCACCCAATCGGTCGAGCTCGGCGGCGACCGCGGCGTTCATCCGCGTGGCGAGGCGCTCGCGGGTGCCCGAGCGGTCGACATTGCGGCTGGCGGTCGAGCGGCGCCACTCGTCGAGCCCGGCATTGAGGATTGCTGCGCTCGGCAATTTCTCGGTGCCGCGCTTGGTGTGGAAACTGTCGATATCGTCGGTCGCCCAGAAATCGGTTTCGAACGCGGCCGTGGCGCGGTTGATGCGGCGAAGGCGAAGCGAGTGGGTGAAGATGATCGCCCAAGTCCAGACGCTCGCGAGTAGCAGGCCGAGCATGACGAACTTCACCACCACGTCGGCGTGGAGAAACAGGGCCAATGGCGACATCATGTCGGTCGAAGCGGTGAAATCAGGCATTCAGATCTTTGTCCTCGCGGATTTGGTTGAACCGTTCGACCCAGGCTTTGGGCTGGCGCCTGGGCCGGTCGTCGGCGCCGAGGAAGGCGGCAGTGACTCGGGCATCGGCCAGATGTTCGGCCCCGCGCATGACTTGCTGATGAATGACCACCGAGGCGGCGCGGACCTGGTCGAGGATCGAGATGATCACGAGGTCGTCGCCAAGGCGGGCCGGGCGGAGGTAGCGGATGGTGACCTCGGCGACCGCGTAGACGCCTGTCCCAGCCTCCATCGCGGCGCGCTGGTCGATCCCCGCGGCACGCAGCATGTCCGAGCGGGCGCGCTCCATATATTTGAGATAATTGGCGTAATAGACGATCCCCGCGGTGTCGGTGTCCTCGAAATAGACGGTCAGCGCGAAGCGGTGCCGAGGCCCGACGAAGCCGCCGCGATAGGGTGTGTCGAATTCCATCCATAAGGCCTTAGCGAAGGCGAGAGTCGCCGGGCAAGCCCGGCGCGGCGGGACGTGGCTTGACAGCGATGTAACCTACGCGTTACTTGTCACCTCAAGGTTACAGAGGGGATGCGTGATGGGTGACTCGAGAACAGCCGCGCAGGCTGAAAAACTAAGCGCTCGGCGATCGCGGATGTTGCCGTTTCTGGCAGTGATCTACCTAGGGCAGCAATATAGCTATTTCTCTTCGCTCGACCGAGCGCCCGCGATCGATCATTTGCGCATCGGGGCCTGGGCGGTGATGTCGACGGCGCTGCTGGTCGTGTTGATCACCGGCGGCGCGTTTTTGCGTAGTGCGCAAGTGCGGGCAACGATCAACGACGAAACCAGCCGCGCGCATCGATCCGATGCGCTGGGATGGGGCTTTGTCGTGGCAATGGTTACGGGGATCGCGCTGTACGTGATCAGATCGGGCATTGTCGGGGAGCGCGAAGCGATTCATCTGATCGTGTCGCTGGGGATAGCGACCGCGTTGTTCCGCTTCGGCTTCCTCGAAAGACGCGCAATGCGCGATGCCTGAGCGGCTGGCCAATCGGCTGAAGGATGCGCGGACCGAGCTTGGGCTGACCCAAGCCGAACTGGCGGAATTGTGCCTGGTCACGCGCAAGACCATCAATACGGTCGAAAATGGCGTGTTCGTGCCCTCGACCATGCTCGCGCTGAGGCTGGCCGCGGCACTCAACGAGCCGGTGGAACGCTTGTTCTGGCTGGAGCAGTAAGCGCCCCTACCCGCCGCACCAGATCGCCCTGGACCAGCGCGAGATCGGCGAGGTGCATTCCCCAGCCGGGGATGAACATGCCGAATACCGACACTTCGCCGCCAATGCGGTCGGTGCGCTGGTCGGCGGGGTCGGCGTTGGTGTGGACCGAGAAGTAACCGCGCTGGCCATCGGTGACGCAGCGGCCCGAGGCAAGGCCGGGAGTATGGACCCACGGCGCCGGGGAGGGGCCTTCGCTCGACCAGGCGATCGGGCCCCCGGCGACCGCATAGCCGGGCCGCGCTTCCCAATAGCTTTCGAGCTTGCGCAAGCCGGTTGCACCGGGCGCGGCGGGATTGACGCAGGCGACGGTCATCCCGGGTTGGTCGGATATGCCGAACAAGGCGCCGATCGGCGGTGGGTTCTTCTCGCGGTAGCTGGTCCAGCTGATGACGCAATTGGTCTGGGCCGAGGCGGTGCAGATCGGGATATTTTTGAGGCTCCCGCCGACCACTTTGCCCTGTGGCACGAGCAGGTTGAAGCCGGGGACGATGGCCAGCTTCATCCGCTTGGTGAGGTCGGGCCTGGTCTCGATCTCGCGGGCGATGAGATGAATCAGGTGAAGGCTGCCCTGGCTGTGGCCGATGAGGACGAACGGGCGGCTTTGGCTGCGAGTGACGATGAACTGGCGGAAAGCGGCGGCGACATCGCCGTAGGACAAAGCGGCGGCGGCGCTGATGTCTTGCCCGGCGGAGAAAGCAACGATCGCGCCGACCGTCATCTGGCGATATTTTGGGGCGAACAAGCGGCACACCGAGCCGAACCGCGCGAACTGGGCGGCGACGACGCTATTTTCCTCGTTCATGATGAGGTCGCTCGACAGGCCGCTGTCGCGCGAGATGGTGGGATAGACGTAGAAGCAGTCGATCGGCGGTGGCGCTTTGGCGGGGACCGAGGTCGATCTGGCGCCATAGCCCGCGGGATTGACGTCGACCGTCGACTGCGGGGCGGAGCAGACGTCGGCCCGGCCGGGGAGGCACAGCCAGTTGCTGTCCTTCGAATAATCGCCTGGGGCTGGGGTTTGGGCGGCGAGCGGGGTCGCGGCGAGCAGGCCCAGGGCAGCAATCAAACGCATCACTTCACTCCATCGCCGGTGTCGAACAGGCCGGTCTGCGCTCCGGCGGGCGGGTTGAGGCCGAGGTGGATCCAGCCGCGCCCGTTGAGGCAGCGGCCGCGAGCGGTGCGGGCGATCAGGCCGAGCTGAATGAGGAATGGCTCGACCACATCCTCGAGCGTATCGCGCGGTTCGCTGAGGCCGGCGGCGAGAGTCTCGATTCCTACCGGGCCGCCGCCGTAGAGGTCGGCGATCATGGTCAGGTATCGGCGATCCATCGCATCGAGCCCGAGACCGTCGATCTCGAGCCGGTGGAGCGCTCGGTCGGCGACGGCGGCGTCGATCGTGTCGGCGCCTGCGGCATGGGCAAAATCGCGCACCCGGCGGAGCAGGCGGCCGGCGATGCGCGGGGTGCCGCGCGAGCGGCGGGCGATTTCATGTTCGCCCTCGGTCGAGGTCGGGGCGCCGAGCAACCGCGCGGCGCGGCGGACGACCTGCTCGAGCTCATCGACCGAATAAAAATTGAGGCGGATCGGGATTCCGAAACGATCGCGCAACGGGGTGGTGAGCAACCCTTGCCGGGTGGTTGCGCCGACCAAAGTGAATTTGGGCAGGTCGATCCGGACCGAGCGGGCCGACGGGCCCTCGCCGATCATCAGATCGAGCGCGCGATCCTCCATCGCCGGGTAGAGGATTTCCTCGACCGCGGGATTGAGGCGGTGGATCTCGTCGATGAACAGCACGTCACCGTCCTCGAGATTGGTGAGCAAGGCGGCAAGATCCCCCGACTTGGCGATCACCGGACCCGAGGTGGCGCGGAAGCCGACCCCCATTTCGCGGGCGAGGATCGCGGCCAGCGTGGTCTTGCCGAGTCCCGGCGGGCCGAAGAACAGCACGTGATCGAGTGCCTCGCCGCGCGATTTCGCCGCATTGACGAAGATGCGGAGGTTCTCGCGAGCGCCTTGCTGGCCGATAAATTCGTCGAGCGACTTTGGCCGAAGCGCCGAATCGGCATCCTCGGCGGTGCGCTCGGGGGTGGTCAGGCGGGCGGGATCAGTGGCCATCGAAAAGTCGCAAAAGTCGCACCAGGGAGATGCGACCTTTGGCCTCTGTGGCGGGTCCGGCGATGAGAGGGGAGGACGACCGGAGGGGCGTGGGCTTCTGGATCACGCGAGCATCATGCACATATCGTCGGCTGTAGGACAGCGATTATCAGCGCGCAGGGTCGACATCCTCGGCAAATAGCAGGCCGCCGAGCCACGCGCCGAGGCTTGCGCCCACCAATTGGGCGGCGATGAAGGCGGGGACGTCGGCGGGGGCGATGCCCGAGAAGCTGTCCGACAGGCTCCGGGCAATGGTGATCGCCGGGTTGGCGAAGCTGGTCGAGGCGGTGAACCAATAGGCCGCGACGATGTAGAGCGCGACTGCGGCGGCGGCCTCGGCGGGTTTGCGGCCGGCGACGCCCATGACGGTCAGCAGTAGGCCGAAGGTCGCGATTCCCTCCGCGAGCCACTGGCCGGGGCCCGTGCGGGTGTGGGCCGAAAACTGGAACAGGGGCAGGTCGAACATGGCATGGACGGCGAGGACCGCTAGCAGGCCGCCGACGAGCTGGGCGAATATGTAAGCGAGGGCGTTGCGCGGGTTGATCTGGCGGCGGACGGCGAGGGCCAGGGTCACCGCCGGGTTGAAGTGCGCACCCGAGATGGGGGCGAGCAGCGCAATCATCACGAACAGGATCGCACCGGTGGCGATCGTGTTGGCGAGCAAAGCGACGCCGTTGTTCCCGTTCGACAGGGTCGCGGCCATGATTCCCGAGCCGATGACCCCGGCGAAGAGAAAGAAGGAGCCGATGGCTTCGGCGGCGATGCGGCGGGGGAGGGTCATTCACTCATGCCCGTATTTCAATCGGGGTTCCATCCGGGACGGCTTCGAACAGCCAGTCGATTTCGCGATCGGTGAGGCCGATGCACCCCGCAG
>JBBRTO010000099.1:0-7199 GCA_038244345.1 Sphingomonadales bacterium | reverse complement strand
CGACAATCATCTCGAAGGGGATCAGCGCGGGGCGGTCGAACAACACCTATCGCGGGCTGGTCCGAGTCCTCCCCGGCGCGGAGAATGTCCGCAATTTCACCCAGTGCGACAGCCTGTTGCTGGGCTCGGAATGCGGCGCGCACACCGTCCCCTACATCGAAGTCCGCAACCCCACTGCGCAGATCGAGCATGAAGCGACGACGAGCAAGATCAGCGACGACCAATTATTCTACGCCCAGATGCGCGGCCTCGACCCCGAAAGCGCGGTCGCGTTGATCGTCAACGGCTTCGCCCGCGAGGTGCTCAAGCAATTGCCGATGGAATTCGCGGTCGAGGCACAGAAATTGCTTGGGATTAGTCTTGAGGGGAGTGTGGGGTGAGGCTTCCTCGTTGGTATAAAATCATCGCGGTGTTGTGGCTCCTGATTGTCGCACCCTTCTGGTGGTTCGCGGCGGAGTTCAACGGATATTCGTTCTTCTCGATACCACAGCTTTCGGGACCGTCTGAAGGCATCGGTTGGCAAATGAATCTAGCTTTTCAGCTTGTGGTGATTTTCGCCTTTCTAGCACCACCGCTGTTGCTCCCTATCGTCCTGCTCAAGACCAGACAGCCAAAGTAGGATATATATGCTTCACATTGAAAACCTCCACGCGACCGTCGGCGGCAAGTCGATCCTCAACGGGCTATCACTGACCGTTCCGAGCGGCGAGATCCATGCGATCATGGGGCCGAACGGGGCAGGGAAGTCGACGCTTGCTTATGTGCTCGGCGGGCGGCCGGGGTATGAGGTCACGCAAGGCTCCGCGACGTTCGACGGGCAGGATCTGTTCGCGCTGGAGCCGCATGAGCGCGCGGCGGCGGGGATGTTTCTGGGCTTCCAATATCCGGTCGAAATTCCCGGCGTGTCCTACCTCCAGTTCCTCCGCGAAAGCCTCAATTCGCAGCGGCGGTCGCGTGGCGAAACCGACCTCAGCGGTGCGGAATTCATCCGCCTCGCCAAGGCGCAGGCGGCGACAATGGGTATGGACGCCGAGATGCTCAAGCGTCCGGTCAATGTCGGTTTCTCGGGCGGGGAGAAAAAGCGCGCGGAGATGGTCCAGATGGGGATCATGGCGCCGAAGCTCGCGATCCTCGATGAGACCGATAGCGGGCTCGACATCGATGCGCTAAAAGCGGTCGGCGCGGGGATCAATAAGATCATGCGCGACCCCGGCAAATCGGTGCTGCTGATCACGCATTACCAGCGGCTGCTGGACTATGTGACGCCCGACCGGGTGCATGTGCTCGACTGCGGCAAAATCACCCGCAACGGCGGGCCGGAACTGGCGCACGAACTCGAGCGCGAAGGCTATGTCGGGGTGGCGGCTTGAACGCGCTTCCATCCCGGAAAGACGAAGCGTATCGCTATGCCGATATCGAGGCATTGGCGTCGGTGTGGCGCGACCTCGCGACGCCCGAGCGAAGCGAAATTGCTGCGCAACAAAAGGTGCAGCAAATCTGGCTGCCGAGCGGCGGGGACGTGCAGATCAAGCGTGTCGAAATGACGCTTCACGCAGGAGCCTCAGCGAGTATTTTCGCGCTCAACACTGCGTCGCATTACGGGCGGATCGAACTTGACGTATCGTTGCATGAGGGCGCGGATTTTGCGCTCCATGCGGCGAACATTGGAGGGGGCACCAGCAACCTCGAGATCGTCACCATCGTGCGCCATCTCGAACCGTCGGCGACGTCGCGGCAAATGGTGCGCAGCGTGCTTGGCGGAAAGGCGGTCGGATCATACCTCGGCAAGGTCGCGGTGGCGCGCAATGCGCAGCGCAGCGACAGCGTCCAGTCGATCAAGGCGATGCTGCTCAACCGCGGTGCGACTGCCAACGCCAAGCCCGAGCTGGAGATTTACGCCGACGATGTCAAATGCGCGCATGGCGCGACGGTCGGCGAACTCGACCGCGAGCAACTGTTTTACGCCGCGGCGCGCGGGATGGACCCAGCGACGGCGCGGGCGCTGCTGCTCGAGGGGTTCGTCGGCGGATTGTGGGATTCGATCGAGGGCGGTGATCTGGGCATTGCCGAGCTTGCGCGAGTTGCACTGAGGAAGGTCGCATGAACGCCCCCGTTCGCCTCAACTCCGCCATCTCGGTCCGCAACCAATTCCCGGCGATTGCGGGCTGGCATTATCTCGACAGCGCCGCGACTGCGCAAAAACCGCAGGCGGTGATCGACGCCATCAGCAACGCCTATGGTCGCGATTATGCGACCGTCCATCGCGGGGTGTACGAGCGGTCGGCGGCGATGACCCAGAGCTTTGAAGCGGCGCGGGAAGCGGCGGCGGCGCTGATCGGCGGGCAGGCCGAGGAACTGGTGTTCACAAGGGGCGCGACCGAGGCGATCAACCTGGTCGCCGCACGCTTCACCAACGGAACACGCAAGCGCGTGTTGCTGTCGGCATTGGAGCATCACAGCAATATCGTCCCGTGGCAGCTGGCCGGCTATGCGATCGACGTCGTGCCGCTGACCGAGGACGGGCGGATCGACCTCGATGCCGCCGAAGCGATGGCCGACGAAAGCCACGCAATCGTCTCGTTCGCCCATATCTCGAACGTGCTCGGTTCGATCCTCGATGCCAAGCGCGCCGCAGCCATTGCCCACAAGGTCGGGGCGAAGCTGCTGCTCGACGGCTGTCAGGCCGCGCCGCGCTTGCCGATCGACGTCGCCGATATTGGCTGCGACTTCTATGTTTACTCAGGCCACAAGCTGTACGGCCCGACGGGGATCGGCTGCCTCTGGGGTCGGAGCGAGTTGCTCAACGCGATGCCGCCCTACCAGGGCGGCGGGGCGATGATCGACCGGGTGACGTTCGAGCGCAGCACCTTTCTCGATGCGCCAGCGCGGTTCGAGGCCGGAACCCCGCACATCGTCGGCGCGATCGGTCTCCACGCCGCGATCGACTGGACGACCGCCATTGGCCTCGACGCGCTCCACGCGCATGAGGCTGCCTTGGTCGGCGAGTGCCGCGCCGCGCTTCGCACCCTGCCCGGGGTGACCCTGTTCGGGCCCGAAGACAGCGCCGGAATCGTCAGTTTCGCGATCGACGGAGTGCATCCGCACGACATCGGCACCATCCTGGACGACGAGGGCGTCGCGGTTCGCGCCGGGCACCATTGCGCGCAGCCGCTGATGGAATTGCTCGGCGTCCCCGCCACCGCGCGCGCCAGCTTCGCCGCGCACAGTGACGCATCGGATATCGAGGCCTTGGTTCGCGGCCTTCATACAGTGAAACGGATATTCGGATGATGGGCGAAGAGAAAAAGATCGAGATCGAGGAAGTCGACGCGGTGGCCACCCCGCCGCGCGCCCGGCTAAGCCCCGAAGTGACACGCAAGCGCGACTATCTGACGGGCTTCCTTGCTGCCGAGAAACCGGAAGCCGATCCGTCGGGCCCCGGCGGCGATCTGCAGGAAGCGGTGGTCGAAGCGCTGAAGTCGATTTACGATCCCGAAATCCCGGTCAACATCTACGAGCTTGGGCTGATCTACGACGTCGCGGTCGATGCCGACGGCGATGCGGTGGTCGAGATGACATTGACCACGCCCAATTGCCCGGTCGCCGAATCGATGCCGGCTGAGGTCGAGATGCGGGTGCTGTCGGTGCCGGGGATTCGCGATGCCGAGGTCAAACTGGTATGGGATCCACCGTGGGATCCAAGCAAGATGAGCGATGAAGCGCGCCTCGAACTGGGAATGTTATGAACAAGGTCACGCGAATTCGCCCTGCAGCAATCACGTTGACCCCCGCAGCGGAGCAGCGCATCGCCGACTTGATGGCGCGTTCTGCCGAAGGCGCAATCGGGGTCAAGCTCAGCACGCCGCGGCGCGGTTGTTCGGGGCTCGCTTATTCGGTCGATTATGTGACCGAAGCGAACGCCTTCGACGAGAAGATCGAGACCCCCGGCGGGACCTTCTTCGTCGATGGCGGATCGATCCTCTACCTCGTCGGGTCGGTGATGGACTGGGTCGAGGATGATTTCGCCGCCGGCTTCACCTTCGCCAATCCCAATGCCAAGGGTGCCTGCGGCTGCGGCGAGAGCTTCACCGTCTGACGCGAAAGTGATAGACTGCCCCGGCACGATTTTGGGGAATAAAATGCGACGCATCCTGGCCCTGGGTTATGCCCTTGTCGCGTACCTCATCTTCTTCGCCACCTTCCTCTGGCTGATCGCCTTCATGGCCGATGTCGCTATTTTCCCGACGACGGTCAATGACGCGGTCAATGGCGCGCCCCTGAGCCAAACGCTGGTGATCGATCTTGCGCTGATCGCGATGTTCGGGATCCAGCATAGCGTGATGGCGCGGCCGGGCTTCAAGCAACGCTGGACAAGGGTGATTCACCCTTCGGTAGAGCGCTCGACCTATGTGCTTGTGGCGGCGTTCATGCTCGGTGTCCTGCTCCAGTTCTGGCATACGATCGGCGGGACGGTCTGGGATGTTCGGGGAAACGCGATCGCGCCGGTGATCTGGGCAGTGTTCGCGATCGGCTGGGCAGGGCTGTTGCTAAGCACCTTCCTGATCAACCATTTCGAATTGTTCGGGCTTAGCCAGGCATGGCTTCACGGGCGGGAGCGGGAAGCCGCGCCGCCAAAACTGCGCGAGCATTCATTCTACCGCTACGTCCGTCACCCGATTTATCTGGGCTTTGTCATCGCTTTCTGGGCGACTCCGCACCTGACGATGAGCCACTTGCTCTTCGCTGCCGGAATGACGGTCTATATCCTGATCGGGATCGCGCATGAAGAGCGCGACCTGGTCACCTATTTCGGCCGGTCGTATGAAGATTATCGCCGCCGGGTCGGGATGCTGCTGCCGGGGATCGGACGCCACAGCTAGGGCCAATCTTCCTGCGGGTTTCACCGCGGGCGTTTCCCGGCTAGGCGGCGCAGGCATGGACCCGCGCTTTGCCCATGTCGACGACTGGATCTTCGATCTCGACAATACGCTGTACCCGGCGTCGACCCGCCTGTTCGACCTGATCGACGAGCGGATGACGGCCTATGTCGGGCGCGTGATGGGCAGCGACCCGGTCGAGGCGCGGCGGGTGCAGAAGGCCTATTTTCGCGATCATGGGACGACGCTCGCGGGCTTGATGCAGCATCACGATGTCGAGCCGCGCCATTTCCTCGATGATGTCCACGCGATCGACCTCGACCGGATTGCGCCCGATGCGAAACTCAAGCGCGGACTTGGCGCGCTTCCCGGTCGGCGGTTCATCTTCACCAATGGCGATGCGGATTATGCCGGTCGAGTGCTCAGCGCGATCGGGATCGGCGAGCATTTCCACGGGCTGATCGACATTCACGCCTGCGATTATCTGCCCAAGCCCGACGCCCACGGCTATCGCCTGCTGGTCGAGCGCTTTGGGATCGATCCGGCCCGCGCCGTGCTGGTCGAGGACATGGCGAAGAATTTGACACCCGCCAAGGCGCTGGGAATGACCACAGTGTGGGTCGACAATGGCTCCGACCACGGCGATCATGACGCCGACCCCGCGGCCATCGACCATGTCATCAGCGACGTCGGCGACTGGCTGGAAACTATCCTTCAAGGACCGAGACCATGACCAAGCAACTCCAGAGCGTAATCGAACAAGCTTGGGACAAGCGCGAATCGGTCAGCGCCGCTACCACGGGCGAGATCCGCGATGCGGTCGATGCGGCGCTCGAACTGCTCGATTCGGGTCAGGCACGGGTGGCCGAGCCGATTGAAAGTGGCTGGACGGTCAATCAGTGGCTCAAGAAAGCGGTGTTGCTATCGTTCCGGCTGAACGCGATGGCCGAGATCCCCGGCGGTCCGGGCGGGGCAGCGTGGTGGGACAAGGTGCCGTCCAAATTCGCCGGTTGGGATGCCGCCCGCTTTACCGAGGCGGGGTTCCGGGCGGTGCCCGGTGCGATCGTCCGCAAGGGCGCCTATATCGCGCCCAATGCCGTGCTGATGCCGAGCTTCGTCAACCTCGGCGCCTATGTCGGCGAGGGAACGATGGTCGATACCTGGGCGACGATCGGCAGCTGCGCCCAGATCGGCCGCAACGTCCATATCTCGGGCGGCACCGGGATCGGCGGGGTGCTCGAGCCGTTGCAGGCCGGGCCGGTGATCATCGAGGATGACTGCTTCATCGGCGCTCGCTCCGAAGTCGCCGAGGGCGTGGTGGTCGAGCGCGGGGCGGTGATCTCGATGGGGGTATTTCTCGGCGCGTCGACCAAGATCGTCGACCGGACGACGGGCGCGGTCGGCTTCGGCCGGGTGCCGGCTTACTCGGTGGTCGTTCCGGGAACGCTGCCCGCGCGCGACGGCGGCCCGAGCCTGGCCTGCGCGGTGATCGTCAAGCGGGTCGACGAGAAAACCCGCTCGAAAACCTCCATCAACGAACTGCTGCGGGACTGATGCCCCGCGCTATCTGGCTCATTGGGCTTCTGGTTGCGCTGGCACTGGTCCCTGCACGAGCGGCGCTGCCGGTCGAGGCGGCCAAGGTCGTCCGCACCTACCCGCATGCCACCGATGCGTTTACCGAGGGCCTGCTGTTTCGTGACGGCTTCCTGTACGAAAGCACGGGCCGCGAAGGTCATTCCCTGATCAGGAAAACCGACCTCGTGACCGGTCGCACGCTCCAGCGTGTTGTGTTGCCGCCGGGCGTCTTCGGCGAGGGCATCGTTGATTGGAAGGATCAGCTTTTCAGCGTCATCTGGCATGGCGGCGTCGGCGCGCGCTGGTCATTGAAGACTTTTCGTCATCTCGGCACATTCCGCTACAGCGGCGAAGGCTGGGCGATGACCCAGGATGGCCGCAACATCATCCTGTCCGACGGCACGCCAATGCTCCGCTTCCTCGACCCGACAAACCTGAACGTCATTCGCACCCTCACCGTTACCGCCGAGGGCAAGCCGGTCCGGCAGATCAACGAACTCGAATATGTCCGCGGCGAGATTTTGGCCAATATCTGGATGACGAATTACATTGCGCGGATCGACCCGGCGACGGGTCGTGTGAAGGGCTGGATCGATGTCAGCGCCCTGTCGGCGCGGATCGGCGCGACCGACCCGGACGCGGTGCCGAACGGTATCGCCTTCGATAAGGCCACCGGGCGGCTGTTCGTGACCGGCAAGAACTGGCCCTTACTGTTTCAGATCAGGCTTCCGGCGGCGCACTGACCTG
>JBBRTO010000098.1:0-7288 GCA_038244345.1 Sphingomonadales bacterium | reverse complement strand
TGATGGAGCCGATCCCCGCCACGCTGCGCGCGCTCGAACGATCGGGCCGCACCATCGCCGACATCGACCTCGCCGAAGTCAACGAAGCCTTCGCGCCCGTGCCAATGGCCTGGCTGCGCGACACCGGCGCCGACCCCGCGCGACTCAACGTCAATGGCGGCGCGATCGCGCTCGGCCATCCGCTGGGCGCGAGCGGCGCCAAGCTGATGGCCACCCTGGTCCACGCGCTTCGCGCCCGTGGCGGTCGCTTCGGTCTCCAGACAATGTGCGAAGGCGGCGGAATCGCCAACGCCACGATCATCGAGGCGCTGTAACTTCCTCCGGCCCTTTTTCGGGAAGTGCCGAGGGCGGGTAGCGAACAAGCAAACACAACCCGCCCTTTCCCCCAGAACTTCAGCAAAAAATGGCGGAGAGGCAGGGATTCGAACCCTGGGTACCCTCACGGGCACGCCGCATTTCGAGTGCGGTGCTATCGACCACTCAGCCACCTCTCCGCATGACAAGTACGCTGGCCGGGCTGTCCGCCGGCGTCGGGTCGCGGCGGCCTCTAGCAGCGCCGGTCAAGCTTGCAAAGCCACTGCTTGCAAACAGCGCCGCGCCGCTTCACTCCCCGCGCAATGAAAGCGATCGTCATCGGCGCGAGCGGTGGAATCGGCGCGGCGCTGTGCGCGGCGCTCGAATCGCGCGGCGCGTCGGTCGTCGGCCTGTCGCGCCGGAGCGAGCCGCCGATCGACCTCGAATCCGATTCGTCGATCGAACAAGCCGCTGCCGCGCTGGCCGATGATGCGCCGTTCGACATGATCCTCATTGCCTCGGGAATCCTCCACGGCGCCGGCCTCGCGCCCGAAAAAACCTACCGGCAGCTGGACGGTTCCGCGCTCGAGCGCATCCTGCGCGTCAACACCATCGGCCCGGCGCTGGTCGCGCGCCATTTCCTGCCGCTCCTGCGCACCGACGGCCGCGCCATCTTCGCCGCTTTGTCGGCCCGCGTCGGGTCGATCGGCGACAATCGGCTCGGCGGCTGGTTCGGCTATCGCGCGTCCAAGGCGGCGCTTAACCAGATCGTCCGGACGCTGGCCATCGAACTAACCCGAACCCGCCCCGGGACGATCTGCGTCGCGCTACACCCCGGCACGGTCGATACGCCGCTCAGCGCCCCGTTCCAGCGCGGGCTCGCCGAAGGTCAATTGCTCACCCCTGAAGCAAGCGCGACGTATCTGCTCGATACGTTGGACCGCCTCGGCCCGGCCGACAGCGGCGGCTGCTTCGACTGGCGGGGCGAGCGAATCGCGCCGTGAGCCGCTCGACTCCCGACTTGCCTCCGCCGCCTGACCCCTTATTTTAGGGCCATGACCAATGCCTTCGAGTCCCCCATGCCCTCGGCCCGTTTCGGGATCGGCGAGGTGGTTCGCCACCGCTTGCTCGATTTCCGCGGCGTGATCTTCGATGTCGATCCGACCTTCGCCAATAGCGAGGAATGGTATGAGGCGATCCCGGAAGGCATGCGCCCGGCCAGGGACCAGCCATTCTACCATTTGTTCGCCGAAAACGCCGAGTCGAGCTACATCGCCTACGTCAGCCAGCAGAATTTGCTCCCTGACGAGGATGGCGGCGAGGTCGACCACCCAGCAATCGACGGCCTGTTTGATGCTTTCGACTCCGGCCGCTACCGCCTCCGCCCGAGGCACAAGCATTAGGCCCGGATTGCACCCCCGCGCCATTGACAGCGTGGACCGCCTTGCTTAGTCGGCACGCTTTCCGCGCGGAACCTGGCTTTCTTGGGCTTTTTCTTCGCGCGGTCACGGATTTTTTGGAAAGAGGCCAATGTTCGCAATCGTGCGCACGGGCGGCAAGCAATATCGCGTCGCCCCCGGAGATAAGATCGTCGTCGAGAAACTGGCCGGAGAGGCCGGGGATACCTTTGATTTGACCGACGTCCTGCTCGCTGGCGAAGGCGGCGATCTCAAGTCGACCGCCGGGCTTACCGTTGCGGCCAAGATCATCGCCCAAGCCAAGGCCGACAAGGTCACGGTGTTCAAGAAGCGCCGCCGCCACAATTACCGCCGCAAGGCCGGCCATCGCCAGCAGCACACGATCATCGAAATCGTCTCGATCGGCAGCCACAAGGCCGAGAAGAAGCAGGCCGACAAGAAGCCGGAAGCCAAGGCTGCTGGATCCGACAAGGCCGAAGCCAAGGCCGAAGCGCCCGTAAAGGCTGAAGCGCCCGCCAAGACTGCGGCTCCGGCGAAGAAGTCTGCTCCGGCGGCCAAGGCTGCGGCCCCCGTCAAGAAGGCGGCTCCAGCCGCCAAGGCGGCTCCGGCCAAAGCGTCGACAAAGGATGCTGCACCTGCTAAGGCCACGGCGAAGAAGGCAGCTCCGAAGGCTGCTGCGAAACCCAAGAAGTAAGAGCAGACACGATGGCACATAAGAAAGCAGGCGGTTCCTCGCGCAACGGTCGCGACTCGGAATCCAAGCGCCTCGGCGTGAAGAAGTTCGGCAGCGAAGCAGTTCGCGCCGGCAACATCATCGTGCGTCAACGCGGCACGAAGTGGTATCCGGGCGACAATGTCGGCCTGGGCCGCGATCACACCATTTTTGCGCTCACCGACGGGCGCGTGTGTTTCCGCGACGGCAAGCTGGGTCGCAAATACGTCCACGTGGAAGCGATTATGCCGGCGGCGACGAAATAAAGGGGATCGGTCGATAAAGGACTGCTCCCGGGAGGGGGCAGCCCAGATGAGACCATCTTTACGGTTTCAAAAGGGAGAAGAGGGAAGCCCCCTCCTCTCCCTTTTTGTTTGAGTCCCACTCTTCTCCCGAAACTGCAACACGGCGGCCCTAGCGGAGCGTCGAAAGGGGAAGGGAATGACCATGTTCGCGCGCACCGAGCGATTGCTGCTGAGACCGGGCTGGGCCGAGGATGCGCCGGCGCTGGCGCAGGCCATCGCCGACGAGGCGATCGTCCGCAACCTCGCCTCCGCGCCGTGGCCGTTCGCGCTTCGCGATGCCGAGGCGTTTCTCGCCGCCCCGCGCGATCCGGTGCTGCCGTCGTTCCTGATCTTCGAGCGGACCCGCGCCGCGCCGTCGCTGGTCGGTGCCTGCGGGCTCGGTCGCCGCCCGTCGGGCGCGGTCGAGCTCGGCTATTGGATCGCCCGCGACGCTTGGAACCAGGGCTTCGCGACTGAGGCCGGCCACGCCTTGCTGTCGATCGCCGAAGCGCTCGGCCTGCCGAAGCTTGAAGCTTCCTATTTCATCGACAATCCCGCCTCGGGCCGGGTGCTGGAGAAATTGGGCTTTTCACCCACCGGGCTCGCCGCCCCGCGGTACAGCTGCGCGCGCGGGCAGGACGCGATCGCCCGCCTGTGGTCGAGGTCGCTCGCCGTGGAAGAAGTCGCGATCGCGGCGTAAGGCTTACGCCGCGCGCCGCACTTTCTTCGCGCTGTCGAACGCCGTGCCGCTGACCGCTTCATAGTCGGCGATCAGCGCTCGGTCGTCGATTGTCCACGGGTGAAATCCGGGCAGGAAATAAGCGACCCACGCGGCGAAGATCTTGCGCATCATCCCCGGCGCTCCAAGCGCGTACCACGCCAGCCGCCCCCACGCGCGCGGACCTTCAATCCCGTCCTGCCGCATCAGTTCGAGCGCGCCTTGGGTCCGGTCGACGACGAAATTGCGCGTCACGTAAAGCATCACCAGCGACTTGACCTTCCAGCGCTTGCCCCGCGTCCAGTCCTTGGTCGCATGGAGCCAGGTGTCATACGCCACGCCCTTATGCTCGATCTCCTCGCTGGCATGCCATTTCCACAGATTGGCGGTGGCCTCTTCCGCGCCGGCGAGATGCCGCGGATCGGCCAGCAATTCATGCGCCAGGATTGCGGTGAAATGCTCCAGCGCCATGGTCGCCGCCAGGCTGACGATTTTCGGCTTTGAGCGGGTGATCGCCAGGCGCTTTTCGACCTGCGCCTCAAGCTTGGTCAGGTCGTAACCCGAATCCGCCGCACGGCGATTGAACGCCAGATGCTCGCGGCTATGGACCACTTCCTGGGTGGTGAAATTGCGGATGTCCTCGGCCAGTTTGGGGTCCGTTCCCTCGCGGAATGCACGAACGCTCTCGACGAAGAACGCCTCGCCCACCGGGAAGGTCGCCGACAGCGCATTGTACAGCGCCGTCGCCTCGACCTTGCCGCCGTGCCACAGCCGCGGGGTCGCGGCGTCGCGCCCGAAGCGCCGATCGCGCGGGGTGATGATCAGGTCGGCGGGCGTAGGCGTCGTGGTTGGGGCTAGGCTTGCGGCGTTCATCGAACCACTCCAAAGACTGGGCATGGAAATTGACCCTTGCTGACATAAATGTCAATAGTCTTGAAAAAGCGTGAACGCCTAACCCAGGATGAGAGCCGCGCCGCCGCGGTCGCCGCTGCGCGCAGCCTGCTGCTCGATCAGGGCGCGGCTGCAATCACCCTCAAGGCCGTGGCCGCGAAGATCGGCCGAACCCACGCCAATTTGCTTCACCATTTCGGCTCGGTCGCCGGGCTCCACCGCGCCTTGGCAGAGGATATTGCGGTCACCGTCTCGGCC
Source organism: Sphingomonadales bacterium (assembly GCA_038244345.1). Classification (GTDB taxonomy): domain Bacteria; phylum Pseudomonadota; class Alphaproteobacteria; order Sphingomonadales; family Sphingomonadaceae; genus Sphingomicrobium. The sequence continues at coordinate 2,713 of JBBRTO010000098.1, read as the reverse complement.
TCGATCACCTCTGCAATCGCCAGCCGCCGCCAGGGCTTGGCCACCGAGCGCGACGTGGTCGACGCGATGTTCGACGCCTTCGCCGACCAGGGCGCGGGCGAACTGATCGGCTGGATCGCCCTCACCCGCCAGCGCGACGCGCTCAAACCGGTGATCGACACCATCGCCGCGATCGTCGCCGACTTCACCGCCGCCGGCGACCAGCGACCGATGGACAAGGTCACCCTCGGCCTCGTCCTTCTCGCGGTCGGCGACAGCCTGGTCGGCGAGGAAGTTGCAAAGGGCACTGGCCAGACTCGCGACGCAGTGCGCGACATCGCCGTCCGCCAGATCGCCGCCGTGGTGGCCCGCAGCTAACGTCACTCCCCTCCCGTTTATGGGAGGGGCCGGGAGTGGACTGCCCAGATCGATGCCCTGGTTGCTCTAGAAACGACCGGAGACACCGACACTCAATTCCGCGTCCGGACTGGCCCTGTTCAGTCCAAACGCGCCCCCAACGTCGAGCTGCAGATTTTCGTTGGGCTGAAAAGTCGCGGACACGCCGGCAAGTAATTTCGTCGCTTGCCCCGCCGGGTCCTGGTCTTGAAACGCTGAAATTTCGACGCTGACTCCAGTCTGCTTCGAAATTGCAATCGCCAGCCCGGCAACACCGCCAAAACTCGCGTGGCGTCCATGACCATCTCCGTCGACGGCTGCATCAACCTCGGGCGTGGCCTGAAGCTGAAGATGATCCGTAACATCGAAGCTTATTGGAACCAGCAATCCCGTCGACCAATCGTGATTGCCGATCGCCGATCCACCTACGGGAAGGGTGACGAAGGGCTGAATCGCGACGGACAGTCCGTTGCCATCGGGATGACGCAGACTGTGCTTGTAGGCGACGGTCACATCGCCGACTCCCCCGGCCCTCACGACGCTTCCGGTTGATTTGTCTCGCTGCCTCACATGCCCGAATGGAGTCCACCCCAGTTGCAGCTCGTCGACGTTCGATAAGCCGTATCTGACCAGCAGGTCGCCGATCAGCACCGTGTCGGTTCGAGTTTCGGAGTCGCTCTCGATCGTCCAGTCGCCCAAGCCGACTTCGACCAGCACGTGGCCGGCATCGACGATACATGGGGCAGTCCCCAGGCCGGGCCGCGTGGGGCACAAATCGCGAAGGTCCGACGCAGCTGCCGCACCGGGATTGAACGAGGTGAGACCAACCAGGATGCAGGCCCAAGCGCTCGCTCTGCTAGCGCCCAATGTCATTCCCCTTGTGCCTGAGAATGAATGGCTCATTCCCCGCCGAACTTGGAATGGTCGCATCGCTCGCGGTGGAGAGCAACCCGGAAACCATCGCGATGGCCCAACCACTGACAAACTCGTGCCAATACGAGTCGTGGAACGAGACCCGGTCGGTCGCTCCAACAACGCGTACTCGGTCCAAGGTCGGATGTCCGCTTTCGACCCATTGCGGACATAGCAAAGGATCAGGTTTTACTGCTCGGGAACCTCGCTTGAGGCGAGCATCGCGTCCACGTCCGCAATGAATTGGGGAGTGAGCCCGACGCTTGCCGCTTTCAGCCACCAGATCTTCCCGTGAGGCGTCCTCAGCAGGTCGCCAAGCAACGAACTGCAGGAAAATTCAAACGTCCCGGGCGGAAAAACGCCGCGCTTTGTGCGGTCCCAAATGTGAAACGACGCCCAAGCATACTCATTTAACAATAGATCGAGCCTGAGCTCATCGGCCGCATCCAGTTGGACCGATCCATGGAGCCCGCCAGTCATGAGTTCAGCGACATGGCGATTTTGGACGATCGCCATACGGATAACCGTCCACTGCGACATCGTCGAGTTATGCTCGTTGCGCTGAAGCGCGGCGGTGCTCTGCTTAATTTGGAGACCCACGAAAATCAGGGACAAGATCACGCCTGCAGAGGCCACGATTTGTGCAAGATAGGAGAATTGCTCGAGTGACATGGTTCCTCGCCTCACTGCTGGCCGATCTGAAGCTACCCTATTTGCGGTTGTGCCACTACCTGTGGGGCGAATGTCCGCTTTCCACCCGAAGCAGACATGAGTAAAACATCAAATGGGCTAGTTTATCGTCAACTTGCTGAGGGCATGAAAAAGCCAATGCGCGATAAGTCTGCCCAAGGCGAAGCCAAATCGCGGCTGCCGGTTGCCATGACGGGCAAGGCAAGCGCCGCAAAGGCCGCGGAAGGCGACGCGCCCGTGTTCGCCTACATCGCCAGCTTGCCGCAGCCGCAGCGCAGTATCGCCGAGGGTGTCGATGCTTTGGCCGCCAAAATATTACCGGACCTCCAGCGCGCGGTGAAGTGGGGCATGGCCTATTACGGCGTGGGCGGGGGCTGGTGCTTTGCGTCCGGCGCCTTTGTCGGCCACGTGAAACTGATGTTCATTCGCGGCACGGAGATCAGGCCTGAACCACCCGTGACGCCGATCGGGATGGGTAAGTCCACTCGGGGCGTCGAACTGGCATCTGCTGACGATCTCGACGAGCACCAAATTGCGTCGTGGATGAAACAAGCAGCAACGATGCCATTTTTCGGTGGAAAGAAGCGATGACGAAAAAGGGAGCAGAGGCCCCTCGGCTAGGTCAAGTCGCGCCGAACTGCACCGGACCCTGACCGCTGCTCCAACTCATGACCGTGATCCAACTCGTGAGGACGTGGCTAGGATGACTTACGTTTTGTCAGTCTAACCAAAAATC
>JBBRTO010000097.1:0-7358 GCA_038244345.1 Sphingomonadales bacterium | reverse complement strand
GGGCGGCCTGCTGAACATCAAGCCGATTCTGGCGGTGCGCGGCGGGCGCGTCGAGGCGGCCATGAGCAATCACCTGACCGCGCTCGGCGACGAGGCTCCTATCGAAAGCCGCGATCAGTTGATCGCGGTGTTCGAGCGCGGGTCCAAGCCTGCTGCCGACTGGCGCATCGGCACCGAGCACGAGAAGTTCGTCTATCGGCTGAGCGACCATCGGGCGCCGTCCTATGACGAGCCCGGCGGAATCCGCGACCTGCTCGGTGCGATGACCGAATATGGCTGGAAGCCGGTAGTTGAGAACGGCAACGTTATCGCCTTGAGCGGCGCCGACGGGACCATCAGCCTCGAGCCCGCGGGCCAGCTCGAGCTCAGCGGCGCGGCGCTCGAGAACCTCCACGAAAGCTGCGCCGAAAGCGGCCGCCATCTGAAACAGGTGAAAGCCGTCGGCGACCAGCTCGGGCTCGGCTTTCTCGGCCTCGGCATGTGGCCCGACAAGACCCGCGCCGAGCTGCCGATCATGCCCAAGGGTCGCTACCGGATCATGCTTGATTACATGCCCAAGGTCGGCGGCCTCGGGCTCGACATGATGCTTCGCACCTGCACCATCCAGGTCAACCTCGACTATTCGAGCGAAGCCGACATGGTGAAGAAGTTCCGCGTCGGCCTCGCGCTTCAGCCGGTGGCGACTGCCTTGTTTGCCAACTCGCCGTTCACCGAAGGCAAGCCCAACGGCTTCAAAAGCTTCCGCAGCCACATCTGGGAAGACACCGACCCGGCCCGAACGGGGATGCTGCCGTTCGTGTTCGAGGACGGCTTCGGCTATGAACGTTATTGCGACTATGCGCTTGATGTGCCGATGTATTTCGTGTTCCGCGAGGGCCGTTACATCGACGCCGCGGGCCTCAGTTTCCGCGATTTTCTCGACGGGAAATTGAGCGTCCTGCCGGGCGAGAAGCCGACCATCGCCGACTGGAACGACCATTTGTCGACCGCTTTCCCCGAAGTCCGGCTCAAGAGCTTCCTCGAGATGCGCGGCGCCGATGGCGGGCGCTGGGGACGGATTTGCGCGCTTCCGGCATTGTGGGTCGGGTTGCTGTACGACGATGCCGCGCTCGACGCGGCGTGGGAGCGGGTCAAACATTGGACGATCAAGGAGCGCGAGGCGCTCCGCCATGCGGTGCCGCGCGAGGCACTCGACGCCAAAGTACCCGGCGGCGGAACGATGCGCGATTTGGCCGGCGAAGTGCTCGAAATCGCGAGCGCCGGGCTCAGCGCGCGCGCCGAACTCAACGCCAGCGGCGACAATGAAGGCGGCTTCCTCGACCCGTTACGCGAAGTCGTCTCGACCGGAATGACCTTCGCCGACCGCCTGCTCGAACGCTATCATGGCGAGTGGCAGGGTGACGTGAGTCGTGTCTATGACGAATATAGTTTCTGACGACTGTTACCCGCAGGTCACGGGGTCGAAACTAAATCGACATATCGACCACGCGTGAATTGACTCGGCGGCCGCGCTCACTAGCTCATCAGGTGCATCGGAGCGGCCAAGGGGGGCGCTCTTTGTCTCCTTTTTCGACAAGAGAGATTGAGCCGATGCGCCTGATTCATTCGACCTGTTCGCTGGCTGCGCTTGCCGCCTGTTTTGTCTCCGCACCCGCGCTCGCACAGGACGCACCCGCCGCGACACCCGATGCACCCGCTGCCGCACCGGCAGCGTCGACCACGGGAGTCGACGAAATCGTCGTCACCGCCCAGCGGCGCAGCGAGAATTTGCAGGATATCCCACTGTCGGTGGCGACGATCAGCGAACAGACGCTCGACGCCATCAATTCGGGCGGCAGCGACGTTCGCGCCTTGGCCGGACGAGTACCGAGCCTGAACGTCGAAAGCTCGTTCGGCCGGACCTTCCCGCGATTCTATATCCGCGGCCTTGGCAATACCGATTTCGACCTCAACGCGTCGCAGCCGGTCAGTCTCATCTACGACGACGTGGTCCTCGAAAATCCGATCCTCAAAGGCTTCCCGGCGTTTGATATCGAGCAAGTCGAAGTGCTTCGTGGGCCGCAAGGGACGCTGTTCGGCCGCAACACGCCGGCCGGGATCGTCAAGTTCGATTCGGTCAAGCCGGGCCACGGCGGCAATTATGCCAAGTTCAGCGTTGGCAGCTATTCGACGATCAATACCGAGGCGGGGGTTGGCCAGCGGATCAACGACAAGGTCGCGTTCCGCGTGTCGGGCATGTGGCAACACCGCAATGACTGGGTAAACAATCTCGACCGGCCGGGCAGCCACAATAACGAAGGCTATGACGACCTCGCGCTGCGCGGCCAGCTGCTGCTCGAGCCGACCGACGCTCTGACTATCCGCCTGACCGGCCAGTTACGAGATTACAAGGGCGACGCGCGGATCTTCCGTGCCAACGCCATCAAACCTGGCACCAACCATCTGATCGGGGTCGACGGCGGCGATTTCGAGCGCGACGAAATCCGCGCCGACGGGATCAATTTTCAGCGACTGACAACCCAAAATGCTGCGGCGGCGATGTCGTATGACTTTGGTCCGCTGACGCTCTATTCGATCACCAGTTACTGGCACGGCAAATTGAAGAGCCGCGGCGATATCGACGGCGGATTCGGCAATTTCTTCGACGGCACCGGTACGTCGGGCCCAGGCTTCATTCCGTTCTCGGCTCAAAGCCAGGACAATGTCCCGAGCCTCGACCAGTTCACCCAGGAGGTGCGGATCGCGTCCAACAACCAGGGCGGGCTTGGCTACCAGGCGGGAATCTTCTACTTCGACGAGAATCTCGACATCGAGACATTCGATTTCGGAGCGCCGGCCGCGACCTCCCCGTCTGCGATCGTCAACCAGCGCCAGGACAGCAAAGCCCTCGGGCTCTTCGGGTCGCTCAACTATGCGTTCGATTTCGGGCTCAAGCTGCAGGCCGGGGCCCGCTGGAACCATGACAAGAAGAAACTGGTCGCCGACCGCCTGTTCGATTTGCGCCCCGGCTTCATCGGCGGCGGCCCGGTTCCCGAGACGACCACCAAGGTCAAGGACAGCGTGCTGACCTGGGACGTCAGTGCGCTGCAGGAGATCAGCCCGGACGTGAATATCTATGCGCGAGTCGCCAAGGGCTATCGAGCCCCGGCGATCCAGGGCCGAATCCTGTTCGACCGCAACGTCACCACCGCCGACAGCGAAAACACCATGTCGTACGAGGCGGGAATCAAGACCGTGATGTTCGACCGGAAACTACGCTTCAACCTGACCGCTTATTATTTCCGCACCAAGAATCTGCAATTGTCGGCGGTCGGCGGCGGCACCAATGCCAATTTGTTGCTCAACGCCGATGCCGTCACCGGCCACGGGTTCGAAGCCGAATTGCAGGCGAGACCGCTGGCCGGGCTCAACCTTACCGCCGGACTGAGCTACAACCGGACCCGGATTCGCGACAAGAACCTGACCGTCGAAACCTGCGGTGCGCCGTGCACCGTGCTCGATCCGATCTTTGCCCCGGCTGCGCCGTTCCAGCCGGCGATCGTATACATCGACGGGAACCAGTTGCCGCAATCGCCAAAGTGGATTTTCAATTTCACCGCGGGTTATGAACATCCGGTCGGGCCGGGGACGCTGTACGTCTTCACCGATTGGTACCATCGCTCGAAGGTCCAGTTTTTCCTCTACAGATCGGTCGAGTTCAGCGACGATCGATTGCTCGAGGGCGGGCTTCGGGTCGGCTACAAGACGGACCGTTTCGATATCGCCGCCTTCGGTCGCAACATCACCAACGACGAAAGCGCGGTGAGCGGGATCGACTTCAACAATCTGACCGCGATGGTCAACGAACCACGGATCTGGGGTTTGGAATTGGGGGTCAAGTTCTGACCCCTCGCAATCGGGCGGCGGCTGCGTTAGGCAGTCGCCACCACTAGCCTTGCCAGGATCAGCCATGACCGATCGCCGAACGCTTTACCCGCCGATCGAACCCTATGAGACGGGCATGCTCGAGGTCGGCGACGGCCACACGCTTTACTGGGAGCGGTGCGGGACCCCCGGCGGCAAGCCGGCGGTGTTCCTCCATGGCGGTCCGGGATCGGGCTGCAGCCCCAAACAGCGCCAACAGTTCGACCCCGCAAAATATGACGTGCTGCTGTTCGACCAGCGCGGCTGCGGGCGATCGACCCCGTTCGCCAGCCTTGAAGACAATACCACCTGGCATCTGGTCGAGGACATCGAGCGGCTGCGCGAGATGGCGGGCATCGACAAGTGGATGGTGTTCGGCGGAAGCTGGGGATCGACGCTCAGCCTCGCTTATGCCGAGACCCACCCCGAGCGGGTGACCGAACTGGTGCTCCGCGGGATCTTCCTGTTCCGCCAGCGCGAGGTCGACTGGCTCTACGAATATGGCGCGTCAGAGCTATATCCCGAGGGTTGGGAGGAGTTCACTGGGCTGGTGCAGGAAGGCGAGCGCGGCGAATTGGTCGAGGCTTATCATCGCCGGCTGACCAGCGGCGATCCGGCAATCAGGCTCGCCGCAGCCAAGGCGTGGAGCCTGTGGGAAGGGCTGACCGTCACCTTGCTCCCCGATCCGGCGATGCTTGAGGAATTCACCGAGGATAATCACGCCATCGCCGTCGCTCGGATCGAGAATCATTATATGCGCAACTTGGGCTGGCTCGACGACAACCAGTTGATCGAGAATGCCCACAAGTTGAAGGGCATTCCGGGCGTGATCGTCCAGGGGCGGCACGATTGCTGCACCCCGCCGAGCGCGGCATGGGACCTCAAAAAGGCATGGCCCGAGGTCGATCTGCAAATCGTCCCAGACGGCGGACATCTGTTCACCGAGCCGGGGATCACCGACGGGCTGGTGCGAGCCACGGACCGTTTCGCCGCTTGAATAAAAATTCGGCGAACCCACTGGAATTGCGCGGTAATTCTAGTAAAGCGTGCGCATGAACCTGCCGTGGGGGCTCCTTCATGCCGGTCTCCAGACCGTGCTCGATACAGCGCTCGATCCCGTTGTGGTGATGGACACCGGCGGGATGGTGATCGGCTGGAATGCGCACGCCGAGCGCCTGTTCGGCTGGAGCTGGGAAGAAGCCCGCGACCAGCGCCTGTCCGACATCATCATCCCCGAAGCATTGCGCGGGGCGCATGAAAAGGGCCTGGCGCACTACCTTGCGACCGGCGAGGGACCGGTGCTCGACACAAGGATCGAGGTCCCAGCGCTTCACCGCGAGGGGGGCGAAATCGCGGTCGAACTGTCGATCACCGCGAGCAGACAATTTGGCGACAAATTGTTCATCGGCTTCATCCGCGACATTTCCGAGCGCAAGGCCGAGGCCGAGCGCCAGCAGCGGATCCTCCAGGAGTCCGAGCATCGGGTGAAGAACATGCTGACCGTGGTCCAGGCGATCGCGCTCCAGACCGCGGCCAATGCGCCCGACATGGCCAGTTTCACGACGAGCTTTTCGGGTCGGCTCGAGAGCCTCGCCAAGGCGCATCAGTTGCTGGTCGGTCAAGTGTGGCAGGACGTCGCCATTTCGGCGCTCGCCGACCGAGTCCTGGGGGCCGAAGTGGCGGCCGGCCGGGCGCGGTTTGGCGGCCCCGAATTGTTGCTCAAGGCGGGGCAAGTGCTCGGCCTGTCGATGATCCTCCACGAACTATACACCAATGCGATCAAATATGGCGCTTTGTGCAGCGACGAAGGACAGATCGAGCTCGACTGGTCGAGCGACAACGAGACCATCACCGTGGTGTGGGCCGAGACCGGCTATCCGTGCGACGCCCCCGACGCGCCGAGCAGCGGCTTTGGCCAACGGATGATCGCGATGAGCGTCAGGGCAGACCTCAATGGGACGATCGAGCGCGACTGGCGGCCCGACGGACTGACCGCGGTCCTGAGCTTTCCCGCCGACGCCTAGAAGTCGGGCAACGCCTGTTTGGCGACGCCCCATCCAGCGAGCAGTTTGGAGCTTGCCCGATCGAGCAATTCATCGGCGTCGCGGATGGTGTAGATGTTCGCACCGGCAATCGCATCCAATTCGGACCAATCTATCGGCGCGGCGACCGGGGCGCCGTCGCGAGCCCGCGCCGAATAAGGCAGTACCGCAGTCGCGCCGCGCTGGTTGCGCAGCCAGTCGAGGAAGATTCGATCCTTGCGCTGGGCCTTGCGGATATTGGCGGTGAAGGTCTCGGGTTCGGCCTCGGCGATCGCCCGGCTGAAGCGCTCGGCGAAGCTCTTGACGTTGGGCCAGTCGGCGGTCTGGTCGAGCGGGGCGACGACGTGGATGCCCTTGCCGCCCGACAGCAATGCAAATGTCTCGAGCCCCATATCGGCGAGCGAGGCGCGCAACCGCTCGGCGGCGATTTTCACCCTGTCGAAGCCGAGCCCGACATCGGGGTCTAGGTCGAATACCAGACGGTCGGGCTTTTCGAGCGCATCAATCCGGCTGCCCCAGCCGTGAAATTCGATCGTCCCCATTTGCACGCACGACAATATCCCGCGCGGGTCGTCGAACCACAAATAGTCCTCCGTGGATCCATCCTTCTCGGTAATCGGGACGTGCTTGACGAACTCGCCGAGCGCGCCGCTGTCATGCTTCTGGAAGAAGCATGCCTTGCCGCGCCCCTGCGGACAACGGACCAGGGTTATTGGCCGTTTGGCGCCGTCGACCAGGAAGATCGCCCCGACCGCGGCATAATAATCGGCGAGATCGCCCTTGCTCAGCTTGGCCTCGGGAAAAATCAGCCGGTCGGAGTTGGTGATCCGCGCGCCGAAACTGGCGGCGGTGGCGTTGGCACCCTTTTTCTGTCTGGCGGGAAGCTTTTCCGGGACTTCGCGGACCACCTGGCTGGCGTTCTTGTCGTCGCGAAGCGCGATGAAGCTCGGGTGGCGGAGTGTGCCCTCGCGGGTGAATTCGGTGAAGGCAACCTCGGCCACCAGCTTTGGCTCGATCCAGTGCGACCCGCGCAGCGCGGCCCGAGGCACGTCCAGCGGCGGCTCGGCAACTTCGAGCGGGCGCATCGCCTCGGCCATGTCCTCGAGCATCTTGCCGTCGAAGCCGGTGCCGACCTTGCCGGCGTAGGTCAGCTTCTTGCCGTCACGAACGCCAAGATGGAGCGAGCGGAAGCCGCGGCGCTTGTCACTCGACTGCCAGCCGACGATGACAAATTCCTGCCGCTGGATGCATTTGATCTTGAGCCAGTTCTTCGCCCGCGCGCCGCGGTAGGTAGCGCTTGCCTTCTTGGCGATGATTCCCTCGCCGCCTTCCTTGCAGATCGCGTCGAACAGCGCCTCGCCCTTGGCGATGATATGGTCGCCATAGACGAGCGGCGGGGGCGCGGCCTTGAGC
>JBBRTO010000096.1:0-7395 GCA_038244345.1 Sphingomonadales bacterium | reverse complement strand
GGCGACTTCAACGGCGACGGGCGCGACGACATCCTGTGGCGCAACAGCAATGGCCAGCTTTCGGACTGGCTGGGAACGGCCAACGGCGGGTTTACCCCTAACGATGCGAGTGCGCTGACGACCGTTCCGACCAACTGGCACGTCCAGCCGGAGCCGTTCCTGCTGTAGCCTTACAGCAGCCCCTAGGGACCCCGCCACGTAGATGACGATGTTCATTGGCTTCGGTGCGATGGGCATAGCGCCGCGCCGCAGCCATCGCACGAACTTGCGTCAAGCCTCGATACACGACTTCGAACACTGAAACGAATCTTCGGGCCGCGTCCTTTTTGGCGATGCGGACTGAGCCCCAAAGCGCAAACCCCAGATTAGCTAGTGTCCGCAATGGGTCGAAAGCGGACACTAGCTCCTTCACCATAGCGGCTCATCGGGCGTTCAGGCTTGGCGGAGCAGCTTGGGGGCTGGAGGTTCGCCATGGTCGATCTGGCATTTGCGGAAAATCGCTTCGGGCTTGGGCCGCGTGGTGACGCTTCGGCTGCGGCGGGCGGCGATCCTCGGGGATGGGCTTCGGCGCAGCTCGGTGGGTCGCAGCCGCAACTGGCGGGGGTGCCTGGCCGCCGCGAGGTGGCGGAGGGGCTGGCGGATTATCTTGCGATTCAGCGTGAGGCCAAGATGGAGCGGCGCGAGGCGGCGCCCGCAGCGATGATGACCGCCGCCGATCTGCCCAAGTCTGGTGAGGCGGCGGCGAAGAAGGAGGTTTCTCCCGAAGTCAAAATGGCGCGGCGCGAGGGGCGTGAGACCTATGCCCGGCTGGTTGCGGCGCGGGTCAATTCGGCGCTGACAACGCAGGCGCCGTTCCTCGAGCGGATGAGCCATTTCTGGGCCAATCATTTCGCGGTGTCGGCGCAGAAGCAGACCACTTTGGGGTTCGCCGGTTTGCTCGAGATGGAGGCGATCCGGCCGCATGTAACGGGGCGGTTCGGCGACATGCTGCTGGCCGCCGAACGCCACCCGGCGATGCTGTTCTACCTCGACCAGGCGCAGTCGATCGGGCCCAACAGCCAGCTCGGCACGCGCGCGGCGGCGCGGGGCAACAATCGCGGGCTCAACGAGAATCTGGCGCGCGAGATATTGGAATTGCACACGCTCGGCGTGCGGACGGGCTACGCCCAGGCCGACGTCACCGAATTCGCGCGGGCGCTGACCGGCTGGACCGTGGCCGGGATCGCGCGCGGGCCGGGCGCTCGCTTCGCGGCTGGCGATCCGGGGGATTTCGCGTTCGTCGAATTGCTCCACGAGCCAGGCGCGCGAACGATCATCGGCCGCCGCTTTGCGGAAGGCGGCGAGGCGCAGGGCAAAGCGGTGCTCGAGATGCTCGCCGTCCACCCCGCTACCGCGCGCCACATCGCGACCAAGCTGACGCGGCACTTCGCCGCCGACGATCCGCCACCGGCGATGGTGGCGCGGATCGAGCAGGCGTTCTTGAAAAGCGGGGGCGACTTGCCGACCGTGTATCGCGCGCTGATCGACAGCCCCGAGGCGTGGGATCCGGGTTCCGTCAAGTTCCGCAGTCCGTGGGACTGGACGGTGGCGTCGCTCCGCGCGCTTGGAACGAAGGAATTGCAGCCGATGGTGGCGGTGGCGACGCTGCGCGAGCTTGGCCAGCCGGTGTGGATGCCGCCGAGCCCGGCGGGATGGGATGACGATAGCGCCAGCTGGGCCGGGCCCGATGCTTTGGTGCGGCGGGTCGAAGCGGCGCAGCGCATGGCATTGCGCGCGGGCGACACGGCCGATGCGCGGAGCCTTGCGCCCAAGTTGCTCGGCGGACGGCTGAGCGACAAGACCAGGACCGCGATCGCCCGTGCGGAAAGCCCGACGACGGGCCTCGCGATATTGCTTGCGAGTCCTGAAATGTTGCGGAGGTAGAAATGTTCAATCGGCGCAAAATGCTGCAATATGGCGGGGCCGGGGTGGCGCTGCTCGGCGTTCCGCGGATCGCCTTCGCCGCCACCGCGCGGACCGACCAGCGTTTCCTGTTCATCATCCAGCGCGGCGCGGCCGATGGCCTGGCGACGCTCGCCCCGACCGGCGATCCGGCTTATGGAGGGCTTCGCGGCGACCTGGCGGCGGACATGGCGGGCGGCGCCAAGCTCGATGCGATGTTCACGCTCCACCCGGCGCTGGCCGAAACCGCCAAGCTGTATGCCGCGAAACAGGCGTTGTTCGTCCAGGCGGTCGCCTCACCCTATCGCGACCGCTCCCATTTCGACGGGCAGAACGTGCTCGAGAGCGGCGGCGCGGGGGCGTATCGGATCAAGGATGGGTGGCTCAACCGGCTGCTCGGCGAATTGCCCGGCGGCAAAGCGGTGGCGCTTGCCCCGACCGTGCCGCTGGCGTTGCGCGGGGCGGTGCCGGTGCAAAGCTACGCGCCGTCAAATCTTCCGCAAGCCGGCGACGACCTGTTGATCCGGATCGGCGATTTGTATGCCGAGGACCCGCAGCTCGGGCCATTGTGGACCCAGGCGCAGGCGGCGCGGATGAAGGCCGGCGAGCTTGGCGATGCCAAGGGCGGCGCGGCGGCGGGGCAACTGGCGGCGAAACTGATGGGCGGGGCCGACGGCGCGCGGATCGCGATGATCGAAACCAATGGCTGGGACACGCACAACGGCCAGCGCGGGCGGTTGGCGGCGCAATTGCGCGGGCTCGATGCATTGGTGGCGAGCCTCAAGGCCGGTCTCGGCGCGGACTGGAGCAACACGCTAGTGCTGGTGGCGACCGAATTCGGCCGCACGGCCAAGGCCAATGGGACTGGCGGGACCGACCATGGCACCGGGGCGATGGCGATGCTGATCGGCGGCGCGGTCAATGGCGGGCGGATCATCGCCGACTGGCCGGGGTTGGCGCCAAGCGCGCTGTACGACGGGCGCGACCTCAAGCCGACGATCGACCTCGACGCGCTGATCGCGAGCGCGCTGAGCCAGCATTTCGGGCTCGACGGCGCGCGGACCGCGGGGCTGCTGTTCCCGGAGACGAGACCCGGGCCGCTGGGCCAGCGGCTGGTGGCGTAGGCTTCCTTTCCGACGCCGACGCGCGCAAGGCACGGCGAGAGGAGGCGATGGCGGCCGGATGAGTGCATATTTGCTGCTGTTCGCGATCGTGCTGGGGGTCAATCTGCTCCCCGCGCTGGGGCCGCCGACCTGGTCGATCGTCGCGCTCTACGGGCTCAATTCGACACTATCGCTGCCGGTCGTGGTGGTCGTCGCCGCGCTTGCAGCAGCGCTCGGACGGTACGCGCTGGCGCATGGCTTTCGCTTGCTTCGCCATCGTATCCCGGGCCGAATGAAAGCCAATCTGGAGGCGGCGGGAAAAGCCTTGCAGCGGCGCAAGCGGCACGCTGTACTGGCGCTCGGCCTGTTCGCGCTGTCGCCCTTGCCCTCGGCGCAATTGTTCGAGGCGGCGGGGCTGACCGGGGTGCGACTGTGGCCGTTCACCTTGGCGTTTTTCGGCGGGCGGATCGTGTCCTATTCGATCTACGGAGCGACCGCGAAAAGGATCGGCACCAGCAACCTCGGCGACACCTTCCGCCACGAACTGACCAGCCCGGTGGGGATTGGCCTGCAATTGCTGATGATCGGCCTGATTGTGGCGATTGCGAAGGTCGACTGGGCCAAACGGCTAAACCCAGGCCAAGCGGGCGGAGACAAGTCGCGGTGACCCCGTGACGCACGGACGCTCCTGCGCTAGGGCGCTGTCATGTCACTTTATGCACGTTATGGCGCGCTCCTGAATGGAGTGCTGGACGACCTTGTTGCCGAGGGCGTGCTGCCCGACGGGATCGAGCGTAAGAATGTCGCGGTCGAGCCGCCGCGCGATGCAGCGCATGGCGACCTGGCGACCAATGCGGCGATGGTGCTGGCCAAGGCGGCGGGGACCAATCCGCGCGCGCTGGCATCGCTGATTGCGGCCAAGCTCGAGGCGTTGGCCGGGGTGACGGCGGTCGAGATCGCCGGGCCGGGGTTCATCAATCTGCGGCTCGACGAGGCCGCCTGGCGCGACGAACTGGGAACGATCCTGGCCGAGGGCGATGGCTATGGCCGATCGAGTGTCGGCGCGGGCGAGCGGGTCAATGTCGAATATGTCTCGGCCAACCCGACCGGGCCGATGCACATGGGCCATTGCCGCGGCGCGGTGGTCGGCGACGCGCTGGCCAATGTGCTCGAGGCGGCGGGCTTTGCCGTCACCCGCGAATATTATGTCAACGATGCCGGGAGCCAGGTCGATACGCTCGCCCGCTCGGCGCACCTCAGATATCGCGAGGCGTTGGGCGTGGACATCGGCGAAATTCCCGAAGGGTTGTATCCGGGCGATTATCTGATCCCGGTGGGGCAGGCGCTCGCCGCCGAATATGGCGACCGCTTTAGCGAAGCTCCGGAGACCCAGTGGCTGCAGCCGTTCAAGACGCGCACCGTCGCGGCGATGATCGAGCTGATCAAGCATGATCTGGCGTTGCTCGGGATCCACCACGATCTGTTCGCGTCGGAGGCCGAGCTGGCAGCGGCTGGCGGGCCCGACCGGGCAATGGAGGCGCTGAAAGCCAAGGGGCTGGTCTATCAGGGCGAGCTCGAGCGGCCCAAGAGCCTCGACGAGCATGATCAGTGGGAGCCGGTCGAGCTGACCCTGTTCCGATCAACCCAGTTCGGCGACGACCAGGATAGGCCGCTCAAGAAATCGGACGGCAGCTGGACCTATTTCGGCGGCGATGCGGCCTATCATCTGCAGAAAGCCGAGAAGGCCGACCACCTTGTCAATATCTGGGGCGCCGACCATGCGGGGACGGTCAAACGGGTGCAGGCGGCGGTGACCGCGCTGACCGACGGGCGGGTCGATCTCGACGTCAAGATCATCCAGATGGTCAAATTGCTTCGCGCCGGCGAGCCGATCAAGATGTCCAAGCGCTCGGGCAACTTCGTGACCCTGGCCGATGTCGTGCGCGAAGTCGGCAAGGACGTGGTGCGGTTCATGATGCTGACCAAGCGCGCCGACACGCCGCTTGAATTCGACTTCGCCAAGGTGGTCGAGGCGTCGAAGGATAATCCGGTATTCTATGTCCAATATGCCCATGCGCGGATCGCGTCGCTGAAGCGCAAGGCGGCCGAGGCCGGGGTGTCGCTCGAGACGCCGGCCGACCTCGATTTGCTCGATTCCGAAGAGCTGGAGCTGGTCAAGCTCGCGGCGCAATATCCGCGCGTGATCGAGGCCGCGGCGCTGAGCCATGAGCCGCACCGGATCGCTTTCTATCTGGGTGACCTCGCCTCGGCGTTTCACTCCTTGTGGAACCGCGGCAATGACGATCCCGGCCGGCGATTCCTGATCGAGGACCAGCCCGGCCTGACCCGCGCCCGGCTGGAACTGGCGGCCTCGATCGGGCAGGTGTTGAAGAATGGCCTTGGGCTGATGGGGGTCGAAGCCGCCGAGGAGATGCGCTGATGGCTCGTGCCGGCCCGGCCAACGACGAAGAAAGATTGCCCTGGCTCGAGCCGTATCGCGAGACAATGGCGCACAAAGCCCGGATAGCGCGCCGCTCGCACGGCGGACTGGTCGCGGTGGCCGGGGCAATTGCGGTGCTGTTCGCCGCCGGTGGCGGATATTGGATCGGCCAACGCGATCCCGAGCCCGCCGCGCCGTCCGCTGAAATCACCCTCGCCCCGGCGGCGCCGGCGCCGATCGCGGCGCCGGTCGAGCCGATTGCGGCTGCACCGGTGGAGGCCGCCAAAGCGATGAGCGCCGCACCGGCAAGGCTCGCGCTGGCGGCGCCGCACAAGGCGGCGAAGCGGTCCGTCCGACAGCGCAAGATGCGCAGCCCGGGGGTCGAGTTGGCGCAACATCGCGCGGTCCGTGCGGCGCAGAAGCATCAAGCATCGCTCGCGCCGCTGCCGATGGTTCAGCGCGCCTGGCCGAAAATGCCCTCGCCCGGGCCAGCCGGGCAGGTCATCCAGCTCGGGGCGTTCAGGCATCCGGCCGGCGCCAATGCCGCCTTTCGGATGCGACTGGCGCGCTATCCGATGCTCGGCTCGATGCCACGCGTGGTGGTGCCGGTGATCACTCGCCCGGGCGGTCAGATCCTTTATGTCTTGCGCCTCGGCACGACTTCGCGCCAACAATCGGCGACCGTCTGCCGCAACCTTCGGGCCAGCGGCGACCATTGCCTGGTGATCGGCTGAGGAGCGCGCGCGATGAACGAGAGGACTGGCTATGATGAGGCGCTGCCGTGGCTCGAGCCCGTTTATGACGAGGACCAGCCGCGCGGGGTGTCGGCAAGGAAGATGCTCGCTGCGTTGCTGATGGTCGCGGTCGCGGTGGCGATCATCGCCGGGACGTTATTTTATCTTGGGCGCCAACGCGGCGGGTCGGGGCCGCCCGAGCTGATCCGCGCCGAGGCCGGGCCGTTCAAGGTTCGACCGACCGATCCCGGCGGGCTGGATGTGGCGGGCGACAGCGGGACCGCGTTCGCGACCGGTGCTGGCGAGGACCAGGATTCGCGGCTCGATGTCGGCAAGATGGACGAGCCGCCGCCGCCGCCGCTTCCGGTCCCGGGTGAAGAGAAGAAACCGACGCCACCCCCGCCTGCGGCGAAGCCGGTGCCGCCACCGGTTGCGCCGGACGCTGCGCCGGTCATTGCTGGAGCGGCCGGGCCGACGGTGCAGCTCGGCGCCTACGGATCGACCGCCAAGGCCGAGACCGCGTGGCGGATGCTGTCGTCGCGATTCCCCGCGGTGGCGGGAATGGCAAAGCAGATCGTACCGTATAGCGGCGGCTTTCGGCTTCGCGCCGGGGCCGGATCGACCGAGCAGGCCAAGGCGGCGTGCGCGGCGGTAACTGCCGGCGGCGAGAATTGCTTCGTGGTACGGTGATGCAGGCGGCGATCTACGGGATCGAGGGACTGGAACTGAGTGAGGCGGAGCGAGGCTTTTTCGCCGATTCGAAGCCCGCGGGTTACATCTTGTTCAAGCGCAACATCGAGGATCGCCAGCAGCTCAAGCGACTGACCGATTCGCTGCGCAAGCTCGAAGGCCATGACGGGGTGCCGATCCTGATCGATCAGGAAGGCGGCCGGGTGGCGCGGATGCGGCCGCCCGAGTGGCAGACCTTCCCCAGCGGCGAGGCGTTCGACAGATTGTATCAGATCGCCCCGTCCTCCGCGATCGAGGCGGCGCGGGTCAATGCGCGCGCCTTGGGGCTGATGCTCCACGAGGTCGGAGTCAATGTCGATTGCCTGCCGCTGCTCGACGTCCGCCAGCCGGGCGCGACCGACATCGTCGGCGACCGCGCGCTGGGCTCGGAGCCGATGCAGGTCGCGGCGCTCGGCCGTTCGATCCTCGACGGACTGGCCTCGGCCGG
>JBBRTO010000095.1:0-7635 GCA_038244345.1 Sphingomonadales bacterium | reverse complement strand
CGGGGGCGGTGACGGTGACGTTGACGGCGACTGGCGGCTCCTCATCCGGCGCGGACGGCAACGACACTTTGGTCAGCATCGAGAACATCACCGGCTCGGCGTTCAATGACAGTCTGGTCGGCAACAATCTGGACAACGTGCTGAGCGGCGGCGATGGGCACGATGTTCTGCGCGGCAACGAGGGCAATGACACATTGCTCGGCGGTAACGGCGATGATTTCCTCAACGGTGGAGCGGGCAACGACCTGATCGATGGCGGCGCCGGGATCGACCGCGCGGCCTACGCCGTCGGCGCGACCGCGGGGGTGACAGTCGATCTCAACATCCAGGGGGTCGCGCAGAATACCGGCGGCGCAGGGATAGATACGCTGATCGGGATCGAGCAGGTCAGCGGGACGATCTTCAACGATGTGCTGACCGGCAACAGCGGTGACAATTGGTTGTGGGGCGGGAGCAACGGATCGGGCGTCACCGGCAACGACACCATCAATGCCGGGGCGGGTAATGACCTGGTCGAGGTCGGCGCGGGAACCCATCTGCTCAATGGCGGGACTGGGATCGACACATTGTCGCTGTGGGGCAATTCGACCGACATCAGCGCTGCTGGCGTGACCTTCAGCCTGGCGCTGCAGGGCGCGGCGCAGAACACGCTGCAGGGGATGATGAACGCGACCGGCTTCGAGAATGTCTCCGGGTCGCGCTACAATGACGTGCTGACCGGGGACGCGGGGGCCAACACGTTGCTCGGCGATACCGGCAATGACACGCTCAACGGCGGGGACGGCAATGACATATTGTACGGCGACGGGCGGATCATCGCCGATACGCACGGGGTCGGGACGGCGGGCGCGATCACGCTGTTCGGCGATGTCGAGCGCGACATCGACAGCCTGACCGGGCTCGACGGCAACGACATCATCAATGGCGGCAAGGGAGACGATTTTCTCTATGGCGGCCGCGGCAATGACATCATGAGCGGCGGGCCGGGCGCCGACCGGTTCATCATCGAGGCCCATTCGGGCGCCGACCGAATCACCGACTTCGCGCATATCGACCGGATCGTGTTCTACGCGACGAGCGGGGCACACGCCTACAGCGACCTCATCTTCACCGCGGTCGGCGCGAACGTGATGATCAGCTGGGGAACCGGCGATAGCCTGGTGATCGAAGGATATAAGGTCAAGGATTTGACTTCGGCCGACTTCACCTTTGCACCAACTACAGCAGCCGCGACCCAGTCGCTGGCGGTGACGTCGCCCGGTGTCGATGGAGCCTATCATGGCTATGAAATCGCGGGCAGCGGCGCTGGCGTGGACATGTCAGGGCATTCGCTGATTTTCGGCTAATATCGTGTGACGTGCCGGGAACGACCGCAGGGAACTGCGGGCCTTTTGGCCGGCGATGCTCTGGCCCGAGTCCACGATCGCCATGGAACCTGTTAATCAACCTGAACATTACGGTACCGTCGCATTCAGCGGTGATGCAGCCGAATCGACCTAGAAGCGTTTCATTAGGCGTCTCAACCGAGACGTGTGCGTATAGCAGGAGGTTTTGCCATGACGGCGATTTCGAAACTTATGGTTGGCGGTGCGGCGGTTGCGGCACTGGTCTCGGCGGTCCCGGCGGCTGCTCAATATGGTGGTTACGGCAACAATAACAGCGGCGGCGGAGTCGTTGGCCAGATCATCAACTCGGTGCTCGGCTATGGCCAGTATCCGTACGGCAACTATGGCTATGGCCAGCAGAATTATTCGAGCAGCCAGACGGCGGTCAACCAATGCGCTCGCGCCGCCGAAGCCCGGATCAACGGTGGCGGCTATGGCAATAACGGCGGCTATGGCAACAACGGCTATGGCAACAACGGCTATGGCAACAACGGCTATGGCAACAACGGCTATGGCAATAACGGCTACGGCAATAACGGCTATGGCAATAACGGCGGCTACAACAATGGCGGTAGCGGCAGTGGTCGGGTGCTCGGCATCAACAGCGTCGAGAACCGCGGCTACAACCGCATCAAGATTGTCGGCGTTGCCTCATCGGGTCGCAATTACGCCAACCCTTACGGCTATGGCCAATATGCCTACAACCGCAATTACGGTGTTCCGGATCTCAAGTTCGTGTGCGACGCCGACCGGCGCGGTCAAGTCTATAATTTGCGGATCAAGGCCAACGACAACCGTCGCTAAGTCCTGACTCGTCAAGCATAGCGCGCGTCCCGCAAGGGGCGCGCGTCTTGCGTTGGTAAGCGCGGCTCCTTATCGGCTCGCCATGACGGCCAGCACCCCCCACGATTCCATCCTCATCGTCGACTTCGGCAGCCAGGTGACGCAATTGATCGCGCGCCGGGTACGCGAGGCCGGGGTGTATTGCGAGATCGCGCCGTTCCAGAGCGCCGAAGCGGCGTATGAGCGGCTCGCCCCCAAGGGCATCATATTGTCGGGATCGCCGGCCGGCGTGCCCGAGGAGAACAGCCCGCGAGCGCCGCAAATCCTGTTCGACAGCGGAGTGCCGATCCTCGGCATCTGCTACGGTCAGCAGGTGATGAGCCACCAGCTCGGCGGGACGGTCGAGGCGGGGGATGCGGGCGAATGGGCCGGCGAATTCGGCAAGGCGTTTTTGACGGTGACCGAGGATTGCGCTTTGTTCGACGGGCTGTGGGCGGTCGGGAGCCGTCACCAGGTGTGGATGAGCCACGGCGACAAGGTCACCGCCTTCGCGCCCGGCTTCCGGATCGTCGCGGTGTCGGACGGCGCGCCATTCGCGGTCATCGCCGACGAGGCGCGGCATTATTACGGCACGCAATTTCACCCCGAGGTGGTGCACACCCCCGACGGCGCCAGGCTGCTCGCCAATTTCGTGCACCGGGTGTGCGGGGTGGTCGGCGACTGGTCGATGGAAGCGTATCGCGAGGCCAAGGTCGCCGAGATCCGCGCGCAGGTCGGCGACGGCAAGGTCATTTGCGGTCTGTCGGGCGGGGTCGATTCGTCGGTCGCGGCGATCCTGATCCACGAGGCGATCGGGGCGCAGCTGACGTGCGTTTTGGTCGATCATGGGCTGCTGCGATTGAATGAACGCGAGCAAGTCGAGACCCTGTTCCGCGACCATTACAACATCCCGCTGGTGGTGGTGGATGCGGAGGACCGGTTCATGGCCGGATTGGCCGGGCTGACTGACCCCGAGGCCAAGCGGAAGTTCATCGGCGGCGAGTTCATCGCGGTGTTCGAGGAGCAAGCCAGGAAGATCGGCGGGGCCGATTTTTTGGCGCAGGGGACGCTTTACCCCGACGTGATCGAGAGCGTCAGCTTCACCGGCGGACCGTCGGTGACGATCAAGAGCCACCACAATGTCGGCGGGCTGCCCGAGCGGATGAACATGCAATTGGTCGAGCCCTTGCGCGAATTGTTCAAGGACGAAGTGCGCGCGCTGGGCCGCGAGCTGGGGCTCGACGAGGCGTTCGTCGGGCGCCATCCGTTCCCCGGCCCGGGCCTCGCGATCCGAATCCCCGGCGAAGTCAGCAAGGAGCGCTGCGACATCTTGCGCAAGGCCGATGCGGTCTATCTCGACGAGATCCGCAAGGCGGGACTGTACGACGCGATCTGGCAGGCGTTCGCGGTGCTGCTGCCGGTACGGACGGTCGGGGTGATGGGCGATTACCGGACCTATGATTTCGTCTGCGGCCTGCGCGCGGTGACCAGCGTCGATGGGATGACCGCGGACGTTTACCCGTTTGACGCCGCGTTCCTCAGCGGCTGCGCGACGCGGATCATCAACGAGGTCAAGGGCATCAACCGGGTGGTGTACGATTATACCTCGAAGCCGCCCGGAACGATCGAGTGGGAGTGATCTGCGCGTTCAGATCCGACCCAGCCAGTCGAGGATCAGCGCGTTGACCTCGGCGGGCTGGTCGCGGTGGAGGAAGTGGCCGGCGTTGGCGATTTCGCGATAGGCGTAGTCGCTGGTGAAATGCTCGGCCTGGCGCGACATCGGGCCGGCGCGGAGATCGTCGGCGCCGCATAATGCCAGCGTCGGAACGCCGATCGGGCCGCCGAGACGCGCGCGCAAATGCTCGAGCGCGGGGTCGCGGTGAGCCAGGTTGAAGACGGCGCGGTAATAGGAAATGGCGGCGGTGAAGGCGCCTGGCTGGCGCAGCATGGCCTTGATCCGAGCGACATGGGCCGAGTGATCGCGGCCGGGCGACCAGTCGGCCCACAGATAATCGATCAGCGCGTAATCGGCGGCGGGAACCTGGGCGTCGGCCAGGCCGGGGAGCTGGAAATACCACCAGTGGAAGGCGCGCTTCAATTGCTCGGGATCGGCGAAGCTGGCGGCCATCGCGACGGGATGGGGGATCGCCATTAGCACGGCTCGGGCGACCAGTTCGGGATAGATTGCGAGGAGGCCGTAGCTCAGCGCGGCGCCCCAATCCTGCCCGACGAGGAAGGCGGGTCGATCGGGGCTCAGGGCGTGGATCAGGCCGCGGATGTCCTCGGCCAGAGTCGCGCCGTCGTAAAAGCCGCTGGCGGGGATTTCGCTCGGCGGATAACCGCGCAGGAACGGCGCGACGACGCGATAGCCGGCGGCGGCGAGCGGGGCGAATTGATGTTCCCACGTCCACGCATTGTCGGGGAAGCCGTGGAGCAGGAGGACGAGCGGCGCATCGACCTCACCCGCCGCGAGGCAGGCAAAGCGGAGCTTGTTCGCCGCAACGAAAATCTGATCCACGCCCGCGCCCACCGGTCAGCTTGTGGCAGCTTGGCGAGGCGGATGGTAGCGTGCCTCTAAGATCAGTGCTGGATTGGCGCTTTAACGCCAGGTTCAGCGTTGATTGTGTAGTTCGGGGCGATGGATATGTTGAACAAAAGCAAGTGGTTGGGCATGGCCGCGCTGATCATCGCGATGCCCGCCGCAGCCGACCCGCGCGAATCGCGGCCGAACGATCCGACCTGCACGCGGGGCGGATCGCCGGCAATATTGGTCCATGTCGCCGGGCTCAAGAACGGCGCGGGGCAGGTGCGGGTCCAGGCTTATGGGCCGGGCGCCGCAAACTATCTCAAGAAAGGCGAATGGGCCGGGCGGGTCGATGTCCCCTTAAACGGTCGGCGGAGCGTCGACATCTGCCTGCCATTGCCCGCGACGGGCCATTATTCGGTCGCGGTGCGGCACGACGCCAACGCCAACCACAAGAGCGACTGGAACGACGGCGCGGGCTTCTCGCGCAATCCCCGGCTCAGCCTGCTCGGGCGCCCGAGCTTCGACCAGACCGCGGTCCCGGTGCAGCGCGGGCCGACGCGGCTCAGCGTGATGATGAATTATCGCCGGGGAATGACGGTCGGGCCGATCGGGTAGGGGGGTTGTTGGTGTCTGCTTTGGGTGGAAAGCGGACATTAGCAGCCCACCCTTTCCCATTGAACACAATCCGACTCGCCGGGCCGATCAACTTTGTCCATCGAGAATGACTTGGTTTGTGAGGAGGTTAACCAGTCTGCCTGGAGTCGTCACAAAACGGCAATGGATTTCTAGCCGTCAACGGTCAGTTATTATATCAAGTTACTATTGCGCCCCTAGTTGAACGGATGTTATCTTGATTAAGCTCTTTATATAAACCGATCAGTTCGGAGCGCATTGGACTGATTAAACATCGCCTAAATAAATGATTTAACGGGGATTTAGTAATTCATGAAAAGCTCAAATCGCATTGCGCTGCTGGGCAGCGCCGTAGCTGTCGCCGTTTCGTTCGCAATGCCGCAGGCAGCCTGGGCGGATTCGACGTGCCCTGGTTCCTTCACTGCGGCTTGCACTGGTCCGGTTGGGACGGTCACCGCGACGTCGACCGGTGTGTCGGGCGCATCTGCGGTCAACCCGGGTGGGGTACTATTCTATTTTGGAAGCATCAGCGGCGCTACTGTCACTGGAAACATCGAGTCCACCACGGCTAACAAGAGCGTGCTGAATTTTGATTCGCTAACGACGCCTTTTACGTATGTCGGCACCGGTTCATTGCTCGACACGACCGCGGCCGCAACCGGTGCGCCAGTGCTCAGGATCAACGGACCGTCGGTAACGGTCAACACTGGCTCGCTGCTGGCACGAGGCACGACCTCCGATGCGTTGGCGGTAATCCTCAATGGTGCTGCGGCATCTGGCGGCGGAACGATCACGGTCGACGGCAATATCACCACCGCCGGCGGCAACGGTCTGGCAATCAGCACGACCAACGCCGCAGCGTCCCAGCCGCTTAACGTCATCGGCAATACGGGTATCACAATCGCTGCGTCCGGTGGCGACGGCATCCACGTCGACAACGCAGGGACTGCCTTGACGACGGTCACCAATGCATCGACGATCATTAGCGGTTCGGGCGGTACCGGGACACTTCAAGACGGGATCGACGTCACCTCGACCGGGACCGGCGGCGTGTCGGTCATCAATAATGGCGCGATCGGCACCGCCACCGACCGGCCGATCCTCAGCGGCATTTCAGCGACGATTTCCAATGCGGCATCGGGGGCGGCTGTTTCGGTCACCGGATCGGGCGCGATCGTTTCTGCTGGCACCGGAATCAACGCAAACAACGCTGGCGGTGCGACGGCATCGACAACGGTCAATTACGCGGGCACGATCAACACCAGCATCGCTCCGGGCATTTACGCCTCAAGCTCCAACAGCTTCACCACTGTCACCAGCACCGGCGCGATAACCTCCGCAGGCGGCTCGGGAATTGGATCCCGGACGGTGAGCGGTACCAACACCGTGAATGTCGGCGCGTCGATCAATTCGACCGGGGCGGGGGCCGACGGCGTCAACGCGCTGTCGACTGGCGGCGGCTTAGTGATTGTCAACGTCACTGGCGGCAACATAACCGCGACCGACGACGCGGTGTTCATCGGCAGCGCCGGTCAGAAGATTGTCAACGTGTCGACGGGAGCAACGCTCACCGGAGCGTTTGGTGTCGATACCCTAGGGGTGGGCGCGACCACGATCAACAACAATGGCAGGATCATCGGGACCGCTTATGCCGTGCTTGCCGCGAGCGGCCCGGTGACGATCAACAACAATGCGACTGGGGTCATCACCGGGTTTCTCGCGCTCAGCGACTTTAACGACACCGTCAACAACGCCGGCCTGCTCAATCTTTCGGGGGGCAACAATTTCGGTGATGGCACCGACGTGCTGACCAATTTGGCGGCGGGAACCATCAACCTTACCGGCAACAGTACGCTGTCGGCGCTTGAAACCTTTACCCAGAACGGCAAGCTCAACCTTAACACCTTCGTCCTGACGGATCCCGGGGTCGCCTTCGTCAATGGCGCGACCGGGATTGTCGATACCAATGGCAATGCTGGCCTTGCGGGCTTCACTTCGGTCAGCAACGCCGGAACGCTGGATCTGGCGGCGGGGACGTTCGCCGTGCCTGCGGTGGTGTTTGCCAACAATGCCGGCGGCGTCGTCATTGCCGATGAGGGTGCGACGACCATCACCGGTCAGACGACTTTCAACAACGCTGGGACGATCCGGCTTCAGGACGGCGTCACCGGCGACGTACTGACGCTGGCGTCGGCGCCGTATGTTGGAAGCGGCGCTTCGGCATTGGCGATTGATTACGCCAGCTTCAGCACCGATCTGCTGGTCAAT
>JBBRTO010000094.1:0-7639 GCA_038244345.1 Sphingomonadales bacterium | reverse complement strand
GTTCAGTCGCTGGATATAATTCGCATCGTCGGAATGAACGATCGCGCATGCGCCCGCATTGTGGACTAGCGGGATATTCTCCTTGATCGCGTCGTAGGATTCCATCTTGAAGCCGTACCAGTCGGCCCACATTACGGCGCAAATGTTGTTCGCGGCGAGCAGGTCGGCGATCTTGTACGCCTCGACTGCATGGTGGAATGCGGTGATCTTGTAGCCGAACTCCTTCGACATATCGATCATGATCGCCATTTCGTCGGCGCGGTAGCAGTGGTTGTGGATCAGGATCTTGCCGTCGAGAACGCCGCGCAACGTGTCCATCGCCAGGTCACGGCCGGGCATGTCGCCGCCGTTCTTGTCATATTTTTCCCACTTGCGCTTATATTCCTGCGCTTTCAGCCACGTCGCGCGGGTGACCGCGATATTGCCCATCCGCGTGCTCGGCCCGCCCTTGTTGCCATAGACACGCTTGGGGTTCTCGCCGCACGCCATCTTTAAGCCATAAGGCGCGCCGGGGAATTTCATTCCCTGGACGGTGCGCGCCGGCACATTCTTGAGCGTAACCGATCGTCCGCCGAACAGGTTGGCCGATCCGGGCAAAACCTGAAGCGTCGTTACCCCGCCATTGACCAACGCCCGGCTGAACCCGGGATCCTGCGGCCAAACGCTATGCTCGGCCCACACTTCGGGACGGACCGGGCTGGTCGCCTCATTGCCATCGCTCAGCGACGAGGTGCCGGGCGAGGGATAATCGCCGAGATGGCTGTGGACGTCGATGATCCCGGGCGTGACGAACTTGCCCGTCCCGTTGATCTCGATCGCGCCGGCCGGGCTCGCCAGCGACGCGTCGCCGACCGCCTTCAACACTCCGTCGCCGAAGATCACCGTGCCATTGTCGATCCGCCCGCCCTCGCCGTCGAACACGGTGGCGCCGCGGATCACCGTCAGCGCGCCTGGATAGCGCATGTAGGTCGACGGATACGGATCCTCGTTAATCCGGATCGGGTGCGCCTTGGGCGGCGGAGTCTGCGCTGCGCAGCCTCCCAGAATCGATGCTGCGAGCATGGCGACGAAGACGTTCCGCATCTTACTTCACTCCGTGCATCAGTTTCTTGAGCGGCCAGCTGAGCAACAGCAGTACCGCGCCGATGATCACTGCGGCGATGCCGATGGTGCGGAACACCCCGGCATAGGTCGCCAGGCTGACGCCCAGGTTAGTAACCTGCCCGCCAACCGTCTCAACGCTGGCGACCTGCGCCACCAGCCCGCCGACATATTGCGCGCAGGCGATCGACAGGAACCATACGCCCATCATCAGCCCCATGATCCGCGCGATCGACAGCTTGGTGATCATGCTGAGCCCGACCGGCGAGATCAGCAGCTCGGCGATCGAATGGATCAGATACAGCCCCGCAAGCCACCAGAAGGCGACCTTGAAGTCGGCCCCGGCGAATTGCGTACCCCACACCAGAAACAGGAAGCCAGCGCCGACGCCCATCAGCGCGAGTCCGAATTTGACCGGGATGGTCGGCTCGATGTTGCGCCTCGCCATGGCGGTCCACATGATGCTGATAAGCGGCGCGAGCAGCACGATGAAGATCGGGTTCAGGACCTGGGTTTGCGGTGCCGAAACGCTCCAGTTGCCGATCACGTGAAGATCGGTGTTGCGGTCGGCGAACAGGGTCAGCGACGATCCGGCCTGCTCGAACAACGTCCAGAAGACCACGTTGAACACCACCAGCACCATCGCCGCGACCATCATCTGGAACTCCTTGCGGTTTCCATGTTCGTCTCGCTCACCCTTGAGGTACGACCAGACCAGGATCCCCGGAATGCCGATGATGAAGGTGGAGAACAGCAATTTGCCCATCAGCGGGAGCGACTTGAGGTAGCCAATCACGCCCGAGCCTGCGGCCGGCGGCGCGGCGTTCATCAGGTTGATGAACAGGAAGTAGAACACCGGGACGAACAGGATCGCGCCGATGTAGATCGGGATCGCCCGGTCGGGTCCGTCGCGCTTGGGCGGCTCGCCAAAGCCGGCCAGACGCCCGCCATCGAACTGGATCAGGAACCAGCTGAACAGCATTCCCGCTGCGGCGAGGCCAAAGCCCGCCCACCAGCCGTAGCGGTCGGCGAGGAATGGGCACAGCGCCTGACTGATGATCGAGCCAAGGTTGATTCCCATGTAGAAAATGGTGAAGCCGGCATCGCGGCGGCGGTCGGTCGCGTCATACAATGATCCGACGATGGTCGAGATGTTGGGCTTGAAGAAGCCATTGCCGATCGACACCATCGACAGCGCCAGCAGCATGATGGTCACGAACAACGGGTTGCGATCGGCCTCGGTCGAGAAACTGGTCTTGGCAATCGTCCTCGCAATGCTTCCGTCGGCGTTGAGCAGGGCGACGCTGCCGTCGTCATTGCCCTTGATGAGCAATTGGGTCGGCGCGGCTTGCGGCTGTCCCGGCACGGCGGCCGCCGCCGGCATCACGATGAAGCGCTGTTCCTGCGCATTGCTCGACGGGCCGTCGGTCGGATTGGTGACCGCAATCTCATAGCGCTGACCATCGATCGTCGCGTGCGGCTTTCCTTGCTCGCCGCCGAAGCACAAAGTGAAATAACCGATCGCCATCAGGATCGCGCCGAATTTCACCGACCGCTTCGACCCAAGATATTGATCGGCCAGCAATCCGCCAACCAACGGAGTCAGATACACGAGCGCGGTGAACCCGCCGTACAGCCCGGTCGCCTCGCGGTCGCCGAACAGGAAATGCTTGGTGAGATAAAGCGTCAGCAACGCCCGCATGCCGTAATAGCCGAATCGCTCCCACATTTCGGTGGTGAACAACCGCGCAAGCTGGCTCGGGTGGCCGAACCATTCGCTCTTTCGCGCCGGATTTTCGTGGCTGATGTCGGGCTCGCGCGGATTATCCGCCGTTGGGCTGTCCACCATATCTTCTCTCCCTGAAGTCGCTGGGGCGTTGGCCGCCCGCTCGATAAGTTGGCGGCACCCTAACGGGGAAATTCGGCTTGTGAAGCCGGTTGTTAGCCGCAGCGGCCATGCTATCGCTGTCGCATGACGCTCAACGACCTCTCCTCGACCCTCACCTTGCTCGAAACCCGCCGCTCGGGCAAACCACGCGAGATGATCGCGCCGGGCCCGAACGAGGCCGAGCTGACCCGGATCCTGACCATCGCCGCGCGCACCCCGGATCATGGCAAGCTGTTCCCGTGGCGGTTCGTCACCATCGCCCCCGACCAGCGCGAAGCGCTCGCCGATTTACTTATCGCCGCGCTCCCCGAATCCGACCCCGACGCCGGACCCGCGCATGTCGCCAAGGCGCGCGAGTTCGCGCACCAGGCGCCAAGCCTGGTTGTGCTCGTCGCGGCCCCGATCGCCGATCACAAGATCCCGCAATGGGAGCAACAGCTATCGGTCGGCGCGGCGGGAATGAACTTGCTGCTCGCCGCCCACGCGCTGGGTTTCGTCGCCAGCTGGATCACCGGCTGGGCGGCCTATTCCGAGCGCGTCCGCGCCGCTTTCTGCGCGCCAGGCGAGCGGATCGCGGGGTTCATTTTCATCGGCTCACCCGGAGCGCCGCTTGTAGAACGCCCGCGAGCGCCATTGGCCGCAGTTGTTCGACCGTGGGTAGCGCCAACTTCATAATATATTTGAACTTTCCGCGATATGCTGTATTACCACAGCATGACGCTACGCACCTCACACGAAAAACCCGTTTACGTCCGCCTTCGCGAAGTGATCGCCGATGCGATCCTGACCGGTCGCTTCAAGGATGGCGACCCCCTCCCCTCGGTGCGCGCGCTAGCGGTCGAGGAAGGTGCTAACCCGCTGACCGTCGCCAAGGCCTATCAGGGATTCCAGGACGAAGGGCTGGTGGTGGTCAAGCGCGGGGTCGGCATGTTCGTCGCCACCGGCGCCGCCGCTCGCCTGCGCACCAGCGAGCGCGACAGCTTCATCCGCGCCGAATGGCCGCTGATCCGCGAACGCATGGACCGCCTCGGGATCGAACCGGCGGATTTGATCGCCGACGCTTAAGCCAAAGCCGCCGCGTCCACCGAATAGAGCAACGCCGCCCCGCTCTCCGCTCCCGCGGCCAAACCAAGCGCTTCGGCCACCAATACGCTGCAAAAATATTCCGCCGCCGCCTGGTCGCGGGCGTTCGCTTCGGGCGCGCGCGTCAGCCGCTCGACCATCCAGCCAGCGACCATCACCGAACACATCGTCAAAAACGGATAGCTCCCCGCCAGCCGGTCCTCGCTCGACGCACTGCGCAGGCTCGCCGCCGCCACCTCGACCGCGTCGGTCAGCGCGATCAGCATCGGATGCTGCGCCTCGGCCTCGATCTCGGCGACCAGCCCGTCGAATGCCAGCCCTCCGTCGAGCCCCAGCTTGCGCCCGACCAGGTCAGCCGCCTGGATTCCGTTGGTGCCTTCGTAGATCGGCGCGATCCGCGCGTCGCGCAGATGCTGGGCGGCGCCGGTTTCCTCGATATAGCCCATTCCGCCGTGGACCTGGATTCCAAGGCTCGCCACCTCGCAGCCGACATCGGTGCCCCACGCCTTGGCCAGCGGCGTGAGCACGTCGCCGCGGTATCCCGCCACCACATCCCCGCGCGCCGCCCGGTCGATCTGGCCGAACGCATAATAAACCAGCGCCCGCGATCCCATCGTCAGGCTTCGCATCCTGAGCAGCATGCGCCGCACGTCGGGATGCTCGGCGATCGCCATGCCTCCTTGCCGCCGGTCGAGCGCATAGGCGACCGCTCGCTGAGTCGCGCGCTCGGCAATTCCGACGCCCTGCAGCCCGACATTCAATCGCGCATTGTTCATCATCGTGAACATCGATCGCATGCCCTGATTCTCGGGGCCGATCAGCCAGCCGGTCGCCCCGCCTTCATCGCCGTAGCTCATCACGCAGGTCGGCGAGGCGTGAATCCCGAGCTTATGCTCGATCGACACGCACTTCACATCGTTGGCGCTTCCGTCGGGAAGCAATTTGGGCACCAGGAACAGAGAAATCCCGCGAGTCCCCTCCGGCGCGCCGGGGGTCCGCGCAAGCACCAGATGGACGATCTGCTCGGCCAGGTCATGATCGCCATAGGTGATGTAAATCTTGGTCCCCGTCACCCGCCAGCTGCCGTCCGCATTCGGCTCGGCCTTGGTCTTCAGCGCCCCGACGTCGCTCCCCGCCTGCGGTTCGGTCAAATTCATCGTCGCCGGCCATTCGCCCGACACGATCTTCGCCAAATAGCGTTCTTTCAGCTCTTCCGACCCGTGATGCTGCAGCGCCTCGATCGCGCCCATCGACAGCATCGGCAGCAGGGCAAAGCCGATGTTGGCCGCGTTGAGATCCTCCATCAACGCCGCCGACAAGGCCAGTGGCAGCTCCTGCCCGCCAAATTGCTCGGGCGCGGCGAGCGTCATCCACCCACCTTCGACGAACGCCCGATACGCTGCCTTGAATCCCTCGGGCATCACCACGCCTTCGGCGGTCCAGCGGGCACCCACCGTGTCGCCGATCCGGTCGAGCGGGGCGAATTGCCCTTCCGCCAATTGCGCCGCGCCCTCGAGCACCGCGCCGACCATCTCGAGGTCGTTGCTGAGCTCGGCGATCCCGACGACATGGTCGAGCACCAGGCGCTGGTCGTGGAGAGGTGAGCGGAAGGTCATAAGCGGGCTACCTTGCTGAACATCGGCGCATGCCATAGCGAGCGCGCCATGAGCCCGCCAGAGACCGAGATAGTGCCATTCGACGATGCGGGCATCGCGCGCGCCGCGGCGCTGGTGCTCGCCGGGCAGCCGGTCGCGGTGCCGACCGAGACCGTCTATGGCCTCGCCGCCGATGCGACCGATGCCGGGGCGGTGGCGCGGATCTACGCCGCCAAGGGCCGCCCCAACTTCAACCCGTTGATCGTCCATGTCGCCGATCTCGCCGCCGCCGAACGGCTGGGCCTGTTTGACGACGCCGCACGCTCGCTCGCAGAAGCGCATTGGCCCGGCCCGCTGACGATTGTCGTCCCGGCGCGCCGTGACAATGGAATCGCCGCATTGGTCACCGCCGGGCTTTCGACCATCGCGCTCCGGGTTCCCGCCCACCCCGCGATGCAGAGGCTGCTTGCTGCGACCGGTCGACCCCTCGCCGCGCCCTCGGCCAATGCCAGTGGTCGGATCAGCCCGACCCGCGCGGCGCACGTCCTCGCCAGCCTCGACGGGCGGATCGCGCTGATCATCGATGGCGGCCCGACGGAGCGCGGGATCGAATCGACCATCGTCGCCGCGACCGGCGGAGGCCCGCGCCTGCTCCGCCGCGGCCCGATCGAGGTCGATGCGCCGCTCGCGTCGCAAGGGATTGAAGCGCCCGGAATGATGGCCAGCCACTACGCCCCGCAAAAGCCGCTCCGCCTCGACGCAACCGAGGCGGCGGACGACGAATATCTGATCGGCTTCGGCAGGATTGCGGGCGACGTCAGCCTCAGCAAAACCGGCGATCTCACCGAAGCCGCCGCGCGCCTGTTCGATCTGCTTCACCTGGCGGACGCATCGCCCAAGCCGCGGATCGGGGTCGCCCCGATCCTCGGAGAAGGCCTCGCCACTGCCATCCGCGACAGATTGACAAGAGCGGCGGCGCCGCGAGCATGAAAAACGGGGCAGCCGAAGCCGCCCCTTCTCCACGAACTCAATTAGCGTTTGCTAGTTATGCTTATTTCGGCTGAGCCACTGGAGCAGCGACGACCGCAAGCGGTACTGCCGGAGCGCTCACGACCATCGGGGCCGGACCAGATGTTGCCATTGACAACTGGACGTCTTCGTCGATGAAGCCCTTCACAGCGGCCCCGACTGCTACCTTCGCACTGGTTCCGGTCATAAAGAAGCCGGCAGGCGCGAAAATGATCGCCGAGACCGCGACGGCACCGATACCGCCCGCGACGCCCTTGTCGTCAAATCCGCCGGTCATACGGATCTGACGACCGTTGACGTTAACGTGGAGGATTCGAGCGGTTAAGTGTCCAGACTTGCCCCACATCCCTTTGTTACGGACGTCGGTGATTTCTCCCATGGCAGGGCTACCGGCGGGAATTACGATCACGCCCTGGACCAATACCGGGGCTGATGTTTCCATCCGGAATTGCTGTCCGACGCGAAGCTTCTTGCCGCCCGTGGTCAGCTCTTCCAACAGCCGAAGCGGCACTTCGGTGCCGGTGCGGAGAATGGCGTTATTGGTGACCGGCGCGCTGATCGGCGCGATCGCTGGCTGCACCTGTGCCAAGACAATCTGTGGAGCGAGCACAAGCCCGCATGCGAAAAGCCGCAAATTCATTGATAATACCCCCACTAACGGCCAGCAGGAAGCTGCCGTTGGTGATGGCTGCCATACAAGCCGCTGCGATTCAATTGCTTCTAACGCCGCAATCCGCCGTTTTTCATTAAACGTTTCCTCGGCGTCACACTGCTCAGCTTGCCGCCGTCTCGCTCTTGAGCTGCGCCTGAAAACTCTTCCTGAGTTTCGCCAGCTTGGGGGGGATGATCGCCATGCAATAGGGATTGCGCTGGCCTTCGGTCGCCCAATAATCCTGGTGATTATCCTCCGCCGGATACCAGATCGCCTTGGGCTCGATGGTGG
>JBBRTO010000093.1:0-7861 GCA_038244345.1 Sphingomonadales bacterium | reverse complement strand
TTTTCAAATAGCGGCAGGACTGGTCGGCCTTAGGCGGTCATCGCCTGGGGCGCGCTGGCGTCGGCGCGCGACGCGAAATCCAGGGCCAGTTTGCTATGCCATTCGCGGGCTTGTGGGGTCACTGCGCGATGCGCGGCGGTCCGCTCCTCGGCGGCCCGGCGTAGGTAATAGCGCAAATTCGACTCCATAGACGTCACTCCCCCAGGACGACACGAAGATGCGACTCATGCCCTAACGCATGGTTAATTTCCACGGACTAATTTCGCGTCGGCAACGATTTTTCCGAATCGCCTTTGTGAATTGTCGGACTCGGGTTATTTTACAAGGCGATGAAACAACGTCAGACGATCTTGCTGCTGGCCCTGAGCTTGGCTTTGCCCGCCCCGGCACTCGCCGGAGCGTCGGGTTTCGTGATCATCAACGGCATCGGCACGGACATTTCGACGATGGCGATTCGCCGAGTCGGATCGGGTCAGTGGAAGCCGCTGGAGGCCGCGCCGGGCGCTGGAAAATCCGCGTCCGCAGTTTTCTCGGATCCCGATTGCGCGTTCGATCTTCGAGCGACGCTGGCTGGCGGCGCGAGCGTCATCTGGTCGGGCGTCAATCTATGCGATGTGAAATTGCTGACCTTGCGGCGGAACGACGCGGGTCTCGCCTGGGTCGACTACGACTGATCCGGCGGCGCGGGCGGATCGATTGCGCAGGGAGTGCGACCGGCTCGGCCGGGCGGACAGAGTCGAGTAATTTGGCGCCGGCGACGAACACCACGCCGGTGGCGGCGAAGGCCAGCAGCAAGCCAGCGTTGCCCGGATAGATTTCCATATAACGGCGGCCCCGCTCGACCGCGCCCATGGCGATCGCAAAGATCACCAGATACGCCTCGAAGCGGGTCTTAATGACGAACAATCTGGCGAGACGCTTGAGCATGACTATGGTTAAGCAAACGTCGTGCCAGCCGCAGGGTTCCGCCAAAAATAGGTTAACGCTCGACTGAATCTGTAAACTGTCCCGACTCAGGACAGCACGCCCAGATCGAAGCATTCGAGCAACCTCCGCCGAGCGTCGACAATCGCCGAAATCAGCGCCGGATGCTGGAGGTCCTCGGTCGCGATTTCATCGGGCCAATGCGCTGCGATGACCTGCGCAATCCGATCGAGCTTGCCCTCGTCGACCAGGAAGCGCGGATCGACCAGCGCCGGATCGCACGCCACCCGAAGCCGCAGGCACGCCGGCCCGCCGCCATTGGCCATCGATTGGCGGACATCGACAAACTCGACCCGACGGATCGCGCCGTTGGAGGCCAGGTGGCGGTCGATCCACGCCTTGACCGACGGCGTCTCGCGGCACTCGATCGGCGCGACCAACGTCATTGCGCCACCAGGCGGGGTCACCAATTGTGCATTGAACAGATATGATCGGATCGCGTCGCCGATCGGCACCTCGGCGTCGGGCACTTCGACCATCTCAACCTCGGGCATCATCCGCTTGATCGCCGCGACCGTTGCGTCACGATCCGCAAACGCCTTGTGATGCGCGAACAGCACCCGCGCATTGGCCACCGCAACGACATCATTGTGGAACGCCCCGGCGGCGATCGCCTCCTCGGATTGCTCGACGAACAAGGTCCGCTGCGGATCGAGTCCGTGGCGTCGGGCAATCGCCTTCGAAGCCTCGATATGCTGGCGGGCGGGGAACGGACCCCCAGTACGGCCGTAGACGAACAATTCAATCCCCGGCTCGCCATGCCCGGCCGCCAGCCGCATGTGATTCGCCGCGCCCTCGTCGCCAAACGCCGCGGGCACCGGCCCGTGCACCGCGAACGCCGGATTGGCGAAGGCGAGCTTGAGCTGGGCCAGGCTCGCCGCCCATTCGTGGCTGCGGTGCGGCATGGTGCGCAAATTGGCGACGGTCAGGTGGCAGCGGCCATCGGCGGTGTCGCACGCCGGGCTGACCGTCGCCGCATTGGCCGCCCACATCGCCGATGCGCTCATCGCATTGGCGGCAAGCTCGGGTTCGGCCGCCTCGATCGTCGTCCCGAGCTCGCCAAGCCACGCCGTCGCCGGTCGCGGCTGCGGCACGAACAATCCCTGCACCAGTCCGAGCGCCAGATTGGCGCGCATCTTGTCGAGCCCCTGCAGCGCCGCCGCACGCGGCTGCGACACTTGGCCCGCATGCCGGGCCGACGCGAGATTGCCGAGACTGAGCCCGGCATAATTATGGCTCGGACCGAT
This sequence comes from Sphingomonadales bacterium, assembly GCA_038244345.1. Lineage (GTDB taxonomy): Bacteria > Pseudomonadota > Alphaproteobacteria > Sphingomonadales > Sphingomonadaceae > Sphingomicrobium. The sequence goes on along the minus strand of JBBRTO010000093.1, from coordinate 5,630 downwards.
GATCCCGTCGAAGTTGATTTCGCAGACCGCCACTAGCGCACCGTGGCGAGGACATTGTCGCCAGTGTCGAGCCGGAGCAACTCTGCGGTCTGGTCGTCGAGCAGGATCTGGCCGTCGCCACTACGCTGCGCCTTGCCATAGCAGGCGATGAACCGGTCGAGCCGCCCGCTTGCAAGCACCATCGTCTCGCTCGGCTCGCCCACCTGCGGCGCTCCGGCATAGCGCAGCCACTCTGCATTCTCGACCGTCCGGATCTTGTCGGTCGGAGCGGTGACCGTCGGCCCGCCATCGAAAATGTCGATGTAGCTTTCGTAACTGAAGCCTTCGCTCTCCAGCATCCGCAGCGCTGCTCGCCCGGTCGGGTGCGGCTGGCCCATTACCGACCTGGCGCTGTCGGGCAGCATCGCGACATAGATCGGAGTCTTGGGCATCAAATCGGCGATGAACTGGGTTCCGTGGACCGCGTTGAACTCGTCTGCCTCGGGAAAGCTCATCCCGAAGAACCGCCCGGCAAGCGCGTCCCAGAACGGCGAGTGGCCAGCCTGATCCATCACGCCGCGAAGCTCGGCCAGCACCCTCGGCCCGAACCGCGGCCGATGCTGCTTGATGAACAGGTAACGCGACCGGGCGAGCAGCATTCCAAGCCCCCCGGCGCGCTCGTGCGGATGGAGGAACAGCCCGCCGACTTCGGACGACCCCTCAAGGTCGGTGCACAGCGACAGCGTCTGGTTGCGGAAGATCCGGTCGAGCTCTTCGCTCCGCTGGGTCAGGGTCGAGATCCGGTACGAATAGAACGGCCGGTCGTTGCCGACCTTGCCGAACACCTGGCAGGTGCCGCGGATCGCTTTGGTCTCGACATTCTCGAGCACGAACAGGAACAGATCGTCGTCCTGATTCTCGCCCTCGCGCTCGAAACCGACCTGCGATTTGGCCAGCTTGGCCTCGAGCGTGGCCTTGTCGGCGGGCAGGTTGGTGAACCCCCCGCCGGTCAGTTTGGCGAGGTCGTAGAGCGCTCGGCTATCGTCCACCGTCGCGGCGCGGATTCGGAAGGTCATCCTACGTCCGCCAGTCTTAATACCGTCAGCGCCGCAAGCGCCGCGCGCTCGGCCAGGCTCTCGACAATCAGATATTCCTCCATCGAATGAATGCTCCCACCGCGCACCCCCATCGTATCGATCACCGGCACGCCGCAGGCCGCGATATTATTGCCGTCGCACACGCCCCCGGTCGGCTGCCAGCCGATCGTCTGGCCAAGGTCGGCGCCGGCTTGGGCGACCAGCCCGAACAATGCCTCAAGCTCGGGGGTCATCGGCTTTGGCGGCCGCGCGAAATGGCCGTGGGTGTCGATTGCCACCTCATGCTCGGCCGCGACCATCGCGACCGATGCCTCGATCAGGCCTTGCGCGCGGGCCTGCTCCTCGATCGTCGCCGGCCGCAGATTGACCCGCAGGATGGCGAGGTCGGGAACAACATTGTTCGGCCCGCCGCCATCGATCTTGGCCGGATTGATGCTGAGCCTGGGGCCAACGCCCTTGGCCAGCCGAAGAGCGAGGTCTGCGGCCGCGATCAGCGCGTTGCGCCCGTCCTCGGGGTTGCGCCCGGCATGCGCCGATTTGCCGCGCACCGTGAAACTGAAATTGCCGCTCCCTGGCCTGGCGCCCGCCAGGGTTCCGTCGGGCAAGGCCGATGGCTCGAAGGTCAGCGCCGCGCGCTTGCCCTGTGCCGCCAGCGCGATCAGCGACGCGGAGGCTAACGATCCGACTTCCTCGTCCGAATTGAGTACCACCTCATAGCCGATGTTCGAAGCGAGGGGGCTCCGTTCAATCGCCTCGAGTGCCGCCAGCATCACCGCGATCCCGCCCTTCATGTCGGCCACCCCCGGCCCGCCGAGCGTGGCTTCGTCGAGCCAGGTCAACGCCCGGAACGGATGATCCACCGCGAACACCGTATCCATGTGCCCGGTGAGCAGGATCTGCAGCGGCGCGTCGGGACGAACCTTTAAATGGAGGTGCTGGCCGTGCGGCAAATCATACACCCGCCCGCCCGCGTCGATCGCCTCGACCCGCGCCGGATCGACCATTTCGATGGTCCCGGGCAGTCCGGAAAAAGCCTTGGCTATATCGCCCGCAACCCGCGCCAGTCCGTCAAGATTGCGCGACCCCGAATTGATCGCCGCCCACGCCTCGACATTGCCCAGCATTGTTCCTTGCGCTGCCATCGCCCGCTCGACGCATTCGCGCTCGTCTGAAGTCAGCCCCGTCATCGTCCCGCTGCCTAGCGCGCTCCGGTCGTCAAAGCCACTCCCCGAAGCCCGCGATGATCGCCCGATACATGTCGCGCTTGAACGGTACGATCAGCTCGGGCAGCAGGCGCGGCTCAACCCATTTCCAGTCGTTGAACTCGGGGTGCTTGGTGGCGATGTCGACATCGTCGTCGGTCCCGGTGAAGCGCGCCAGAAACCAGTCCTGGTCCTGCCCCTTCCACTTGCCCTTCCACAGCCTTCTGGCCAGCTCCTCGGGCAAATCGTAGCGCAGCCGCTGCGGATGATCGGCGACCCGCTCGATCAGGCGCGGCGCAATGCCCGTCTCTTCCTCGACTTCGCGCAACGCCCCGGTCCACGGCGCCTCGCCCTTGTCGAGCCCGCCCTGCGGCATCTGCCATGCTTCATCTGTATTATCGATCCGCCGTCCGACCCAGACGAACCCGTCGGCGTTGAGCAGCATCACCCCAACCCCGCGGCGGTAAAGATGGTCGTCGCTGGTCATCGTGCCTCTCCTCAGCCCGTCATTGCGAGCAGCGGAGCGCCGAAGCAATCCGGTTCGTGCCTTCAGGCCAGTGTTGCGGCAGGCTCCGGGGCGGACGCGGGTCGCGCCTCAGCGCAGTTTGCCGCTTGCACGCTGTAGCGGCCAGCAAGGTCGAAATGGATCAAACGCGCCTCGGCGCTGGTGGCGGCAATGGCTTTCGCCAGCGATGATTGCTTGCGACGAAGCCAGTAGGACTGTTCCACGATAGTCACCTCGTTCGTGGGCAAGCGGGAGCATGAAACGCTCTCTGTCACAGGGATGCTTGCGGAAAGGGCAGGTGATACCAAAGGCTTAGCACGCCTGCCTTTATTTAGCGAGGCGGGTCTTTCTCGGGCGCTGCCGCGCCGCGTCATTCGCCTCAGATCGCGCGGACCAAGGGCAGGACGTCGGCGCCAGCGATTTCGGGGGATTGGTGGACAATGCTGACGCACGTGCCTGGTTTCGCGTCGGCGATCTCGATCCGCGCGCGCAGTTGACGCGCGAGCGCCTCGACGATGCTGGTGCCGAGCCCGGCGGTGGCCCGCGATGGCCTGGTCGGCATGCCTACGCCATTATCGTCGACGTGAAGCGTCCAGCCAGCGTCGTCGGACTTGTAGCGCACGTCGATAATTCCGCCGCGATCGTCGGGGAAGGCGTGCTTGAGGCAGTTGATCACCAGCTCGGTGACGATCAGGCCAAGGCTAACCGACGTCTCTGAAGCTACACTGCTGTCATCGACGTCGACCTTGATCGACATCTGGTCGGGATCGGCGATCATCGACGCGCCGATGCTGCTGCACAATTGGGTGAAATAAGGCCCGAGCTCGACCTCGCTGGCACCGGTTTCGGCGAGCTGCTTCTGGATCGACGCGACCGACAGGACCCGGTTGTGCGCGGTTTGCAGATGAACTCGGCTCTCGTCATTGCCGGTTCGGCGGGCGGACTGCATCAGCACCGATGCGACGATCTGCAGGCTGTTGGCGACGCGGTGCTGAAGCTCCTTCATCAGCATGACCTTGTCGGCGACCAATGCGTCCTTTTCCTTCGCCGCGGCATGCGCATCGGTCTTGTCGAGGACCGACAGCAGGATGCGGACATTGTCGGTGTCGGCATAATCCAGCTTGTGCGCGCTCAGTTCGAGGCAACGCTTCCCGCGACCGTCGCGCGTCTCGAGTTCCATTTCATATTTGTCGACCTCCGCCCCGCCTGACACGATCGCAGTCAACAGCGACTTCATCCGCGGCAAATCCCATTCGCCATTGCCCATCGCGAAGATCGGCCGACCCGCGACCAGTGTCGGGTCGAGATCGAAGGCGCGGCAGAAGGACAGGCTGGCGGCAAGCACGGTTAGGTCGCCGTCGAGCAGCAACAATGGCGTGTCCGAGGTTACCACCATTGCCTGGGCGAGACTAGTCGCCGGATCGACGAAAGGAGGAGCTGTTTCTGTCACACAGGCCCTTTCGCGGGCGGACCGGCGCCCCGCGGGTCGCGGAGGCTATTCGGTATAAGCAATCTGCTAACGGCTTGAACAGGAACAGGAACTTCGCGGACGATCAAGCGCGCCCGAATACCTGCTTCTAGGGGTGAGTGTAACACCGATCCGGCCAGACCCGGCATGAAATCGCCCACTACAGTCCGATCTCTACAGCAGCAGTTTCAGCGCCTCGCATTGTCGTTCGATGTCGCGGTGGGCCGATGGCATCAGCCGGCGCATCGTCGCGAAGCCGTGGATAGTGCCTTGCGCCTCGAGATAGGCGGTCTCGATCCCCTCGATCGACAGCGCGGCGGCCAGCGCCCGCCCCTGGTCGCGCAGCGGGTCGAGGCTGGCGGTAATGATCGCGGTCGGCGGAAGGCCGGCATAGCCCCGCAGATGCGTTTCGTGCCGCCAGTCGCCCGTTCGCGGGGCATAATGGCGGTCGAACCAGTCCATCAGCGGCCGGGTAAGGAAATAGCCGTCGGCAAAGTCGGCGCCGCTGCCTTGTGCCGCCACCGGGCCGGTGACCGGATAGATCAGCCCCTGCGCCGCCACCGGCACCGCCGCCGGTTCGTCGCGCAGGTCGATCGCCGCGAGCAAGGCGAGGTTTGCCCCCGCACTGTCGCCCATCACCACCAGCCGCTTCGCCTCGCGCCCGATCTCGTCCGAATGAGCCGCCAGCCAGCGCGCCGCGGCGACCGCATCGTCGGGGCCGGCGGGGAAAGGGTGTTCGGGCGCCAGCCGGTAATCGACCGACACCACCGGCAAATCCATCATTCGCGACAGATCGGCGCATAGCGGCGCATGGCTGTCGAGATCGCCAATCACGAACCCCCCGCCATGATAATAGACGATCAAATCGCTCGCCTCGCGTTCCGCCGCCACGTCGAACAATCGCGCGCCGATCGGCCCGGCGGGCCCGGGGATGGTGAAATCGCGAACCACCGCGAGTTCGCCCTGGTCGACCTCCATCAGCGCCCGCGCCGCATTGCTCCCGGCGCGCGCTTCGGGCGCAGCGAGCGTCTGCATCGGCGGGCGCGGACTTTGCTCGATCATCTTGAGCAAGGCGACGACGTCGGGGCGAATATATGGCTTGGTCATGCTCTACCTGTGGCAAATTGCCGGCCCGCCGCCAAGCGCCGCAAAGCGAGTGACAGACACTAGCGGAGCGCATCTCGCGGTCGTAAGAGCAAATTGAAACCTAATTCATCTTGCTCGAAGGACCTGCATGACCCAGTCGGCAACCCACCTGCTGACCCCCGAGGAAGCCGCCGCCCACCCGCCGTTGGAGGCGATGGTGGTGCGCTTTGCCGGCGACAGCGGCGACGGAATGCAACTCACCGGCGGTCAGTTCACCTTGTCGACCGCGCTGG
>JBBRTO010000092.1:0-8025 GCA_038244345.1 Sphingomonadales bacterium | reverse complement strand
CCGCGATGCTCGCAGTCGAGATGGCCGCCGCGCTTGCTCGCCTGGAAGGCGGTGAAGCCGGGGCGGTCCAGGCGCTGTGCCCAGAACGGGACGAGCGCGGCGTGGGCGCTGCCCGTCACCGGGTCCTCGTCGATACCGTGGTACGCGGCGAACACCCGGCTGACGATGGCGCTATGGTCGCCCGGCGCGGTGACGATGACCAGACGGTCGATGGAGCGAAGCACGGCAAAATCGGGGGCGACGGCGCGGACCGCGGCTTCGTCACTGAGCAAGGCGATCGCCGCGCCATTGCCGCCGCGGCTAAGGTAGGTCGGGGTGTCGGCGGGCAGGCCGAGCGCGGCGGTGAGGCCGGGCTCGGTGCCGGTCTCGACCGGATAGGCCGGAAGATCGAGCGCGAGCTGGTTATGATCGCGGTTGACCCGGAGGATCCCTGAGCGGGTGGCGAAGCGAATCGCGGCGGCGTTCATCAGTATGTGCGCGGCGGCGAGGGTGGCGTGGCCGCATAGATCGACCTCGACCGTCGGAGTGAACCAGCGCAGGGCGTAATCGGCGTCTTCGGCCTCGCTCGGCACGGTAAAAGCGGTTTCGGCGAGGTTATTTTCCGCCGCGATGGCCTGCATGGTGGCATCGGCAAGCCATTCGGTGAGCGGGATCACCGCAGCCGGATTGCCCTCGAACGGTCGGGACGCGAAGGCATCGACCTGGAAAAAGGGCAACGGAGTCATGCGCGGCTTTCGGTGATCGACGAAGGAAGCATGGTTTCGCGGTCGGTATGGCCTTCGGGGTCGAGGTGGATGAGGATTTCGGTGCCGGGGAAGCGCGACTGAAGCGCTTCCTCGACCTTGTCCATCGACTCGTGCGCGTGATCGACGGTCCATGTCCCCGGCACCCAAACGTGGAACTGGACGAAATCATACGCCCCGCTGGTCCGCGTTCGGCAATCGTGGAGACCCTTCAGCTCGGGATATTCGGCGGCCGCGGCGAGAAATGCCCGGCGTTTGTCGAGCGGCCATTCCTTGTCCATCAACTGGTCGATCGAATGGCTCGCGGCGCGCCAGGCACCCCACATCAGCCAGGCGGCGATGACGATCCCGAACAATGGATCGGCCATCCGCCAGCCGAACAATTGGTCGAACACCAAGGCGACGATGACCGACAGATTGAGCAGCAAGTCGGACTGGTAATGGACATGGTCGGTGCGGATCGCGACCGAGCCGGTCAGCTTGATCACGTGGCGCTGGAAGGCGAGCAAAGCGAAGGTCGCGGCGATCGCCACCAGCGAGACGCCCAAGCCGAGCTCGAACCCCTCGGTCTGCGCGTTGCTGCTCAGCCGGTCGATCGCTCGCCAGGCGATTCCGAGCGCGGAAATCGAGATCAGCACGACCTGGATCAAGGCGGCCAGCGCCTCGGCCTTGCCGTGGCCGAAGCGATGGTCGTCGTCGGCCGGCATCGCCGCCCAGCGTACCCCGACCAACGTGACGATGCTGGCAACGAGGTCGAGCGCGGTATCGGCGAGGCTGCCGAGCATGGCGACCGAGCCGGTCTTCCACGCGGCGTAGCTTTTGATCACGACCAGAAATAACGCCATGGTGATACTGGCGAGTGCGGCGCGGGTGGTGAGGATGGCGCGGGCCTTCGCGCGGACCGAATGGTCGGTCATGGGTAGAGCAGGCCTTCGCTCCAAGCGCCCTCGCGATCGCGGACGAACAACCGGCGCTCGTGGAGGCGGTGGGCACGGTCGGACCAGAACTCGATTTGGATAGGGACGAGGCGGAACCCCGACCAGCGCGGGGGGCGGGGCACCGGCTCGCCCTCGAAGCGGGCCTTCATTTGCTCGAACCGCGCTTCGAAGGTCGCTAGGTCGGGAAGCGGGCGCGACTGGTCCGAAGCCCAGGCACCGAGCCGCGAATCGCGGCCGCGCGAGGCGAAATAAATGTCGGCCTCGGAATCGCTCACCGCTTCGACCGGCCCCTCGATCCTCACCTGGCGGCGAATTGTCTTCCAGTGAAACAGCAAGGCGGCATGGGGGTTGGCCGCTAGCTCATCGCCCTTGCGGCTGTCGAGATTGGTGTAGAATACGAAGCCATTCGCGTCATGGCCTTTGAGCAGCACCATCCGCACCGATGGGTGGCCATTCGCGTCGGCAGTGGCAAGCGCCATTGCCTCGGGATCGTTGGGCTCGGCCGCTTTGGCTTCGGCGAACCACGCATCGAACAGGCTGATCGGACTTTCGCTCATCCAGATGGCTCTAGGCCGCGCGATGCTTGCCCTGCAAGGCACCCTGTTGCAGGAGGCGTCCCCATGGACCTTTATCAACGACTGGGGATCAAGCGCGGCGCGAGCGAGGCCGAGGTCAAGAAGGCCTATCGAAGCCTCGCCAAGCAGCTTCACCCCGACCGCAACCAGGATAATCCCAAGGCGGCCGAGCGCTTCAACCAGGTGACTCAGGCGTACGATATCCTGTCCGACAAGGACAAACGCGCGCGCTACGACCGCGGCGAACTCGACGAGGAGGGCAACCCCAAGATGCCCTATGGCGCCGGCTTCGGCGGCGGCGGCGGCACGGGCCAGCGCGGCGGGCCGGCGGGCGGGTTCGAAGGCTATCCCGGTGGGTTCGAGGGGGCCGAAACGGCCGACCTCAGCGATTTGTTCGAAGGATTGTTCGGCGCCGGGGCCCGGACCGCCGGGCGCCGTGGCACCGCCGGTGGGTTCGGCAACCGCGGCCGGGCGCCGCAGAAGGGCGCCGACGTCGCCTATCGATTGAAGGTGCCGTTCCTCGATGCGGCGACGCTGAAAGCGCAGCGGGTGACCTTGGCGGGGGGCAAGACGATCGACGTCAAGCTGCCCAACGGGGTCGAGGAAGGGACCAAGATTCGCCTCGCCGGGCAGGGTCAGCCGGGGCCGGGCGGCAAGGGCGACGCGATCATCGCGATCGAGATCGCCCCCCATCAGCACTTCAATCGTGAGGGCAAGGACATCCGCCTGGCGCTTCCGATCACTCTCAAGGAAGCGGTGCTCGGAGCCAAGATCAAGGCGCCGACTCCCGAGGGCGCGGTGATGCTCACGGTGCCCAAGGGCGCAAGCTCGGGCAAGGTGCTTCGGCTTAAGGGACGCGGGTTCAGCGACAAGGCTGGCAAGCGCGGCGACTTGCTGGTGGCGCTGGCGATCGACATTCCGGCCGACGATCCGGCGCTCGAGGCGTTCGCGGGAACGTGGGACGGCGGCGGCAATCCGCGCGCCGCGCTCGGGGTCTAGGCCACAACCATGCAGGAACAGCATCCGCTCTCCCCTGAGGACCGGCGCAAGCGCCAGGCGGCCGAGACCGCGGCCTATGGACCGTCTGTCGCCGAGGCGATCCGGCCCGCGCCGACCGCCTGGGAAATCGTCAAGCGCGTCGCGATCGGGGTCTATAACGACGGCTTCATTCACGCCGGCAATCTCGCTTATCTGTCAATCCTGGCGCTGTTCCCGTTCTTCATCCTGGCGACGGCGGTGGCGCAACTGCTCGGCCAGTCGGCGGACGGCCAGAAGACCGTCGCAACGGTGCTCGCCAAGCTTCCGCCGCAAGTCTCCGACGTACTCGCCGGGCCGGTCACCGAAGTGCTGACGGTGCGCACCGGCACCTTGCTGTGGCTTGGCGCAATCGTCGCGTTGTGGACCGCGTCGAGCTTTATCGAGACGATCCGCGACATCTTGCGCCGTGCTTATGGCGTGAAACAATCCGCGCCGTTCTGGACCTACCGGCTGGGGTCGATCGCCTTGATTCTCGCCGCGGTGCTGGTGCTGATGGCGGCATTCGGGGCGAGCGTGGTGTTGAGCTCGGTCCATCATGTGGTGATCGAGCGACTGCCCGGATCGAACGGGCTTGCGACGCGGCTCGGCTTCTACCGGATCGCGCCGGCGGTGGCGTTGTTCGTCACTTTCTATTTCACCTTCCTGGCTCTGACCCCGTCGCGCTACCGCACGATCGGCCGCCGCAAATGGCCCGGAGCGCTGCTAATTACGGTTTGGTGGGTGGTGACCGCCGAACTTCTGCCGATCGCGCTCGGGTTGGTCGGCGGCTATCAGATTACCTACGGCAGCCTGGCCGGGGTAATGATCGCCTTGATCTTCTTTTTCATCATCGGGCTCGGGGTCGTCACCGGCGCCGAGCTCAACGCCGCGCTGGCGGATGCCGGCGGCCACGCGCTAAAGGGCGAGATCTATAGCGGCCCGTTCGTCGGCGATCTCAAGGTCGATGAGCCCGCCCCCGACGAAGGGGTCGAACGCGAGGTGCAAGAGGTAAAAGCATGACCGGACTGATGGAGGGCGGATTGATGAAGGGCCGGCGCGGGCTGATCATGGGCCTGGCCAACGACAAGTCGCTGGCATGGGGCATTTCCAGGCAGCTTGCCGGTGCGGGCGCCGAGCTTGCCTTCAGCTACCAGGGCGAGGCGCTGGGCAAGCGAGTCCATCCGCTCGCCGCCGAGCTGGGCAGCGATTTCGTGTTCGAGTGCGACGTCAGCGATCCCCCCGCCCTCGACGCTGCGTTCGCGACCGTCGGCAAGCGCTGGGACGGGATCGACTTCGTCGTCCACGCGATCGGTTTCTCCGACAAGAACGAGCTTCGCGGCGGCTATGTCGACACCAGCCTCGACAATTTCCTGATGACCATGAACATCTCGGTCTACAGCTTCTGCGCGGTTGCCCAGCGCGCGCGGCGGATGATGAAGCCGGGGGGCAGCTTGCTGACCCTGAGCTATTATGGTGCCGAGAAAGTCATCCCGCATTACAACGTGATGGGCGTCGCCAAGGCCGCGCTCGAAACCTCGGTGAAATATCTCGCCGCCGACCTCGGCCCCGAGGGAATCCGCGTCAATGCGATCAGCGCGGGGCCGATCAAGACGCTTGCTGCAAGCGGCATCGGCGACTTCCGCTACATCATGAAGTGGAACGAATATAATTCGCCGCTCCGCCGCAACGTGACGATCGAGGATGTCGGTGGGGCGGGACTGTATTTGCTGAGCGACCTGGCGAGCGGAGTCACCGGCGAAATCCACCACGTCGATGCGGGGTATAATGTCGTCGGAATGAAAGCTGAGGACGCGCCTGATATCGCGACTGTTTGAGATGACGGCGGCAGCAACGAGCCCCCGTACGCTGCGCGACTTCGCTTCCTACGGCAATCTCGAAGCGTTCAATGCATTGCTGGTGCCAGCGATCGCGACCTATTTCGGATGGTCCTCCGCCCGCAGCGGCGCGATACTTCTGGTCGTTGCCAACGCGGCGCTGATCATCGGGCTGATCGTCGGCGCGGCTTATTGGTGGGGGGTTGCGGCACGGCTGAAGCGGCGCCCGGCACCAATGGCCCGCGCCCTGCGTCTGGCAAGCGCCGCGCAATTACCGATGCTGCTGCTCACCGTTGCGGCGATCGCCGTCAGCGCAGTGCAGCTTGCCAGTCATGGCCTGACGCTAGCCAACATCGTTGCGATGAGTGTTACGGCCTTGGCGGCACTCGAGTATGTCAATTATTATCATGTCCAGCTGCAGCATTTCGACAACCGGCGGGATTTCTGGAGATTGCTACGCGGCAAAGGCTTCAAGCGCGCGCACCTGGCGCGGGAACTCTCGCTTTATCGAATCAGGACAGATTCACGCGCCGGACATGTCGACTATTTAGCTCGCTGGAGAACTAAGAGGCGAACGGATCTCGAACCAAGATCGTATCGTCGCGTTGCGGCGAGGTGCTCACCAGCGCCACCGGGCAGCGGATCAGTTCCTCGATGCGGCGAACATATTTGATCGCCTGCGCTGGCAAATCGGCCCAGCTTCGAGCGCCCGCCGTTGTTCCCTCCCAACCGTCCATTTCCTCATAGACCGGTTCGGCGCGCGCCTGGTCCGCGGCGTGGGGCGGGAGGTAGTCGTAGTGGCGCTCGCCGATCCGGTAGCCGGTGCAGATCTTCACTCGGTCGAACCCGTCGAGCACGTCGATCTTGGTCAGCGCGATCCCGGTAATCCCGCTGACCGCCGCCGACTGGCGCACCAGCACCGCGTCAAACCAGCCGCAGCGCCGCTTGCGCCCGGTGACGGTGCCGAATTCGCGGCCGCGCTCGCCGAGGCGTTGGCCGACATCGTCATTGAGTTCGGTCGGGAAGGGGCCGGAGCCGACGCGGGTGGTATAGGCCTTGACGATACCGAGCACGAAGCCCGCCGCCGACGGCCCGGTACCGCTGCCCGCGCCGGTGGTGCCGGCGACGGTGTTGGACGAAGTGACGAACGGGTAAGTGCCGTGATCGACGTCGAGCAATACGCCCTGCGCGCCCTCGAACAGGATCCGCTTGCCGCGCCGACCTGCCTCGTCGAGGTCGCGCCAGACGGGACGGGCGAACTGAAGGACGAAATCGGCAATCCCCGCGAGGTCGTTCTTGAGCCGCTGGCGGTCGACCGGCGGTTCGCCGAACCCGGCGCGCAAGGCGTCATGGTGCGCGCAGAGGCGGTCGAGCAACGGGTCGAGCTCGCCCAAATGCGCGAGATCGCACACCCGGATCGCGCGGCGGCCAACCTTGTCCTCATAGGCCGGGCCGATGCCGCGGCGGGTGGTGCCGATCTTGCCCGCGCCCGAGGCGTCTTCGCGAAGTGCATCGAGGTCGCGGTGGATCGGCAGGATCAATGGGCAGGTCTCGGCGATCATCAGCAATTTGGGACTGATCTCGACCCCCTGGCCGCGCAGTTTCTCGACTTCGGACTGGAGTGCCCACGGGTCGAGCACCACGCCATTGCCGATGATCGACGGCGTTCCGGTGACGATCCCAGACGGCAGCAGCGAGAGTTTGTAGACATTGTCGCCGACGACCAGAGTATGGCCGGCGTTATGCCCGCCTTGGAAGCGGACCACCATGTCGGCCTTGGCGGCGAGCCAGTCGACGATCTTGCCCTTGCCCTCGTCGCCCCACTGCGCGCCGATGACGGTGACGTTGCCCAAGCCAAATTTCCTTAACCCTAAGCGGTCAGCCGCGGTTCAGCGCGCCTCCTATTGATTGGCGGCCACAGCGTCCAGTGGAGAGCGATGATGAACAAGCTGTTGGCGAGTATCGGCGTGGCGGCGGTCGTGGTCGCGGCGGGAATGGCGGCGGCGCAGCAGCGCGAGCGACTGCCCGCCGAATGCCGCCAGCAGATCATGGCCTTGTGCCAAATGGGCGGCGGGATGCGAGAGTGCGTCCGGGCCGCGCTACCCAAGCTGAGCGAGCCATGCCGCAAGGCGATCGGCGATCGGGCGGGCAGTGCGCCGCCGCCGCCGGCGGGGACGCGCGAATTGGCCTATGGAAACGATCCCAAGCAGCGGATCGACCTGCTGGTTCCACCGGGGGCCAGGCGGGCGCCATTGCTGCTGTTCGTCCACGGCGGGGGGTGGTCGATCGGCGACAAGAGGACGGGCGCGGGGGTCAAGGCGGCGCATTTCACCGCGGCGGGCTGGGCCTTCGCCTCGGCCAATTACCGGCTGGTGCCGGGGGCGACGGTCGAGAGCCAAGCGGCCGACATCGCCAGCGCGATCGCCTTCGCCCGCGGCCATGCGGCGGAGCAGGGCCTCGACCCCGATCGGATCGTGTTGATGGGCCACAGCGCCGGCGCGCATCTGGTGGCGCTGGTCGGGACCGATCCGCGCTATCTCGCGGCGGCGGGAGTGCCGCTGAGCGCGGTCAAGGGCATCGTGCTGCTCGACGGCGCTGGCTATGACATCGCTCGGCAGATGGCACAGCCGGGGAACCTCGTGGCGGGGATGTACGACGCTGCGTTCGGCAAGGATCCGGCGCGGCAGCGGGCGCTGTCGCCGACCTTTCACGCCGAAGCACCCAATGTGGGCCACTGGCTGATCCTGCCTATCGACCGGCGCGACGATAGCAAGGTGCAAGCCGAAGCGCTCGCTGCCGCGCTCCGCCCGGCGGGCGCGTCGGCCAGGGTCGTGGCGGTGCCGGGGGAAAGCCACGGCAGCCTCAACAAGGGCCTCGGCGAAGACGGCGATTTCGCGACTGGGGAGGTCGATCGCTT
>JBBRTO010000091.1:0-8068 GCA_038244345.1 Sphingomonadales bacterium | reverse complement strand
TTTTCTAAGAACCAGTTAAGGAACGACGCCGACTCGTACCGACCCTTTATAGAATATCGCGAGATGAGCTTCGTCAGGCTTCCGTAATTTAGGTCGTCCGCGATCATCAATATTCCCCCTGTCAATGCAACGCTTACCTAGCGCATCGGACTACGTTGCATATAGGCTTTCACTCCCCAGCAGGTAGATAGAGTTTGCTGCCTTCGGCGCGATAGCGCTCGCTCATCCTGGCCATGCCGGCTTCGGTTTCGGTGACGGCGTTGCTGCCCTCACCCCGCTCAGCTTCGCTGAGTCGCCCTCTCCCGCGAGGGGAGAGCCGTGTAGGACAGCGTTTTTTGGGGGCGGCGATTATCGCGTGGTGGCGCGGATCGAGGATGAGCGGATCACGGTGCTGGTGGTGCGCGTGGCGCATCGGCGGGAGGTTTATCGGTGAGTGGTGGGATTTGGTGCATTTAGTAAACTGTCACCGTAATTCTGCCACCGTAATTCCGTCACCATAATCCGCGCTTGCTCGGCAGGGTTTCAACGATTGGGCGTCTAGCCGTAGCCTGCGCCTCGCGGGGATTCAGTGTAACTTCCGCTCTTTGGACGCGCTTTGATCGGCATTCTTTGCGTCTTCGTAAGCCGAAAGAAGTTGGGCAGCGAGGCATCCGTCCAACAGCTGCTCTAACTCGGTGAGATCGAGGCTTTCGGATTTCCAATGCTCATCAGCAAGCTCAAGTGCGGCATAGTAGGGCGGCTTATCGCGGGCGATCTGCTCAGGGAGTGTCTCTTGTCCCGGCAACCGATATCCAATCCTCGCGCACAATACAAAATAAGCCAGTGCTCGCGATGTCCGGCCGTTTCCATCAGTGAAAGGATGAATCCAGTTCAAACGCCACATAACGTAGGCGCACAAGTGCAGCGCCTTCGCAGTCGCGAAATTATCCATCACATAATCGCACATCTCTTCGACCAATCCGGGCACGAGATGAGCTGCGGGAGGGACATGCTTGCTTTGACCAATAGCGACGTCTGCCGGACGGAAGTTGCCCGCGTAATTTGACAGGCCATCGAGCGCGAGGCGATGGAGGTCAAGGATCATGGACGTACGCAAACGAAACGGGCGAGCGTCACGCGCGACCGTGTCGATTAAGTCGAGCACCCGATCAAATTGCGCGAGAGCATTTTCCGATTCGCGCTGAGCTTCCTCAATCGGATCAGTGATAAGCGACGGGGATGCCGCCTCGCTGTGCCGCTCCCCTTCGCTCATGGTTAGTCGCTCTTGCCAATTTTCTCCGCAGCTTCGTCAATCATCGTGCGGGTGACTCTATCGTTCTCGATATGGGCGTTGCCGTAGGCGAAGCTGCGCCGTTGCGCTTCTTTCTCGGCGTCGCTCATGATCCGCCCGCGAGAGGCATCGATCAGCTTCTGCAGTTGCTCGCTCATTGCCGCCTCCTTACGTCGCTAAGATCGCTCTCAATGCCTTCTTCGTCAACGGCTGATGAGTCAGCATGGTAGAAATTTGAGCTTGACTGTGACTCCCCCGCCACCGGGAGGTAGAGCTCGCTGCCTTCGTCGTGGAAGCGCTTGCTCATTTCGGCCATGCCGGCTTCGGCTTCTTCGAGTGGCAAGGGGTCAGCGCCCTGCACGGGGCCCCCTCCCCCGTCCTGCGGACGGTCCCCCTCCCCGTTCCGGGGAGGATTTTTCAGGGCAAAGTCCCTGACCTCCTGCGAAATCTTCATGCTGCAGAATTTCGGGCCGCACATGTTGCAGAAGTGCGCGGTCTTGGCGCCTTCGGCGGGGAGGGTCTGGTCGTGATATTGTTCGGCGGTGTCGGGGTCGAGCGACAGGTTGAACTGGTCGCGCCAGCGGAAGTCGAAGCTGGCGCGGCTCGGCGGGGATGGTCGCGTTCGCCACATTTCCGCCACTCACTGCCCGACCCGATCCAGCGTCGTCCGGTTCCGCACCAGCCAGGTCTCGACTTTATCGTCGGTGAAATCGACTTCGGTGAGGGTCACCATCCTTGCCCCGCTGCGGGTGGTGGTGACCCGGATCAGGGCGGGGCGATCGTCGTCGGGGAGGTGGAGGAGATTATCCTCGATGTCGCGCTCGCTAAACCCCCGCCGCGACGCATTTGCGCGGCACGAAGCCATTGATGCCGCCCTCGAGCATCGGCGCAAGCACGTCGAACACCCCGGTTTCCCGGCGCCATGCGAGATAGCGATCATAGTGATCGTGGCTGGCCCATCGTTCGGTCAGCATGATGGTGTCGCGTTCGGGATCGAGCCAGGATTCGAGGCCAAGGCAGCCGTCATAAGCCCGGGTTTCGACCAGCGCGCCGCCAAGCGCGGCGGTCAAATCGGCGAGCTTGCCCTTGGCCGCATGAAATTCGGCGATGACATAATGCGACATAGGCTGTGCTCCTTCATCGGGTTGGGATGGCGCGGGACAGGTCTTCAGTCATGCTCCCGCCCGCCTGCGCCGATGTACAGCTCGTTGCCGCCGTCGCGGTAGCGTTGGGACATTTGGGCCATGCCGGCTTCGGCTTCTTCGAGTGGCAAGGGGTCAGCGCCCTGCGCGGGGCCCCCTCCACCGTCCTGCGGACGGTCCCCCTCCCCGCTCCGGGGAGGATTTTTCAGGGCAAAGTCCCTGACCTCCTGCGAAATCTTCATGCTGCAGAATTTCGGGCCGCACATGCTGCAGAAGTGCGCCGTCTTCGCCCCTTCCGCCGGCAGGGTCTGGTCGTGATATTGTTCGGCGGTGTCGGGGTCCAAGCTGAGGTTGAACTGGTCGCGCCAGCGGAAGTCGAAGCGGGCGCGGCTCAAGGCGTCGTCGCGGAGCTTCGCGGCGGGGTGGCCTTTCGCCAGGTCCGCCGCGTGGGCGGCGAGTTTGTAGGTGACGACCCCGACCTTGACGTCGTCGCGATCGGGCAGGCCGAGATGCTCCTTGGGAGTGACGTAACACAGCATCGCGGTGCCGTACCAACCGATCATCGCCGCGCCGATGCCGCTGGTGATATGGTCGTAACCGGGCGCGATGTCGGTGGTCAGCGGCCCCAATGTATAGAAGGGCGCTTCGCCGCACGCCTCGAGCTGTTTCTCCATATTGACCTTGATCTTGTGCATCGGGACATGGCCCGGGCCCTCGATCATCACCTGGACGTCGCTCGCCCAGGCGCGCTTGGTCAGCTCGCCCAAGGTGTAGAGCTCGGCGAATTGGGCCTCGTCATTGGCGTCGGCGATGCTGCCGGGGCGAAGGCCGTCGCCGAGGCTGTAGGCGATGTCATAGGCCTTCATGATCTCGGTGATTTCGTCGAACCGTTCGTAGAGGAAGCTCTCGCGGTGATGCGCGAGGCACCATTTGGCCATGATCGAGCCGCCGCGGCTGACGATCCCGGTGACTCGCTTGGCGGTCATCGGGACGTAGGGCAGGCGCACCCCGGCGTGGATGGTGAAATAATCGACGCCCTGCTCGG
Organism: Sphingomonadales bacterium; assembly: GCA_038244345.1. GTDB lineage: Bacteria > Pseudomonadota > Alphaproteobacteria > Sphingomonadales > Sphingomonadaceae > Sphingomicrobium. The sequence continues at coordinate 4,611 of JBBRTO010000091.1, read as the reverse complement.
CCTGCTCGATGAGGGTGTCGCGATAGACTTCCCAGGTCAGGTCCTCGGCGATGCCGCCGACCTTTTCGAGCGCCTGGTAGATCGGGACGGTGCCGATCGGGACGGGGGAGTTGCGGATGATCCATTCGCGGGTGTCGTGGATGTTGCGGCCGGTCGAGAGGTCCATCACCGTGTCCGCGCCCCAGCGGATCGACCACACCATCTTGTCGACCTCGGCGGCGACGTCGCTGGCGACCGCCGAGTTGCCGATATTGGCGTTGATCTTGACCAGGAAGTTGCGGCCGATCGCCATCGGTTCGGATTCGGGGTGGTTGATGTTGTTGGGGATGATCGCGCGACCGCGAGCGATCTCGTCGCGGACGAATTCGGGGGTGACGAAATCGGGGATCTCGGCGCCGAAATCCTCGCCGTCGCGGATGTATTCGGCAAGGCGTTCGCGGCCGAGGTTTTCGCGGGTCGCGACATAGTGCATCTCGGGCGTGATGATCCCGCGACGGGCGTAATGCATCTGGCTGACGTTGGCGCCGGGCTTGGCGCGGAGCACCCGGCGGCGGACGTTGGGGAAGGGGGCGACTCCGCCCGACCGGTCGGGGCCGAGCTGGCCATTGTCTTCGGGGCGGGTGTCGCGGGCGGCGACCTCCTCGACATCGCCGCGACTCCGGATCCAGTCGCGGCGGAGCTCGGCGAGGCCGGCGTTGATATCGATCGTCACCGCGGGATCGGTGTAGGGGCCGGACGGATCATAGACGTTGAGCGGTGGCTCGCCGGCCGAGGGCTCGAGGTCGATCGCGCGCATCGCGACCCGCAGTGGACCAACGTGGATCTTGCGGCTGCCGCGGATCGCGCCGGTGGTCACGGCCGGGGCGGTGCTGGTAATTTTAGGATCTACGTCGGCCATCGTCATTCTCCAAAGCGGAAGAGAGACGGACATGCCGCGCTCCCTCCCTACGCCCGTCTTACCGGGATCAGGTTCAGCGGGTCGAGCGCCGCAACGCGCTCCTCTCAGCCACTTTACCTGCCCGCCGTCGAAACATCTCGGCGGGAGCTGGCTCCCCGGGGATGGGAGTTGATAGGCCGAGGCGGGGGTGAGGGGAAGTGCTTAGCCGACCGCGGGCTGCGGCGGGTTTGGCGGGAGCGATGACAGCCTTCGCCCCATTCGCGTTTGACGCGGTCAAAGGCGCGACGCCAAATGGCCGGTTAACCCTGTCCATTACGGAGGCTTGTGCAAGGATTTAACGACCAGTTGACCGCTAGCTCGAGGGCAGCCCGCATAGGGGGCAGCAAATCGAGGATTACAATATGATTCGAATTTCAACGCTGGTTGGCGCGTCGCTTGTTGCGCTTGCCACCGGTCTCGCCACGCCGGCCTGGGCCGATGCCACCGTCGACTGCAACGTCGGCACCGGCGCCAGCACGCTCGAATGTGGCGTCAATGCTACGACGTCGACGGCGGTCAACGCCACGGCGCTTGGAGACAATGCGGGTGCCAGTGGCAGTTCGGCTACCGCGGTGGGCTCGGGATCGACGGCCGATGCCTCCAACAGCATCGCGCTTGGCACCGGCGCGACGGTCGGCGGTGGCATCGGCGGCGGCGATTCGATCGCGATTGGCACCAATACCGGCGTATTCGGCGACAATTCACTGGCGATCGGCACAGGCCTGTCGGTTGGCAGCACCCAATCGGTCGTGCTCGGCAACGGTTCGACCTCGCTCGCCGACCAAACCACGTCGCTCGGGGTCAGCACATATGTAGACGCTCAAAATGGAACCGCGATCGGCTACGACAGCGAGGTCAGAAATTTTGGCGGAACAGCGATCGGTAGCGGCGCTTATGTTGGCGGCACCTCGGGGGTAGCGCTTGGCCTTGGGGCGGGAAGCTTCGGCAACAACGCCACCGCGCTGGGTGCCACGACCTTTGCGGGTGGTGTCGATTCGACCGTAGTCGGTGCCGCCAGCTATTCCGGGGGGGAAGGCGGCGGCGACCGCTCGATTATCATGGGCGTCGCCAGCGGCACTTATGGCAATGACAGCGTGATCATCGGCAATGGCATTGATTCTGGCGCCAGCAACTCGATCCAGATCGGCAACGGCAGCTTGCTTACCAGCAGCGATACGATCGTGATCGGAATCGGCGCCACCGGGCTTGGCGTTGAAAGCGTCACGCTCGGTTATCAAGCGAGCACCGGCGACTATGGCACCGCTGTCGGTTATCAGGCGTCGTCGGATGGCTATGACTCGGCGGCGTTCGGCTGGGACGCCGATGCCAGCGGGCTGGAGTCGACCGCGCTCGGAAGCGGCGCCTATGCCGGTTATGATGGCGCGACTGCGCTCGGTGCTTATTCCGAGGCCTATGACGATTACACCACCGCGATCGGCGCTAATAGCTTCGCTGAAGCCGAAGGTGCGATGGCCCTCGGTTACAACAGCTACAGCTATGGTGATGGCGCGATTGCGCTTGGAACCGACAGCGAAACCGATGCCGATGGAGCGCTGGCCTTCGGTTACCAGGCGCATGCCGGCTACACCAACTCGATCAGCATCGGATCGGGCGTTTCGACCGAGGGCGGCTTCGCCAACGCCAACGAAGTCGGCGGCGACCGGGCGATTGCGATCGGCACCAATGTTCAGGCTCATTCGGCCGATAGCGTGGCCTTCGGGAGCAATTCGTCGGCCACCGGAAGCGGCGCGATTGCAATCGGTCTAGGCCAGGTTGCATCGGGCAATGGCGCGGTCGCGATCGGCGATCCCAACAATGCCATCGGCAATGGCGCAGTCGCGATCGGCGCCGACAACAATGCCAATGGCGACGGTGCCGTTGCGCTTGGTAACCTCAACAGTGCCACCGGCACCGGCGCGGTAGCGATTGGCAATAACGGCAGCGCAACCGGCGATGGCGCGGTGGCGATCGGCAATAATGCCACCGCGACCGCCTCCAACGCGGTGGCGATCGGCAATGGCTCGACCGCGACTTCGGCCAACACCGTCTCGGTCGGTGCGGCCGGTGCCGAACGGCGGGTGACCAACGTCGCCGCCGGTCAGGCCGATACCGACGCCGTCAACGTCGCCCAGCTCACCGCCGCGACCTCGGGGGTGACCAACTCGCTTGCGCTGATCAACAGCGGGCTGGCCGCGGCGCAGGGCAACATCGCCGCGATGCAGGGCGACATCGACACGCTCTATGGCATGCGCAAGGCCGACCGGAAGGACATGAAGCAGGGGATCGCCGCGGCGGTTGCAATGTCTAATGCGCCGTTGCCGTCGCGTCCGGGGGGCGTCAGTTACTCGATCAACGGGGCGATGTTCCGCGGCGAATATGCGGTTGGCGGATCGATGAATTATCGGCTCAACACCGAAACCCCGGTCGCGGTCGGGGTCGGCTTCTCCTACGGCGGGGGCAAGAATAACGCCGTTCGCGTGGGTGTTGCCGGCGAGTTCTAAGCGACTGACCTACGTCAGAGGGGGCACCGCGGTCGAAAGTCGCGGTGCCCCCAGTTGCGTCCGGGGGCACAACACCCCGTCGATTGGTCGAAAGCAGGGCGACGCGGCGGCGGCGAGCGGATAGATCAAGGCGATCAACTGGAAGACTGCCATGTCCCGTATTAGACTGACCACCGCTTTTGCTTTATGCCTTACTACCCCGCTGACTGCGCAGGTTGGGGTGCGCGCGTCGACCGCTGCGCCTGCCGCCAAGGCCAATGACGATGCGATCGTCGTCCAGGGCCGAAAGAAGGCGATGGTTCAGGCGCTTCGCCAGCTGGTCCAGCCGAGCGAGCATGAGCAACTGGCGCGGTTCGAGGACAAGGTCTGCCCGCGGGTCATCGGCATGCCGCGCGACTGGACCGTCCGGCTGACCCAGATCATCCGCGACAATATCGTCGCCGTCGGCGGGACGCTTCAGCCCGAAGGCTGCAAGCCCAATGCAGTGGCGATCTTCATCGATCAGCCCGGGGAATTGGTCACCTCGCTGCACAAGGATGCGCCGTTCTTCTTCACCATGAGCCCGCGAGCGTTCGACCAGTTCGCTGCTTTGCCCGGCCCGGTGTGGAGCTGGCACGTCACCGACATGCGAAGCCGCGACGGCAACCAACTGGCGCAGGGGCAAATCAACGGCCACGACTTCTCGGTGGTCAAGAATGCCTCGGCGAGCCGATTGTACAGCAACATCCGCGAGGACATGCTGGTCGGCTTCGTCGTGATCGACCGCCAGCGGACGGTCGGCAAGTCGCTTCGCCAATTGGGCGACCTCGCGACGATGCATTTGATGCTCGACGTCCGCCATAATGCGGGCGCCAAGGATTCAGGGTCGATCCTGTCGTTGTTCGAGCCCGGCGCGGCCCCGCCCGAGCGGATGTCTCGCTTCGACAAGGGCGCGCTGGCCGGCTTCTACACCCAGCGCCAGAACAACCGCACCGCCACCCAGCAGCGCGAGAATATCGCCGAAGCGATCCGCCGCGGGGCGGGCGATGACCAGCCCAAGCGCTAGGCATGAAAAAGGCCGGGAGCGAAAACGCATCCCCGGCCTCTTCTGATTGGCAATCGACGGCGTTAGCGGCGGGCGGCGGCGGCCTTCTGCTCGGCCGGGCTCAGGCTGCCGTCCTTGTTGGTGTCGGC
>JBBRTO010000090.1:0-8422 GCA_038244345.1 Sphingomonadales bacterium | reverse complement strand
GGGTCGCAACGAGCGCCATTGCTGCCGCAGCAAGCTTAAACCACATCGTCATGCACCGCACTCCTTAGCTGAGCCGGACCGAAACTAAGTCTTTAACAGGCGTTTGTAAATTCGGCGGCATTGTCAGGTTAAATCCGATCGGGTGTCAACGGCTCGACGCTGTGACTCGATAGTCTTAGGATGAGGCTCATGAAACCGATCTCCTACGACCGCCATCGTTTCCCGGCTGCGGTGATTGTGCAAGCGGTGTGGCTCTATTTCAGATTCACGCTGAGCCTGCGCGATGTTGAGGAGATGATGGCCGCGCGGGGCATCGAGGTATCCTATGAAACGATCCGCTGCTGGACGCGCAAATTCGGTCAGACATTCGCACACAATCTGCGTCAATCACGGTGCAAACCGTCTCCGCGCTGGCATCTGGATGAGATGGTGGTGCGGATCCGCGGTAAACACATGTATCTGTGGCGTGCTGTCGATGATGAAGGCGAAGTGCTCGACATGCTCGTGCAAAAGCGCCGCGACACGCGCGCGGCACGCAAACTGATGAAGGCTTTGCTTAAAAGCCAAGGCATTCGTCCGGCAAGCATCGTCACCGACCGGCTCGGTTCCTATCAGGCCGCTGCGCGCGCCCTTGACCTGACAGCCCGCCATTTCCCAGGCGGAATGCACGAGAACAACCGGGCCGAGAATGCGCATCTTCCGATCCGTAGGCGCGAACGCAAACAGCAGCGGTTCAAATCGCAAGGTTCAGCCCAGCGCTTCCTTGCAACCCACGCTGCCGTCTACAATGTCTTCAATCACCAACGCCACTTGATTAGCCGCAAAGTGCTCCGGCAGCTGCGAAGTCAGGCCGAGTGAACATGGGCAATGGCCACGGCGGCTGCATGAGACACAACGACGCCCGCGCTTCTTCGCGCACGTGGCCAGTTAACCTGACAAAACCGTTCGAGCCACGGATTGCTTTGGCAAGATAGTTCGCAAGAACAACGAGACTCTTAAAAGAGTGGGATACGCAAACCTTACCCATGCCGATCCCAAAGATATCGTTTCTTCGCTAGGACCCGCTGAGGTTGCCTGTGGAAGGGGTGGTGCCGCCTACAGGACTCGAACCTGTGACCCCCGCATTACGAATGCGATGCTCTACCAGCTGAGCTAAGGCGGCCCTCATTGGGCGAAAAAGCCCCTATCAGCGCGGTTGGCGCTGGGCAAGCGTGGCACCGCACATCCCATTTGAATGAACATACTTAACACTTTCTTCAGCGCATGCTGGCAGATTGGCGTCGATTTGGACCAATCGGGGCCGTGGCATGGACAGTTATACCGAGCATCCGAGCGAATTCGACCTGCACTCGGCCGCGGCCGTGGCCGCAAGCGATGACGTGACCGAGGCGATCGGCGCCGATGAGCGGCGGATGCATGTCCGCGCCTATAATTATTGGGTGTCGTTGCTAGACGGCCGCGATTATCCATCGATCGAGGATCTTGAGCCTGGCAGCGTCTCCGACTTCGCGACGCACAGCGTATTGCTCGATTTCACCGCCGGGCGCGACGACCCGGCAACCCCCTATGTCGGAAGTGCGATCCGCGCCGAATGCGGGCTGCCCGACGACATGAAGGATATCGGCCAGGTGCCGAGCCGGTCGCTGCTGTCGCGGCTGACCGACCATTATCTCCAGATCATCGCCAATCGCGCGCCGATCGGGTTCGAGGCCGAATTCGTCAACCAGCGCGAGCGATCGATCTGCTATCGCGGGATCCTGATGCCGTTCAGTTCGGACGGCGACACGATCGACTTCATCTACGGCGTGATCAACTGGAAGGATGTTGGCGACGCGAGCGTTGCCGATACCCCGACCGCCGCCGTGCTGCCTCCGGCCGAGATCGAGCATGAGCCGGTCGCCGCGACCGAGCCCGAACATCCGGCGCACCTCACCTGGGAGGACGGCCCGCTGGCCGATCCGGTGATCCATGTCGAGCCGATCGAGTTGCCCGTCCCGGCAATCCTGACAGACGTTGAAGCCGGCCTCGCCGATCATCTCTCCGCCGCTCGCGAAAGCGCGGAGGTGTGCAAGGACGCCGATGGCCGAAGCCGGGTCGCGCTCTATCGCGCCCTCGCGATGGCCTATGACTTCGCTGTCGCGGCGAGGCGCGTTCCGGGCGAATATGCTGAAATCCTCGGCGAGGCCGGGGTCAAGGCACAGGCCCGGGCGCCGATGACCCCGATCGTCAAACTGGTGTTCGGCGTCGGTTACGACAAAGCGCGGCTGACCGAATTCGCCGCGGCGTTGAGCTATGCGGAACGGCGGAAAATCGACTTTGGCGGCTTTCTTGGACTGGTCGAAGCCCAGGCTGGTGGATTGAAGGCGCTGGTTGCCGCCGAGCGATTGGCGCGCCGTCCGGCCGACAAAGTGGACAGTGCCGACGATAAAAGCGATCGGGCGCGCGCGGCGCTCCGCCTCAGCCTGCCGGTCAATCTCGGCAGCCTGCCGAAGGACCAGGAGTTTGCGCTGGTCATCCTTCGCCGAAGCCCCGAGGGCATTCACCAAACGGTGGCGATCGTCGACGATCAAGCGATGCTGGAACGCGCCATTCGCCGCACCGCCGGCTGACATTCGATCACCGCCAACTAGCCGCCCGCCTTGTCGCCGGCGCAGGCGCGGGTCTATAGGCCGCGCCCAATGACCCTTAGCGAGACGGTTGAACCCATGGCTGCCTCTTCAGGCGCGGACGAACGCATCGTCGGCCTGCTGCGCAACGCGCTCAATTCGAATGCCCTGCCGGGCGAACTCGACGGCTTTTCCGAAGCCGAGCAGGACGAAGCCGCGGCGTTCGTCGCCGAGGTGGCGGCGCGGCGCAAGCCGGGCGAGGTGGCGATCCAGCTGACCTCTACCGGGGGCGAGGCCGGGCATCGCCGGATGCGGCTTGCAGTGGTCAATGACGACATGCCGTTCCTGGTCGATTCGGTCGCCAGCGCGATTGCCGCGCGCGGAATCTCGATCCACCGCTTGCTCCACCCGATCGTCCAGGCAACCCGCGATTCCAAGGGCAACCTCACCGCCGTCGGCGCGGGTCCGCCCGAATCGATCATCTACATGGATCTCGACCGCGCCGACGCTCGGACCCGGTCCGCCTTGCGCGCCGAATTGACGCAGGTGCTCGACGATGTTCGCGCCGCGGTTGCCGACTGGAAGTCGATGCAGCAGCGAATGCACGATGACGCCGATACCATTGGCGACAGCGAAGGCGCCGACTTGATGCGCTGGTTCGCCGGTGGGGCGATGACTTTGCTCGGCTTCGAAGTCGAGCGCCCTGGCCGCGAGGGCGCCGACGGCCTCGGCCTGTTCCGATTCCCCGGCGAGCCGACCGATGAAGGCGGTTGCGAGGAAGCTATTCGCTATTTCGAGGATGGCGGTCAGGTGCCCTTGATGGCCAAGGCCGATCGCAAATCGTCGATCCACCGCCGGGTCCCGCTCGATCTGGTCGCGGTGCCGATCCGCGAGAAGGGCAAGATCATTGCAGTTGGAGTCCATGTCGGTCTGTGGACCAGTGAGGCGCTGACCGCCCCGGTCGAGCAGATTCCGTTGCTCCGCCGGATCCTCAAGCAGCTCGACGAAAGCTTCGGCTACACCCCGCTCAGCCACAGCGGCAAGGCGCTTCGCCATGCGCTGTCGGGGCTTCCGCACGATCTTATCCTCAACCTCGACCAAGACAGCGTTCGCAAGCTGGTGCTCGCGGCGATGACCCTGGCCGACCGTCCGCAGCCGATCATGGTTTTGGTCCGCTCGATCCTTCGCGGGCATCTGTTCGCTTTCGTGTGGTTGCCGCGCGAGGAATTGTCGACCGCGCGCCGGCTGGCGATCGGCGAGATGATCAGCGACGCCGCCAAGGGTCCGCAAAAAGCCTGGTCGGTCGATCTAGGCGACGGCGACCTCGCCTTGCTTCGCTATACCTTCTCGATCGATGCCGGGCGCAACACGCCCGATGCCGACGCGCTCAATCGCAAACTTTACGACATGGTGCGCGGATTCTTGCCCGCGCTTGAGGAACGGCTGGCCGACATGGTCGGTTCGACCCAGGCGCGGCGCCTTGCGCTGACCTACGGCGACTCGCTGCCCGACGGTTATTGCTCGCGCTATCCCGCCGAAGATGCCGCCGCCGACATCCTCCGGCTCGACTCGCTCGCCGACCAGCAGCAGCGCTCGATCCGGCTCTATCGCCTTGAAACCGATCCGACCGAGCAGCTTCGCCTCAAGCTCTACAAGCGCGGCCAGGTAGTGCCGTTGTCCGACGTCGTCCCGGTGCTCGAAAATTTCGGCTTCACGGTGTTGAAGGAAACCCCGACCCGGCTCGATGCGGTCGACTCCAACATTTACGAATTCGCGTTGGTCACGGCCGACGGCTCGCCCGCCGCCCGACTCGATGACCGAGCCGCGATGATCGAGGAAGCGATTGCCTCGGTACTTCGCGGCGAGGCCGAGAATGACGCTTTCAACCAATTGATTATCAGCGCCAGCCTGACTCCGAAGTCGGTCGTCTGGCTTCGCGCCTGGTTTCGCTACACCCGCCAGATCGGGGTCGCTTACTCGCTGATCACGGTGGTCGATGCGCTCGGCCGGGCACCCGCCGCGACCGCTGCCCTCGTCGGCCTGTTCTGCGCGATGCATGATCCCGCAATCAAGACGAAGCGCGAGGATGAAGCCAAGCGCGCCGTCTCGGAATTCGACGATGCGTTGAAAAATGTCGGAAGCATCGACGACGACCGGATTCTTCGCCTGATGCGCTCGGTGGTCGGCGCAACGCTCCGATCCAACGCCTTTGCCCCCGCGGCTGCCGAGGCAATCGCCTTCAAGATCGATTCCAGGCAGGTGCCCGGCCTCCCCGCGCCAATCCCCTATCGCGAAATCTGGGTCTATTCGCCGCGCGTCGAGGGTATCCATCTGCGCGGCGGGCCGATCGCTCGCGGCGGGCTTCGCTGGTCCGACCGGCGAGACGATTTCCGCACCGAAATCCTCGGGCTGATGAAGGCCCAGATGGTCAAGAATGCGGTGATCGTCCCGACCGGCGCCAAGGGCGGCTTCTATCCCAAGCATTTGCCCAGCCCGGCGGTCGATCGCGAGGCGTGGCTGGCCGAGGGCATCGAGAGCTATCGAATGTTCATCCGCGCATTGCTGTCGGTCACCGACAATATCGTCGACGACAAGATCACTCATCCCGACAAGGTCGTGATCCACGACGGCAACGACCCCTATTTCGTGGTCGCCGCCGACAAGGGCACCGCGACCTTCTCCGACGTTGCCAACGGAATCGCGCTCGACCGCCATTTCTGGCTCGGCGATGCGTTCGCCAGCGGCGGCTCCAACGGCTACGACCACAAGGCGATGGGGATCACCGCCAAGGGCGCGTGGATCTCGGTCCAGCGCCACTTCCTCGAGCAAGGTGTCGATGTCCAGGCCGACCCGATCAAGGTCGTCGGCTGCGGCGACATGTCGGGCGACGTGTTCGGCAACGGAATGCTGCTGTCGAAAACGCTCAGGCTGATCGCCGCGTTCGACCATCGCCACATCTTCATCGATCCCTATCCCGATCCGGCCAAGAGCTGGAAGGAACGCCATCGAATGTTCGCCTTGCCCCGCTCGAGCTGGGACGATTACGACCGCAAGGCTTTGTCCAAGGGCGCGATGATTGTTCCTCGCTCTCAAAAGTCGATCAAGCTGACCAAGGAAGCGCAAATCGCGCTCGGGATCGTGCAGGCCGAGATCGACCCGGCCAGCCTGATCACCGCAATCCTCAAGAGCCCGGTCGACCTGATCTGGTTCGGCGGCATCGGCACCTATGTCAAAGCCTCGACCCAGCCGCACGGCGATGTTGGAGATCCGGCCAATGACGGGCTTCGGGTCAACGCCAACGAAATCCGGGCGACGGCGATCGGCGAAGGCGCCAACCTCGCCATTACCCAGGCCGCGCGAATCGAATTCGCGGCTGGCGGCGGGCGGATCAACACCGACTTCATCGACAATAGCGCGGGCGTTGATTGCTCGGACAATGAGGTCAACATCAAGATCCCGCTCAATCGCGAAATGCGCGAAGGACGATTGTCCGAGGCCAAGCGCAACGTGTTGTTGGTCAGCATGACCGACGAAGTGTCCGAGCTGGTGCTTGAGGACAATCGCCTGCAAAGCCTGGCGCTGTCGATTGCCGAGCGCGGGGGCACAAAGGCGCTGCCCGAGCATGTCCGGGCGATCGAATTGCTCGAGGCCTCTGGCCGGCTGGACCGCAAGGTCGAAGGACTTGGCACCAGCGACGTGCTGCTTCGCCGGGCGCTCGACCGTCGCGGGCTGACCCGTCCCGAGCTTGCGGTCGTGTTGTCGATGGCCAAACTGTCGCTTCAGGACGCGATCGAGAAACTGAAGCTCGCCGACGACAAATTGCTCGAGCCGCAATTGTTCGCCGCTTTTCCTGCGCCGATGCAAAAGGCTCACGCCGCGGCGATCCGCAGCCATCGGCTGCGCCACGAGATTGTCGCCACTAAGGTCGCCAACCGGATCGTCAACCGATTGGGCCCGAGCATTCCGTTGAGCTTGACCGAGGAGGAAGGCGCCTCACTCGGCCAGGTCGCGACTGCCTTCCTCGCCGCCGAACATTTGCTCGATTTGCCCAAATTGTGGGACCGGATTGAAAGCGCCGCGGTTCCCGAGAGCGTCCGGATCGAGTTGTTCCAGGTCGCCGCCAAGTCGGTCCGAAGCCACGTCTCGGACATTCTCCGCTCGACCGGGGCTGAAGGCAGCGTCAGCGAACTGGTCGACTTGCTTGGCCCCGGCGCGCGCAAGATTTCGGCCGCGGCGACCAAGCTGATCCGATCCGAAGTGCGCAACGAAGCGGTTGCCCGGCGCGAGCATCTGGTCACGCTCGGCGCCGACGATGCAATCGTCGACGGGCTGGTGCGGGTGTTCGAGCTGGACGGCGTGTTCGGGATCGCCGCGCTCGCCGCCAAGCGCCAGCTCGACGCACAGGCGCTGACCCAAGCCTACACCCGGCTAGGCGAGGCGCTGAGCCTCGACTGGGCGCAGCAGCAGGTCGCCCGGTTCGAGCCGACCGACCAGTGGGAGCGATTGCTGGTCGCCGGGCTCGAGCGCGATTTCGAGCAGCTTCGGCTCGAATTCCTGGCGCGCGGACGTGACGGCGATCCGGCCGCCACGACCGAACGCTGGATCGAGCGCCACGCACCGCGAATCGAGCAGTTCCGCAAGCTCATCGCCCAGGCCCGCACCGCCGGAGCGGTGACCGGCCCGATGCTCGCCCAGATCGCCAGCCAGGCCAGAATCCTGCTCGCCCGATGAGGCCCATGCGGGTCGCGCTGATGGTGCCCGACCCGGCTTATCCCGAAGCCTACGCCTGGACCTATGACGTCGAGGCGGCGATCCTTCGCCAGGTCGGGATCGAGGTCGAGCCGCTACCTTGGACCCAGATCGACGATGTCGCCGGTTTCGACCTCATCATGCCGCTCGTCGCCTGGGGCTATAACCTCGACTATCCGCGCTGGCTGGCCCTGCTCGATCGCGCCGTTGCCGAGCGCTGGCCGATGCTCAACCCGCCGGCCCTGCTTCGCTGGAACGGCGACAAGGCCTATCTCAAGGAATTGGCGGCCAAGGGCGTCCCCACCGTCCCGACGGTCGAGTTCGATCATCTGAGCGCCGCCTCGCTGTCCGCCGCCGGAGCCAGGTTCGGGACGGTCGAGCTGGTGGTCAAGCCACCAATCTCGGGCGGTGCGTTCGGCACGTATCGGCTAAAGGTCGATGATCCCGTACCCGAGGACGTTGCCGGGCAGCGGATGATGATCCAGCCCTTCCAGCCGACCATCGTCGCGGGTGAATGGTCGATCATCCTGTTCGGGGGCAAGTTCAGCCATGCGGTGATCAAGACCCCGCCGCCGGGCGAATTTCGGGTCCAGCCGCATCTTGGCGGGGTCGATCGCTTTGCCGTCGCGCCACATGGCTCGGTCGAGTTGGCCAAGGCCGCGCTTGCCGCCGCCCCGGCCAAGGCGCTTTATGCCCGGGTCGACATGATCGCCAGCGCAACGGGCGCGCTCAAGATCATGGAATTGGAGCTGATCGAACCGGCGCTGTTCCTGCACCACGCCCCGGACAAGGGTGTGGCCTTCGCCTCAGCCGTCCGCACCGCCGCCGCCGCCGCCGCCGCCGCGCGCAAATAGCCACTGACGGATCGCCCAGGCCAAATTGGGCGGCGATATTTGCCGGTCGGGTTGGGACTGCGTGGTCGTTCTGAAGCCGATGAACGATGCGAACGGTCAATACGATTTTTTGGGGGTAGCGACGAATGGTGCTGCTACCTAGGCCCTTTCCACGGAACGAGACGAACGCGAGCGAGCCAATGTCGGCAGGATATCAAGCACTGACCGAAAAGG
>JBBRTO010000089.1:0-8441 GCA_038244345.1 Sphingomonadales bacterium | reverse complement strand
TTAGCGCCCTCCCCAGTCTCGACGAACGCCTGAAGTGCTTTCACGCGAGCGAGCAGGCGGACGAGATCGTCTTCGCCGCCCAGCGCAAAAACGGCATCGATCAGGTCGTGGCGAACGCCCGCCTCACGTTGTTGCACTTTGAGACGATCGGCGAGGAAATCAAGCAAATCCTGACGTGGCGCTGTTCGTTCATTTGTTGAGCTTCTCGATCTTGCAAAACGAAACGTTTCATTCAGCGAAAGCGGTATTTCGTTTTCGATCAAGCTAGCGATTACTCCAAGGGCTGCACGTCGAAGAGCAAAGGGATCTTTTGAACCCGTCGGCGCCATATCGAATGCGAAAAACTGGACGAGCGTGTCGAGCTTATCCGCCAAACTCACCGCCACCGTCACCGGCGCCGTCGGCACATCATCGCCCTGCCCGACCGGCTTGTAATGATCGCGCACCGCATCGGCGACCGCGTCATCCTCGCCCTGGGCGCGCGCCAGGTAGCCGCCGATGACGCCCTGCAATTCGGGGAATTCGCCGACCATGCCGGTGACGAGGTCGGCCTTGGCGAGGCGCGCCGCGCGCTCGGCCTGGTCGGCGTCCGCGCCCTTGATGATCCCTTCCTCGACCAGCCAGCGCGCCAGCTTGGCGACCCGCTCGACCTTGTCGGCGACCGTTCCCAATTTCTCGTGGAAGACGATCTGCCCGAGCTTTTTCGCCTGCTCCCCGAGCGGCACCTTCAAATCCTGCTGCCAGAAGAAGCGCGCATCGCTCAGCCTTGCGGCGAGGACGCGTTCGTTGCCGGCGATGATCGCCGCGCCGCCGTCATTGGCGTCGATGTTCGCCACGCAGACGAAGTTTGGCGCCAACCGCCCCTCCCCGTTGCGCATCACGAAATATTTCTGGTTGGTGCGCGCGGTGAGCTGGATGACTTCGGGCGGGACGTCGAGATAGTCCGCGTCGAACCCGCCCAGCAACGGCACCGGCCATTCGGTCAGCCCGGCATTCTCGACCACCAGCCCTTCGTCCTCGACCAGCAGAAAGCCGGCATCCTCGGCGGCGATGATCGCGCCCTTGCGAACGATCGCCTCGCGCTCGGCCTGGTCGACCGCCACATGGCAGGCGCGCAGTTTCTCGACATAATCATGCGCGCCGCCGATAGTGATCGGGCCGGGATGGTGGAAACGGTGGCCCAATGTCGCGGCGCCGCACGGCACCCCATCGATCGCGACCGGCACGATCTCCTCGCCGAGCAAGGCGACGATCGAATGCAGCGGCCTGACCCAGCGCAAGCTTGCGCTCGAGGCCGAGGCCGCGCCCCAGCGCATCGACTTGGGCCAGGGAAAATCGCGGACGATGGCGGCGATCGCCTCGGCCAGCACCTCGGCGGTGGCGCGGCCGGGCTTGTCGATCACCGCGAACCACGTCCCATCGCGGTCCTGCAATTGGCCCTTCGTCAGCCCGGTCTTGCGCAGGAAACCGTCGAGCGCCTGGGTCGGCGCGGACGTCTTTGGACCCTTCAATTCCTCACTCACCGCCTCGGTCGCGGCGGGCAATCCCTTGGCGATCAGCGCAAGTCGGCGCGGGGTCGAGTAAGTCGTGATCCCGTCGTGCGTCAGTCCCGCCGCGGCGAGCGCCTCCGCCATCATCCGCGCCAGATCATTGCGCGCCTTGGCCTGCATCCGCGCGGGAATTTCCTCGGAGCGAAGTTCGAGCAGAAAGTCAGCCATCACTGATCCTCCCCAGCATGGGGAGGGGGACCAAGTGCAACTTGGTGGAGGGGGCTCGCCACCAGCGCCAAGATCGATTCGACCGCTGCGTTTGCATCGATCATGACGTCTTTGGCCGCGATCCTGACGATGCTGTAACCACTGCGTTTCAAAAAAAGTTCGCGTGTGTCGTCGTGTTGTGGATTGTCGCCCATCTCATGCATCTCGCCATCAACCTCAATGATCAGCCGCGCAGCCGAGCAGTAGAAATCGACGATATAAGGATCGATCGGATGCTGTTTGCGAAACCGCAGCCCGTGCGGCGACCCTTTCAAGCGTTGCCATAACATGACTTCCGGTAGCGTTAGATTTCGGCGCAACCGTCGGGCGTTATAGACAGCGCGTCGGCGCAAGGTGCCCGCCCCCCCACCACCACTTCGCTTCGCTTCGTGGTCCCCCTCCCCGTCTCGGGGAGGATTAAGCAGCCCGCTCACGCCGCATACCCCTTGAATTCCATCCACGCGGCGCAGGCGCCTTTGGCGAGGTCGCGGACCCGGCCGATATACGCCTGCCGCTCGGCGACCGAGATTACGCCCCGCGCCTGCAGTGTGTTGAAGATATGGCTCGCCTTGATCGCCTGCTCGTAGGCCGCGATCGGGACGTTGGCGTTGAGGCTGTTCTCGGCCTCGGCCGCGGCCATCCTGAACGCTTCGAACAAGGCGCCGGTGTCGGCGACTTCGAAATGCCATTTCGACATTTGTTTTTCATTGTCGAGGAACACGTCGCCGTAGGTCACACCGGCGTTGTTGAACTTCAAGTCGAACACATTGTCGACGCCCTGGATGTACATCGCCAGCCGCTCGAGCCCGTAGGTCAGTTCGCCAGCGACCGGCTTGCAGTCGTAGCCACCGACCTGCTGGAAGTAAGTGAACTGGGTCACTTCCATCCCGTCGCACCACACTTCCCAGCCGAGGCCCCAGGCGCCCAAAGTCGGGCTTTCCCAATCATCCTCGACGAAGCGGATGTCGTGCTTGAGCGGATCGATGCCGATCGCGTCGAGCGATCCGAGGTAGAGCGCCTGCAAGTCGGGCGGGCTCGGCTTCAACATCACCTGATATTGATAATAAGCCCCGAGCCGATTGGGGTTCTTGCCATAGCGGCCGTCAGTCGGGCGGCGGCACGGCTGGACATAAGCGCACTTCCACGGATCGGGGCCGAGCGCGCGGAGCACCGTCGCCGGGTGAAACGTCCCCGCCCCCATCTCCAGATCGTACGGCTGGAGGATGACGCAGTCGCGCTCCCCCCAATAATGGTGGAGCGTGAGGATCAGGTCCTGAAAGGAAAGCGCGTCGGTCACCTTCCGCGCCCTAGAGTGCGCGGCTCGGAAGGGTCAAGCGAGACGCGAGTCGGTTGACTTTGAAACTTTGCCCACGACATCAAGATCGAGAGTTTATCACCGCCTTGCCCTTCAGGAGTGTTTCATGCGTAAGTTTTTCACCCGCACCGCCGCCGCGCTTGCCGCCGCCTCGGTTGCACTCTCGCCGCTCGCCGCCAAGGCCCCCGCCGCCAAGCCGGCGATGTGGAAAATCGCCGACCAGGACACCACCATTTATCTGTTCGGGACGATCCATCTGCTTCCCAAGGGCACCGAATGGCGAACGACCAAGTTCAACCAGGCGACGGCCAGCTCGTCGGCACTGGTGGTCGAGACCGTGATCGACGAGGCCAATCCGCAATCGGCGATCGGCGCGATGATGAAGCTTGCAGTGAGCCCCAATCTGCCGCCGATCCTCGACCGCGTACCAGCCGACAAGCGCGCCGCACTGGCAGCGGTGATCGCCCGTTCGGGGATGCCCGCCGGGCTGCTCGACAAGCTCGAAACCTGGGCCGCGGGGTTTATCCTGCTCGGGGTGACATTCAAGGATCTCGGGCTCGAACCCAATTCGGGCGTCGAAACCGCGCTTCGGAGCGAGTTCAAGAGCGCGTCCAAACCGATCGACCAGCTCGAAACCAATTCCGAGCAATTCGGCTTTTTCGATACGCTTCCCGAAGATGCTCAGCGCAAGTTCCTCGAAAGCGTGCTCGACGACCCGGCCAAGGGACGTGCCCAGTTCTACGAAATGCTCGCCGTGTGGACCCGCGGTGACGTCAAGGCGATGGGCGAATCGTTTAACCGTGAGCTCGCCGACTCCCCGGAACTGCGCGAGAATCTGCTGCGCAAGCGCAACGCCAACTGGAATATCTGGCTGCAGCGGCGAATGCAGCAGCCGGGAACGGTGATGGTCGCGGTCGGCGCGGGCCATTTGTCGGGCAGCGATTCGGTGATCAGCATGCTCGAGAAGAGCGGCTACAAGGTGAAACGCGTCCAATAGGTGAAGCAGCAGCTTGACTCGTGCGGCTATCGGG
Organism: Sphingomonadales bacterium; assembly: GCA_038244345.1. GTDB lineage: Bacteria > Pseudomonadota > Alphaproteobacteria > Sphingomonadales > Sphingomonadaceae > Sphingomicrobium. The sequence continues at coordinate 4,338 of JBBRTO010000089.1, read as the reverse complement.
CGACCCGGATCGACTGACCGAGGCGTCCGACGCTAGCCAAACTTGCCAGTCGCGGCGGCTTTGCCTATAGGCGCGCGCTTGCTCACCCATGGTCATCCCTGGAGGCGTGGTGGGGCATCAGGGTCCTGATCGTTTGAGGTAAAGCGCGCAGCGCTTGCACCGAAGACGTGAATCAGGCCCTCAACAAAAGTTACAAGGGAATATGAAAATGAGCGAACAGCTGACGCTGCCCGCCGAGCAACGCGAACGGAATGGCAAGGGAGCCTCCCGTGAACTGCGTCGCACAGGACGGGTGCCCGCCGTGATTTACGGCGACAAGAAAACTCCATTGTCGGTCCATGTCGATGAAAAGAGCCTCGCCAAGATGCTTTCGACCGGCCACTTCATGAACACGATCGTGATGATCGACGCCGGCGGCAAGAGCCACCGCACGCTGCCGAAAGACGTCCAGTTCCACCCGGTGTCGAGCCGGCCGATCCACGTCGACTTCCTGCGCATCGGCGAGCATAGCACAGTCACCGTCGCGATCCCGGTCCGCTTCGACAATGAAGAAGCTTCGCCGGGCCTCAAGCGCGGCGGGGTTCTCAACGTCGTCCAGCACGAGATTGAGCTGATCTGCGACGCGGCCGAGATTCCGGACGAGCTGCACGTCGATCTGACCGGTCTCGACATCGGCGATTCGATCCACATCAGCAACGTCAAGCTGCCCAAGGGCGCCAAGGCGGCGATCGATGACCGCGATTTCACCGTCGCAACACTCGTCGCGCCGTCGGCGATGAAGTCCGAAGAAGGCGACACCGCGACCGAGGCAGGCGATGTCCCGACCATCGGCGAAGATGGCGAACCGATCGAAGGCGGCGAGACGCCTGCTACCGAAGAGGGTGGCAAGGAAGGCTAAGCCTACGCTTCCACTAACGGCTTACATCAGCGCCCATCCTGCTTGCGGGGTGGGCGTTTTTGTTTGAAGGAATTGACCATGCAAATCTGGGCAGGTCTCGGCAATCCGGGGACGCAATATGCGCTCCACCGCCACAATGTCGGCTTCATGGCCGCTGACATCATCGCCGAAATGTACGACTTCGCGCCCTGGTCGAAGAAATTTCGAAGTTTGGTCGCCGAGGGCCGAATCGGCCGCGAGCGAGTGCTTCTGGTGAAGCCGCAAACCTATATGAACGACAGCGGCGACGCGGTGCAGCTGGCGCTCAATTTCTTCAAGCAAGACATCGGCTCGCTGACCGTATTCCACGATGAACTCGATCTCGCACCGATGAAGGTCAAGGTGCGCACCGGCGGCGGGCTTGCGGGGCATAACGGCCTACGCTCGATCGACGCCACGTTCGGCCCGGAGTTTCGCCGCGTGCGGATCGGGATCGGCCATCCCGGCGACAAGAACAATGTCACCAATTACGTGCTCGGTAATTACGCCAAGAGCGAGATGGACGCGCTCGCCGATTTGCTTGGCGCGATGTCGGCGGAGGCCGAATGGCTAGCGGCTGGCGACGACGCGCGCTTTATGAGCGACGTCGCCGCGCGGCAGCAGCAGCCTTAGCGCACCGCCGGTATCGGCTGTCCGCCGTTCGCCACATCGAGCGGCACGTCACGATCATAGCCGAGCATGCCCTGCACCGGGTTGAGTCGGGTCACCGGGGTGGCCTTGAAATTGGCCATCTTGCCGGCCGCGAATATCGTTGCCGGCTCGGCCACCCGCCCGGCGAGTTGCGGCAGTGCGGCGGCGCCAGCCGCCGGCGGCGTGAAGGTTGCGGGTGCGTAAAAGTCCTTGGGCGGCCCCCTGACGGTCCCTACATCGACCAGTTGTCCCGGGCGCACCGTGAAACCGACTGTCCCCATGCAAAAGCAGGTGCCAACGCCAATTGCGCCCATCGGATTGGGCGCACCGGCGAGATAATAAGTGCCCGGCACGACCTTGACGATGAAAGTGCGCATCCCGGCCGTATCTTCGGCGACGAATGGCTTGCGTCCCACGCCGACATAATTGTCGAGTTCGATCGGTGCCATCGGGATCGTATCTAGCGTCACTTCCGCTGGCTTGACGGGCTTCGAGCGCAACAATTGCCGGTCGTACGAACTGCCGCTGTTCCACATCTTGATGTCGGTCTCGTACGTCTTGAGCGCGCGCTGATATTTCTTGGCAGCCTTCGCATAGGCGTCCTGGCGGATGCTGTCCCACGACGCGCGATCCATTGCCTCGACCTTGCGAAACAGTTCGATACCGGTGTAGTAGTTCGACCGCACGACGATCGTCGCCATCGTCGGATCGACCCCGACACTTTCCTTGTCCTTATACTGGTGGGGAGCGCTAACGACATGGGCCAGGGCGAGCGACAGGAGAAGCAACGACATCAGAGAATCTCCCCCAGGGTAGGGCGCGGGCCCGACGCGATCTTGGCCTGCATCTGGAGGAAGCCCATCCGGTGATCCTCCTCGGTCTGTTTGGACCCCTCCTCAAAATTGAACGCGCTCCACAGCGTCTTCGGCAGACCGAACGCTGAATATCCCTTGAAGCCCATGCACGTGCGCATGATCCCGCGCCGTAATTTGCGTCGATCGGATGCCATCTGCGCCTCGACGATCGCGCCAGCAATCATTCCACCGATGATGCCGCCAGCCAGCCCGAATTGCGAGGCAACCGCCGATGCAACGGCGTTCGATCCGGCGCGCCCCGCAGGCCGGCCGCGCGCATAATTGTCGCATTCCGCAATGTCGGCATACGCCGTCGCGAAGTCGGTGTCGGCGCGATTGAAAAAGAAATATTTGACGTAGTCGCTTTCGTCAGCGGCGGTCGGCGTGAACTTGATATTCGGCATCGACACCGCGGCCGCATCGACCGCTTCGGGCGGTGCCCACGGCGATGGAGAAGATGATTGTCCAGTAACTGGCTGAGCCGACAGAGCCGCAGCCGGCAAAACCGCCGCGGAAACCAATAATAATAAACGCATCACACCCCCTAGAAACCCCGAGCAGCGCGGGCTTTCTGGCAAGCCCTTCGACCAATTGCAATCAGCCAAAATTGCGCTGTGGCCGCCAAGCAACGCCGCCAAACTTTGCGCGCCGCTCCCGTCCCGCTATGCCGCTGTCCATGACCTCACGCCCGCTCTTCGTGACCAACCTCTATCAGGCCGAGATCGCCGCTCCGACATTGCTCGACGAGCTTGGCCATTCGATCCGGACGCTCAGCGTCGACGATCGCGCGGGCGTGGGCTGGAGTCGCGACAACCACTATGCCGGCTACACTAGCTACGCCTCGCTCGACGATTTGCCGCGCCGCGATCCGGTGATCGGCGACCTCGCCAAGTTGCTGGCGAAGCATGCCGTCGCGTTCGCCAAGAATCAGGCGTGGGACAGAAAGCCAAAGCTCGACAGCCTGTGGGTCAATTTGCTGAACGGCGGCGGCCACCATTCGGCGCATATCCACCCGCACAGCATTATTTCGGGCACCTTCTACGTTGAGGCTCCCGACGGCACCGGCGCGATCCGCTTCGAGGATCCGCGCCTCGCGATGATGATGGCTGCCCCGCAGCGCCTTCCGGACGCGCCCGAAGCGCTCCGCTCGTTTGTTACCATCGAGCCCAAGGTCGGGATGCTCCTCCTGTGGGAAAGCTTCGTCCGCCACGAGGTGCTCCCGGGCAAGGCCAAGGGCGAGCGGCTGAGCATCAGCTTCAACTTCGCCTGAGGTCAGGCCGCGAGAGCGAGCTGGTTCCGCCCTGCCTGCTTGGCGCGATACAAGGCCATGTCGGCGATTTTCAGTGCGTGGTTGATGCCGTCTTTGCCAAGATCCGCTACGCCGCCGCTGACCGTGACGTTGATCGCTGATGCTCCGACGCGGAAGGTCGCCGCCCCCAGTTCGCTGCGCAGCCGGTCGCAGATCGCAAGCGCCTGAGGAAGCGCGGTGTCCGGGAAGAAGAAGGCGAATTCCTCACCCCCGATCCGCGCCACCAGGTCGCCGTCGCGAACGACTCGCCGCGCGACATCGGCAAAACCGCGAAGCACGACGTCCCCGGCGGCGTGGCCATGAAGGTCGTTGACCCGCTTGAAATGGTCGATGTCGAGCATCGCCACGCAAGCCTCCGTCTCGCCTGCCTGGACTCGGCGCTCGACAGCTTCGAGATACGCCATGCGATTGTCCAAACCGGTTAACGAATCGATTAAAGCGGCATTGCTCAACCTTTGCTCGACCGCTTTTTGCGTGTGAATGTCGCGCACGATGCTCAGTATGCCGTCGGCATTGCCATCTTCATCGACGATCAGCCTGGCGTGGGTTTCATGCCAGCGCCGCTCGCCCGATGCGGTAATCGCCAAATATTCGAAACGGTTGGTCTT
>JBBRTO010000088.1:0-8477 GCA_038244345.1 Sphingomonadales bacterium | reverse complement strand
GTGGGGTCCGCGGGTGCTGCTCGCCATCCTGATCCTCGTCGCCACCCACTTCATCGCCAAGGCGGTGCAATGGGCGGTCGCCCGGATGGTCGACAAGATGCCGATTCTCAAGCGCGATCCCGGCGTCGGCGGCGAGAGCATCGGGAAAGAGCTTGGGCGGCTGGCTTACTGGCTGGTGTGGCTGGTTGGGCTTATCGCGGCGCTCCAGCCGCTGGGGTTGAGCCAGGTAGTAACTCCGGTGACAGTGCTGACGAACGAAGTTGCGGCGTTCATCCCCAATTTGCTCGGGGCTGGGCTGATCTTCTTCGCCGGGCTGATCCTCGGGCGGATCGTCGGCCACATCATCGAGGCTGCGCTCGGCGCCCTGAACCTCGAGCGGCTGGCCAGCCGCGCCGGGCTCAAGCTGGGCGATTCGCCGGTCGCGGTCGACAAAACCGGAGTTGCGAGCGAGGGCGTCGCCCCAGCGCGGAGCACGATCGCCAAAGCCGTCGGAATGACGGTTAGCGCGATCATCATCATCTTCGCCGCCATCGCCGCGCTTCAAATCCTCAAGATCGAGGCGATTTCGGGCCCGGCAACCAACATGCTCAACACCATTGCGGTGGCAATCCCGCGGGTGTTCGGGGCTTTATTGTGGTTGGCCATCGCCTTTCTCATCGCGCGCTTCGTCAAGACCTTGATCGAGACGGTGCTGCCGGGGCTTGGCTTCGACAATAGCGTCCGCGCGCTGGGCGTGATGCCGGCCTCGTCCAATCCGTCGCGGGTGGTCGGGGCGATCGCGATGACGGCGATCCTCCTCGGCGCGGCGATCGAGGCGGCGCGGCAATTGGGCGGCGACAGCGTCGCGGCGCTGATCTTCCAGATCACCGAGCTCGGCGGGAAAGTCATTTTCGGCACGGTGATCATCGTCGTCGGGCTGTTCCTGGCGCGGATCCTCGCCGGGCTGGTCGGGAGCTCGACCGGCGAAGCTGGCTATGCCCAGACGATCGTCAAATATGCCATCGTCGCACTGTTCACCGCGATCGGGCTGACCTTCATGGGGCTGGCCGACCAGATCGTGATGATGGCATTCGGGCTGATCCTCGGCTCGGCGGCGATCGCCGCCGCCATCGCCTTCGGGCTCGGCGGGCGCGATTTCGCCGCTCGAATGCTGGAGGATTGGCAGGACGACAAGGCGCCGCGCACGCCGCGCCCCCAGCCACGCCTCAAGCGCCCGGCGCCGACCGGGGATGACAGCCAGCCGCCGTTGGTGTGAGCCACTTCACCCGCACGGTCGCGATCGACTGGTCGGGGGCGAAGGGCAGCCAGCACAAGGGGATTGCCATTGCCGAGGCGCGCGCGGGCGTGCCGCCGCGATTGGTGCGCCCGGGGCATGTCTGGTCACGCGGCGAGGTGGCGACTTGGCTGGTGCACGAGGCGGCGAAGGAACCGACCCTGTTCGGCTTCGACTTCAGTTTCGCCCCGCCGCTGATCGAGCGCGGATCCTATTTGCCGGGCGAGGACGTGCCGACCAATGCGCGCGAGTTCTGGGCCTATGTCGACGAGGTGGCAGATGATGAGGATTTTGGCGCGGCAAGCTTCCTCGAGGTGGCGCATCGCAAGCATTTCTACTTCGGGATTGCCGACGGGGTTAAGGCCGAATTCGTCTTCTTCCGCCGATGCGACCAGAGATTGAACGAGCTTGGCGGGCGGAAAACCGCCAGCGCGTACGACGCGATCGGCGCGGCGCAGGTGGCGAAGGCGAGTTTCTCGGGGATGCGATTGCTGCACTGGCTCGAGGGCAACCCTTTCGCCATTTGGCCGATGGACGAATTGAGCGATGGCCACAGCGCGGTGGTCGAGATTTACACGCGAATCTACATTTTGAAGGCGGGGCTGTCGGGCAAGAAGATCCGCACCACCGCCGAGCTCAATCGAGCGCTGGTTGCGCTTGGGTCGCCACCGGTGAAGCTTCGAACCACGCCGAGCGATCATCAGACCGATGCGCTGGTGACCGCGGCGGGGATGCTCGCCCACCTCGCCAACCCGCGTGCATTCGATCCGCCGGGGCTGACCCCCGAGATCGCGCGGACCGAAGGCTGGACGTTTGGAATCGTCTAGACAGTAAGCGCGAGCAAGGCGAAGCTCGCCAGCCAATGTTCGCCCATATAGTCACCGGCGATGTGCGGCAGTGCGGTGGCGAGGTGATCGTCGGCGGCGGCGAGCGCGATGGCGCGTGACGCGGACGGGAGCGCGGGCGCGATCCCGCGCCAGCACCAGGCGCGGCTGAGGTTGAGGCCGTCGAGATGCGCGATCTTGCCGTCGCTGCGGTCGCTGACCGTGGCGGGGGTGAACAGGCTCGCCGGATCGCGGTCGGCGACACGCGGCAGGAAGGCGGCGAACCAGCCCGCGAATTCCGCGTCGTCGAGGCAGCGCCGCATCAGCAGCGCCTCGGTCAACGCGGAGGAGAGGAACTCGTCGCCGCCGGGCTCCCACGCCTGGCAGTCGCGGTCGGCGGCGAATTTCTCGCTGGCCCAGGCGCGGGTCGTGGCGGCAAGCGAGGCGTCGAACGTGTCCGCCCAGTCGAGCGCGAGGATCAAGGCGAAGCTGGTGTTGGCGTGGGTGCCGGTGCGGATCGGGTAAGTCAGCTTGGCGAGATAGGGGGCGAAGCGCCCGGCGAACGCGCGGGCGAGCGGTTCGAGGAGATAGCCGAGCACTGGGTGGCGGGTCGCCTCGAGATGAAGCGCGAGCAGCCAGCCCCAGCCGTAGGGCCGCTCGAACCCGGCTGACAAAGGGCGGTCGAGGTAAGCGAGTTCTGCGGCAACGTTTTCGGCCGTGAAGGCGGACTCCGCCAGTCGGTCGATCGCCGCTGCTTCCGCCATCTCCGGAAACATTCGCCTAAGCGTCAGCAAGGTCCACCAGCCGTGGACGCAGCTGTGCCAGTCGAAACTGCCGAAGAAGATCGGGTGGAGCGTGCGCGGCGGCAGCGCGTCCTCGTCGCCCATCAGCACATGGTCGAGCTTGTGCGGATATTCGCGGGTGACATGGCCGAGCGCGATTCCCGCTATCCGCGACGCCAATGCCGAATCGAGCCTCACCGGAACGCCACCAGCAATATGAGCAAGGTGTTGAGCACCAGCAGGGGCAGTGCGGTCATCACCTGAGCGCGGATCACGCCATATTGATCCTTGAGCTCGAGCAACGCCGCCGGGACCAGGTTGAAGTTGGCCGCCATGGGGGTCATCAGCGTGCCGCAGAAGCCCGCCAGCATCCCCACCGCGCCGATCACCGCCGGATTGCCGTGATGCTGGACGATCAGCAGCGGCACCCCGATCGCCGCGGCCATCACTGGGAAGGCCGCGAAGGCATTGCCCATGATCATCGTGAATAGCGCCATGCCGGCGGTGTAGATGATCACGGTGAGGATCAGATTGCCCTCGGGGATGACGATCCCGGCAAGCGCACCGATCGCGTCGCCGACCCCCGCCGCGGCGAACAATACGCCGAGCGCGGCGAGCATTTGCGGAAGCACCGCCGCCCAGCCGATCGAATCGATCAGCCGCCGCCCTTCCTGCAAGGGCGCGAGGGCTGGCGGACGGAGCCAAATGTAAATGACGGAGAGCGCGATGAGCACGCCGAGCGCTAAGAACACATAGGTTTCGCGCTTGGCCTCGATCCACCCGGCGGCGCCGAACGCGGTGTAATTGTAGAGCAAGGTGCCAGCCAAGGCGGTCACGGGAATGATCAAGGCGGGCAGGAACAGTCGGTTGCCCAGCCGCGCGGAAAAGGCCTCGCGCTCGGGCTCGCTGGTGGTCGGCGGATGGCTCTTACCGAGAAAGTTGAACCCCGCCAGCCCGGCCAGCCCGAGCACCAGCAGGCCATTGCCGAAGTTGCCGATCCGGTCGCCGCCAAGCAAGCTCAACGCCATCAACCCCCAGAAAGCGGCATTGCCGAACCGCTTGCCATTGCTTCGGTCGGTAGCGCTGAGGATCGCGAAAGCGGCGAACATCGCGCCCGCGAGCATGTACAGCCAGTGGAGCGTGATCATCGTGGCACCCTCCTCAGCCGCTTGTCGAACCGCCACAGTCGGAAGCCGTGGATGATGAAGGCGCCGATCGCGCTGGGGATTGCCCACAAGGCCAACTGGAGCGGCTCGAGATTGTAGCCGTAGGTCGCCAGCGTCTGCTGAATCAGCACGATCGAGCCGATGGCGATGAAGATGTCCTCGCCGAAGAACAAGCCGACATTGTCGGTCGCCGCGGCCATTGCCTTGACCCGGTCGGCGTCGGCATCGGTGAGGTCGCCATGGCTCTTCTGAGCCGCCGCAAGCGCCATCGGCGCGACCAGTGGCCGCACCGTCTGCGGGTGGCCGGCGGTCGATTGCAGCCCGATCGCCGAGGTGATCTGGCGGTAACCGAGGTAGAAGATGAGCAGCCGCCCGACGGTGGCACGCTTCATCGAGCGGATCAGGTGCGCCGCGCGCTGCTGGAGCCCGAACCGCTCGAGGCTGCCGATCACCGGCAGCACTATCCACACGATGGCGATGATGCGGTTGTCGTTGAACGCCTTGCCGAAGGTCGAGACGACCTCGACCGGCCCCATCCCGGCGATCAGCCCGGTGACGAGCGCCGAGGCGGTGACAACCAGCATCGGGTTCAATTTCAGCGCGAAGCCAATGACGACCAGCAAGATCCCGATCAGCGGCCAGTAATTGATCATTGCTGTTCCTTTCCAAACCCGCCGCCGCCGGGCGTTTCGATGATGAAACGTTCGCCTGGCTGCATCTCCGCCCAAGCGGTGGCGGTGAGCATTTCGATGGTGCCATCGCCGCGCTCGACCCAGTTGCGCCCCGGTGCCGCATCGCCCCCGCCGCAGATCCCGCGCGGCGCGATCTTGCGGCGGTTGGCGAGGATGTTGGCGCGCATCGGCTCGAGGAAGGTGATCTCGCGAACCACCCCGTCGCCGCCATGATGCGCGCCGGGCCCGCCCGATCCGCGGCGGATTGCGAACCGGTCGAGCCGCACCGGCAGCCGGGTTTCCAATATCTCGGGGTCGGTCAGCCGGCTGTTGGTCATGTGGGTCTGGACTGCGTCGGTCCCGTCATGATCCGGCCCCGCGCCCGACCCGCCGCAAATCGTTTCATAATATTGGCGGGCCGAATTGCCGAAGGTGAAATTGTTCATCGTGCCCTGCGAAGGCGCGAGGCGCCCGGTGGCGGCGAACAGAGCGTCGGTCACCACCTGGCTGGTCTCGACATTGCCCGCGACCACCGCCGCCGGGAAGGCCGGACTGAGCATCGACGGGTCGGGGACGATCAGGGTGATCGGGCGAAGGCAGCCGTCGTTCAACGGGATGACGTCGTCGATCAACGTGCGAACGACATAGAGCGAGGCGGCGCGGACGATTGATCGCGGGGCGTTGAAATTGTCGGCCAGCTGGGGACTGGTCCCGGTAAAGTCGAAGGTCGCGCTCCGGGCGGTGCGGTCGATGCGGATCGCGACCTGGACCTGGGCGCCGTTATCCATCGCGTAGGTGAAGGCGCCATCGTCTAGCCCGTGGAGCAACCGGCGAACCGATTCCTCGGCATTGGCGAGGACGTGATCCATGTAGGCCGCGACGACGTCGGCACCTTGCTCGCGCGCGGTCTGGACGAGAGAGTCTGCGCCGCGGACGCAGGCGGCGAGCTGGGCGCGAAGGTCGGAGATATTGCGGTCGGGATTGCGTGCGGGATTGATTCCGGTGGCGAGGATCGCGCGCATATCGGGCTCAAGGAAGCGGCCTTGGTCGACCATCAATTGATTGTCGATCACCACGCCTTCATCGGCGATGCTGCGGCTGTCGGGCGGCATCGATCCGGGTGCAATTCCGCCGACATCCGCATGATGCCCGCGCGCCGCGACGAAGGCGGACGGGGCGGTCGCGCCGTCATAGAAAACGGGGACGATAACCGTGATGTCGGGCAAATGCGTGCCGCCGCGATAGGGGTCGTTGAGGACATAGGCATCGCCGCGGCGGATCCCGCGCCCGTCGCGGGATCCGCCGCGAGTGTCGATGATCACCCGGATGCTTTCACCCATCGAGCCGAGGTGAACCGGGATGTGCGGCGCGTTGGCGATGAGGGCCCCCGAGGCGTCGAACAGGGCGCAGGAGAAATCGAGCCGCTCCTTGATGTTGACCGAGGTCGCCGTCGCCTGAAGCGCGACTCCCATTTCCTCGGCGATGGCCATGAAGAGGTTGTTGAAGATCTCGAGGCGCACCGGATCGGCTTGGGTGCCTGGCGCGTGGGCGCGGATCGCGGGGGTGGCGCGGGTGAGGATCAGCGTGCCGTCGGAGGCGCGCTCGCCCGACCAGCCGGGTGCGATGAAGATCGTCGATGTGTCGTCGAAGATCAGCGCGGGGCCGGCGAGAACCCCTCCACCATCCTGCGGATGGTCCCCCTCCCCGAGGAAGCTCGGGGAGGAATTAACCGCTTCGACCACCAGCGCTTCGACCACCGGCATCGCGTCGGGCTCGGCGTAGCCGAACCGCTGGCGGTGAAGGTGGTGGAATTGGGCGGCCAGGTCGGGACCAACGTCGAGCTCAATGGTGGAGTCGCTGCCGGGGAGGCGGAGGCGGGCGCGGCGGTGGGTGATGATCTCGGATTGGTCGATGCCCTGCCCCACCAAATCCGCCACTGCCGCAGCTTCGAGCGTCGCCAGCGCGCCTTCGAAGTCCTCGTCGAGCGGCTGGATCCAGCTGGCCTCGCGGATCGCCTTGACGTCGGCCAGCCCAATCCCATGCGCCGATAGTACGCCCGCCAGCGGATGCACCAGGATGCGGGTCATCCCAAGCGCGTCGGCCACCGCGCAGGCATGCTGGCCACCGGCGCCGCCGAAGCAGGCCATCGTGTAGAGCGTCACGTCATGCCCGCGCGCGATCGAGATCTTGCGGATCGCGGCGGCCATATTGTCGACCGCTATGGCGATGAAGCCCTCGGCGATTGCCTCGAGGGTGCGGCCGTCACCGAGCGCATCGGCGATCTCGAATAGGCGGGCGCGCGAGGCTTCGACGTCGAGCGGCTGGTCGCCCGCGAGGCCGAACACGCTGGGGAAATGGCCTGCGTCGATCCGCCTCAGAACGAGGTTGCAGTCGGTCACCGTCAGCGGTCCGCCCGCGCGGTAACAGGCCGGACCGGGCTGCGCGCCCGCCGACTGCGGCCCGACTCGAAAGCGCATCCCGTCGAACCGGCAGATCGACCCGCCACCCGCCGCGACGGTGTTGAGCTTCATCATCGGCGCGCGCACCCGCACCCCGGCGACGACGCTTTCCTCGGCCAACTCGAACCGGTCGGCGTAATGCGACACGTCGGTCGAGGTGCCGCCCATGTCGAACCCGATCAGCCGCACCGGCTCGCCATTGGCGAAGTGCGACTTGGCGGAGGCGACCATCCCGACCACCCCGCCGGCCGGCCCCGACAGCAATGCATCCTTGCCGCGAAACCCTGTCGCGCCGGTCAATCCGCCGTTCGACTGCATGAACTGCAGCGGTGCACCGGCGAGGCCGGTAGCGACCCGATCGACGTAGCGGCGCAGGATCGGCGAGAGATAGGCATCGACCACCGTGGTGTCGCCGCGCGCGATCAATTTGATCAATGGCGCGACCTCATGGCTGACCGAAACCTGCGCGAAGCCGAACTCGCGGCCGATGTCGGCGAGGCGGGCCTCGTGATCGGGGTAACGCCAGCCGTGCATCAGCAGGATCGCGATCGCCTCATATCCCTCGCCGCGAAGCCCCTCGAACGCCAACCGCGCCGCGGCTTCGTCGAGCAGCCGGACGATCGTCCCGTCGGGACCGATCCGCTCGTCGATTTCGACCACCGCCTCGTAGAGCATCGACGGCAGGACAATGTGGCGCGCGAAAATATCGGGCCGCGCCTGGGTGCCGATCCGCAAGGCATCGCCAAAGCCGCGGGTGATCGCCAGCGCGACCCGCTCGCCCTTGCGCTCGAGCAAAGCGTTGGTCGCGACCGTCGTCCCCATCCGAACCGCGCCCAGCGTCCCATTTTCCTCGGTGAGGATCCGGGCGATCCCCTCCAAAGCGGCATCGGCATAACGACGCGGATTGTCCGACAGCAATTTCATCACGCGTTGCAGGCCATCGGCGCGGCGAGCGACAATGTCGGTAAACGTCCCGCCGCGATCGATCGCAAAGTCCCAGCTGCGCTCCACCCGACTATCAAGCAGGATATCCGGGCCGCCTCAATCGCGTTTCGCTGGACGCGGCGCGTGGGTCGAAGCTAAAGCGCGACCCGCGCCGGATTAGCTCAGATGGTAGAGCAGCGGTTTTGTAAACCGAAGGTCGCGGGTTCGATTCCTGCATCCGGCACCATCGCTGAGCGCAGCCTGTCCTGGGGGCCGCCGAACACAGCGATCAGAGCGCAGCGAGGTCGCGCGGTCGAGTCGCGCACTTATCCACAGGCTTATGCACAGTTCGGCCCCCGGAATTCGGCTCTAGAGGGT
>JBBRTO010000087.1:0-8546 GCA_038244345.1 Sphingomonadales bacterium | reverse complement strand
TGTCGCGGCGGCGTCGCTTGCGGGGATGACGGTGGCGAGCGGGCTGGCAGTATTCGCCTTCGACAAGCGCGACGAAGCCCGCGACCAGCGGCGCGAGGCCGAGGGGCTGGTTGGGTTTATGCTGGGCGATTTGCGGGATGAGCTGGAGCCAATTGGCAAGCTGAAGGCGCTCGACGCGGTTGGCACGCGGGCACTTCAATATTTCGAGCAGCAGGACAAGACCGAATTGAGCGACGCGGCGCTTGCACAGCGCAGCAGGGCGCTGAATTTGCTGGGTCAGATTTCCAAGGCTCGCGCCAACCCCGACGCAGCGCTGGCGCGTTATCGTGAGGCGAGGCGCAGCACGGCGGAACTGGTCGAGCGATCGCCCAATGATCCCCAGCGATTGTTCGATCATGCGCAGAATGTTTTCTGGATCGGCGAAATTGCGCGCAAGCGCGGGCAGGCAGCGCAGGCCGAAGTGGAATATCGCGAGTATAAGCGCCTCGCAGACCGGATGGTCGCCGTCGATCCGGGCAATCCAAAATGGCAAATGGAAGTGCTCTACGCCAATGAGAATATCGGCATCACTTTGTATAACCAGCGCCGTTTCGTCGAAGCCGAACAAATCTTCAAAAGCTCGATCTCGCCAATGCAATCCTTGGCCGCGAGGGACTCCGCAAACGCCGACTATCAGACCGAATATTCGACGCTTCTGGCCTGGCTTGCCGACACGCTCCGCTCCCAGGGCCGCTTCGATCTGGCAATCACCACGCGCCAACAGGAATTGGCGTTCCTGCGTCGGCTGATCGCGGACGGGAGGACCGACGTCGTGTTCCGCGATCATCTGATCCCAGCCTATCAGGCGCTCGGGATACTGCTCGCCTCCAAAGGCGAATATATACGCGCGATCGAGCAATTGCGCCTCGCCGTGGCCGAGGCCGACCGTCTGATCCCGGTCGAGCCGGACAATGCCTATTGGCGAGGGCTTGCGGCGCAGGCGAGGCTGGATCTTGCCAAGACTCTGATCGAGGCCAATCGGCCGACCGAGGCGGCGATTGCAGAAAGCGCCGGATGTAGCGATGCGCGGCGCGTCCTGGCGCGTGATCCAAGCGCGACTTGGCGGCCGTTGCAGACGGCTTGCCTATCGGTCCGGTCGCGGTTGGCGCTGGCGGACAAGGTGCCTGCCGATGCGATGAAATTGGCCGTTCAGGCAGTAGCGTCGGCCCGGACCGAACGCAGCGCTGATCCGATCAAGGACCGCTACAGCATTGCCGCCGAACAGCGGCTGCTTGGCGATATCCGCCGCCGGGCGGGGGATTTTGTCGGCGCCAAGGCGGCGTGGAGCGACGGTCTAGCACCGCTGCCCGTCAACCAGATCGAACGCCCGTGGGAGATGAATGAACGTGCCGAGCTGCTGCGGCGGCTTGGCCGGGCGGACGAAGCGAAACCGATCTTCGCCAAGCTGGCGGCCACAGGTTTCAGAGCGTCAAATTAAGCAACGTACACAGGGAGGGTATGATGGCAAGCAAGGGTAGGACGTACGAGATTGTGGAAGCGATTACCGGGGGGCCGCCAGGCGCGAAACCGGTGCTGAGCCACAAGGGCAAGATTATCCCACAGGATCAGCTGCTGATCTTCAACAAGACGAACGACAACATCAAGAAGACGGACCATTATCGAGTCCGGTTCGACATCAACAAGTTCAACCAATCCTCGTTGCGCTTCACGCCCAACAAGAGCGACGCGCTGTGGGTCAAATTAGGCACTGACACCGCCGCCTGTCCGACTTCAGCCTGCCATTTGCCCGACACATTCTGGATCGACGATATGGACCCCGCTGGCGAATGGATCGACGTGATCAACATGGACATGGCGCAGCAGGAATTCTGGTTCACGCTCAACCTCGTCCCGAAAAGCGATCCGACAAGCACCAATTATGTGCCGGTCGATCCGGGCGGCGGCAACCAGAATGGGGGCTTGCCGGGCAGTCGATCCGATTTCAGTGCGTTCGGCACGTTTGCGGCTGGCCTCGGCGTCGGCGCACTGGCGTACATCGGGGTGCAGATGTTGCTTGCCCAATGAGTAAAAGGGCAGTCATTGAATAGCGAATCGACGGCCCTCGCCCCACCCCAACTTCCGTTCGCGCTGACGGTTGGCGTTACCGGGCATCGGCTGGGGGCGCTGGACGATGCTCGGGTGGCGGCGATCCGGGATGAGATTGCCCTCGCGCTCGACACCATCGAGCGCGAGGCGATGGCGCTGTTCAAGCGTGAAAGCGCGTTGTTCGCAGCCGCGCCGCCGACGCTGACCCTGGTGTCGCCACTGGCCGACGGGGCCGACCAGATGGCGGCCGAGGCGGGGCTGGCGCGGGGCTGGCGGTTGCAGACCGTGCTGCCGTTCGACCGCGCGACCTATGTGCGCGACTTTCCCGACCCTGCGGCGGCGGCGCGGTTTACCGCCTTGCTCGACCAGTCGGATTGCGTGCTCGAGCTGCCCGGCGATCCGGACGACGATGCCGAGGCCTATATGGCGGCGGGGCGGGCGACGATCGCGCATTGCGATGTGCTGATCGCAGTGTGGGACGGGCGGCCGCCGCGCGGGCGCGGCGGCACCGCCGAAGTGGTCCACCTGGCGGTGGCGCAAGGCACGCCGGTAATCCACGTGCCGTCCGACGGGCAGCGCCCGATGGGCCTGCTGTGGAGCGGGTTCGACCCCAATGTCGTCACCCGCAGCGGCGACGACCGCGGGATCCAGCAGCCGTTCGAGCCCGATTTGCTGGCGCGGATGATTGGCGCGATTCTGACTCCGCCGCCCGATTCCAACGAACGCATTTTCTACGACCGCTTCCTCGCCGAAAAAGCGCGGCGGGTGCGCGGTCGGCTGGAATATCCGTTGCTGCTGATGCTGGCCGGGGTGAGCCGGTTGAAAAGCAGCCACTGGCGCGAATCCAAATGCGCCGCGGCAATCGACGCCGAATGGCAGAATTTCTCGACCGAGTGCAGCGGCAAGCACGGGATCAGCGCGTCGCTCCATTTGCTCGAGCGCGCCTATGCCTGGAGCGACCGGCTAGCAGGCTATTATGCGCAGAATTTCCGCAGCGGGCATGTGTTCAACTTCCTGCTTGCGGCGAGCGCGGTGCTGCTCGGCCTGTCGAGCTTCACGCTGCCCGCGACCAAGACCGCGCTGGCACTGATCGAGTTTGCGGTGGCGCTGGCGGTAATCTTCAACACCCGCTTCGGCGTGCGCCACGAATGGCACAGGCGGTGGCTCGATTATCGCCAGCTGGCCGAGCGATTGCGGCCGTTGAGGAGCCTGAAACTGCTCGGGGTGGCCGCGCCCGACGCGCCCGGCAGCATCACCAACCCGGTGCCGCGGCGGTGGATCGACTGGTATGCTGCCGGGGTGTGGCGGGCGATGGGCTGTCCCAACGGGTCGATCGACAAGGAGCGCGCGGCGTTGCTGACCGAGGCGATCGCGTGCCACGAGATCGCGCCCCAAATCGCCTATCACGAGGCCAGCGCGAAGCAGATCGACACGCTCGACGAGCGGCTCGAATGGATCGGCACGGCATTGTTCGTGCTGACCCTGTTCGCCAGCGCGCTGGTGATCGTGATGCTGCAGGTCGATCCGCAGTGGGTGAGCGCGATGAACAATTGGCTGACCCTGCTGTCGGCCGGCCTTCCGGCGGTGGCGACGGCGATATTCGGAATCCGCTATCAGGGCGATTTCGGGGGCAGCGCAGAGCGATCGCGATCGACCGCGCAAACCTTGCGCGCGATCGAGGCGCAATTGGTCGGGGCGCGCGGCGACCTCGCCCGATCGGCCGATCTGTTCGAGCAATCGGCCCGGGCGATGCTGGCCGATCTCGACGAGTGGCGGCTGATCAACCAGCAGCAGGAATTGTCGGTCGGCTGACGAGCGCAGCTGGCAAACGCGGCGCGGGGCGTTAAGGAGCGCTGGTGCCGATTCGATCCCTGATCCTGTGTTGCGCCGCGCTGATGGCGTGGGCCAGCCCCGCCGCGGCTTACTGGGAATATGGCCATGAGACGATCGGGCGGATCGCGCTCGACCATGTCCGGCCCGATACTCGCGGCAAGATCATGGCGCTGCTTCGCCAGGGGCGGTTGCTCGAGACGCCGGAATGCCCGGTGGCGACGATCGAGCAAGCGAGCGTGTGGGCCGACTGCATCAAGCCATTGGGCGACCGCTTCGCTTATGCTTATTCATGGCATTATCAGAATGTCGACATCTGCCGCCCGTTCGACCTGAAGGCCGCGTGCAAGGATGGCAATTGCGTCTCGGCGCAGGTCGAGCGCAATGCGCGGCTGCTGGCCGACCCCAAGGTGCCGTTGCGCGAGCGGGTGATGGCGCTGGCCTTCCTGGTCCATTTCATGGGCGATCTGGCGCAGCCGATGCATGCCGGTGACCGCGGCGACAAGGGCGGCAACGAGGTCAAGGCCAATTACGGGCTGGTCGGCGGGCGGACCAATTTGCATTCGATCTGGGACGGCTATCTCGCCGAGCGCGCGATCTCGACCCCGCCGGGGGGTGCGGCCGGGCTGGTGGCGGGGATGTCGGCGGCGGATCGCGCGGCGCTGGCGAGCGGGAGCGTGACCGACTGGAGCCGCGAAGGCTGGGCGGCGGCGCGCGAGCAGGCCTATGCTTCGCTGATCGGCGATCCGTGCGGCGACAAACCAGCGGCGCGACCGACATTGAGCGAGGCTGAGGTGCAGAAACTGATCCCGCTGTTGCGGCGCGATGTCGCCACGGGCGGCCTCAGGCTGGCGAGGCTGCTCGACGATGCGCTCGGCCCCGAGGCCATCGCCCCGGGGCAAAAGCGCTAACGCTTGCCGACGAAGGCGGCGACGGCATCGATCACGCCGGGCGCGATGGGCAGCGACGGATCGGCATAGGTCGCGAAGTTGGCGGCGCGGTCGTCGGTGGCGACGATCTTGAGCACATGATTGACGCTGGGGAGCACCACCAGTTTCGCCCTGGACTGGGCCGCGGCGAGCGCCTTGGCGTCATCGACTTTGACCTGCAGGTCGCGATCGCCCTGGACGATCAGCAGTGGCAGATTGAGCGAGGCCGCGAGCTTCGCCGGATCCTGCGCCATCAGATTGATCAGGTACGGCTGGGTCGCCTCGCCGAACAGGGGCTGGAGCGGGGCCGGGAGCGTTTTTGAGTCAACCCGCTGGCCCTTTTCCAGGCTATCCAGCGCGGCCAGCGCAGGGGCGAGGATCGGGGCGTTGGCGGGGTTCGCCTGGAGCTGCTCGCGGATCACGGTTCCGAACTTGCGGCCGACGCCCGAGACGCTGATCACGCCGCACAAATCGGTGCGATCCTGGCCGGCGACGAGCGCGACCAGCGAACCTTCGCTGTGACCCAACAGCCAGACGCATTTTGCCCCGGTGGCGGCGCGCGCGGCCCTGGCCCAGGCGTGAGCGTCGGCGGCATAAGCGGCGATCGTCACGTCATTGCCATTGGCGATTGCGGCCTTGCTGCCGAACATCCCGCGCTTGTCGATGCGGACGGTGGTGATGCCGCGCTTGGCGAGACCTTGGGCGAGCAAGCGGTAGCTTGACGCAGTGACCCCGAGCGGGTTGTTGCCGTCGCGGTCGGTCGGGCCCGAGCCGGGGATGATGACGACCACCGAGGCGCGCTGGCCAGCGTCAAGCAGGGTGCCCGACAAAGACGCAAGCGGGCCGGGCGCAACAAGTGGGCGTTCTGCGAGCGGCGCAGCGGCGAGCGCGGCGGCCAAGAGCAACAGTATCATTAATCATCTCCTCCCCAGCGCCAGCGGAAGCCACCCTTTGTGGTTCGCGCGGCGATGATGACGTAACCAAAGATTGCGGGAATGACGATCGCCAGCGACCGCGGATCGTCTTCGCCGAACAGCCACCAGCCGAACAGCACAACGGCGATCAGGGCGATACCTAGCACCCAGCCCTGCCATGAGATCGGCCAGCCAATGCCCATGCCGTACCTATGCGGCGCGAACCATTCCGGGCGATCGCTCATTCAACACTATCCTTGGGTGGGCGGCCGCGGCGGGCGGGCCGGGGCGGCTCGAGTTTGATTCCGCGCAACTTCATCGCTTCGCGCAGCAGGCATTCGACTTGGGCATTAACCGAGCGCAGGTCGGCGGCGGCGCAGCGCTCGATCGCTGCCCACAAAGCGGGATCGACCCTCAACGGGTAAGATTTGCGCTCGCCGCCCACGGTCCGCTTACTGGTACAAGGTGCCGGCGTTGACGACCGGCTGGGTATCGCGGTCGCCGACCAGCACGACCATCAGGTTCGATACCATCGCCGCGCGGCGCTCATCGTCCAATTCGACGACATTCTTCTCACTCAGCATGGCAAGCGCCATCTCGACCATCCCGACCGCGCCTTCGACCATGGTCTTGCGCGCGGCGACCACTGCCTGCGCCTGCTGGCGGCGGAGCATCGCGCCGGCGATTTCTTGCGCGTAAGCCAAGTGGGTGAAGCCGCATTCGTCGACCGTGATCCCGGCGACCGCGAGGCGGTGCTGGAGCTCGGTGCGAAGCTCGGTCCCGACCTGGTCGTGATTGCCGCGCAGGGTCACTTCCATATGTTCGAAATCGTCATACGGATAACGCGAGCCGATGGTGCGGACCGCGGCTTCGACCTGGACCTTCACGAACTGGCCGTAATCGTCGACGTCGAAGAGCGCCTGGGCGGTATCGACCACGCGCCACACGATCTGCGCCGCCATCTCGATCGGGTTGCCACGCAAATCGTTGACCTTGATCCGGTCGGAGATGAAGTTGTTGGCGCGGACCGAGAGTTTCTTGCGGATCAGCCACGGAAGTACCCAGCGCAGGCCAGTGGCGCGATCGCTGCCCTTGTACGAACCGAACAAGGTGATCGCCGCGGCCTGGTTGGGCTGGAGCATGTAGAAGCCGGGGGCGATTAGCAGGATGGTCAGCGGGCCGACAATCACGGCGGCGATCGCCAGCATGGACGGATGATCGTTGGCGAGCTGGACGATCCCGAAAATCTGGATGACGATGGCGACGAGCAGCACCAGCAGCATTACGTAGCCGCTGGCGGTCGGTGCCGGATGTTCACGGCTGGAGGTCAAAGCGAAGACCGGATCGGACATGATGTTTCCCCTGTTAAACTGATATCAGATTTATATCATTTGTTTGGGGAGTCAACTGGAATCGAACGGCGGGCCGCGCTAGGGCAGGCGAATGAACTGGACATTGGTCATCCACGGCGGCTGCGGTGCAATGCGTCCCGAGAGCCTGCCGCCCGAGCAGGAAGTGCGCGCGCGGGCGGGGCTTGAGGCGGCGCTCGATGCCGGCTCGGCGGTGCTGAGCAGAGGCGGCAGCGCGCTCGATGCGGTCGAGGCGGCGGCGCGGGTGCTGGAGGAGGATCCGTCGTTCAACGCGGGGCGGGGCAGCGTTCTGACGACCGAGGGCCGGTGCGAGCTCGACGCGGCGATCATGGACGGGCGCGACCGGCGGGCGGGCGCGGTGGCGGGAATGACCACCACGCGAGCGCCGGTGAGCGCGGCGCGGGCGGCGATGGCGCATAGTCCGCATGTGCTGCTGACCTATGACGGCGCGGACGCCTTCGCCCGCGAGCAGGGGCTGGAGCAGGTGACCAACGACTGGTTCGTCATCCCCGAACGCAAGGCGCAGCTCGACCGGGTAATGGCGGCGGGCGGGACATTCGACGCCGACATCAAATATGGGACGATCGGCGCGGTGGCGGTGGACCAGGCCGGCCATGTCGCTGCGGCAACCTCGACCGGCGGGCTGACCGCCAAGCGCTGGGGGCGGATCGGCGATTCTCCGCTGATCGGGGCCGGGACCTACGCCGACGACCGCGCCTGTGCGGTCAGTGCGACGGGATTGGGGGAAGCCTTCATCCGCGCGGTCGGGGCGCACCAATTGGCGATGCGGATGATGCTGAGCGGTGCAGGATTGCCGGAAGCGCTCGACGGGGTGCTGGCCGATGTCGTCGCGCTCGGCGGCAATGGCGGGCTGATCGCAGTGGCGCCGACGGGCGAAGCGGCGTGGGGGTTCACCACGCCGGGAATGTACCGGGCGCTGGCGCGCGATAGCGAGCGCGAAGTGCATGTGTTTGGGGAGGTACGCGGCTCGAACAGGTAGGTTGCCGCGTCGCTACGCTCCTCGCGATGACGATTTGTACGGTAGCGCATCCCTCGCCCAGGCCAGTTCGACCGCGATCGCTTCACGTTCGCGCTCGACGAAATCGCTGACGGCACTGCGGAAGCCGGGGTCGGGGAGGAAATGGGCCGAGCGGGTGATGACCGGCTCGTAACCGCGCGCGAGTTTGTGCTCGCCCTGCGCGCCGGCCTGGACGGTCGCCAGCTGGTGGTCGATCGCCCATTCGATCGCTCGATAATAGCTTAGCTCGAAATGGAGGAAGGGCACTTCCTCGGCTGCTCCCCAATAGCGGCCGTAAAGCGTGTCACTGCCGACATAATTGAGCGCCCCGGCAATCGGCTGGCCATCGCGGAGTGCGAGGAACATCAGGCTTGAGTCGCCCATTGCCGCGCCGACCTGA
>JBBRTO010000086.1:0-8568 GCA_038244345.1 Sphingomonadales bacterium | reverse complement strand
GGGGCGCGATCGAGATGAAGCCCTTGATCTCGGGCCGGCGCATCAGCAGCTGCATGCCGATCCACGCGCCGAAGCTGACGCCTGCGACCCAAGTAGTCTCGGCCTCGGGATGGATTTGCTGGACCCAGTCGAGCGCGCTCGCCGCGTCGGACAATTCGCCGATGCCATTGTCGAACGTCCCCTGGCTCTTGCCGACCCCGCGAAAATTGAAACGCAAGGTGGCGAAGCCCCGGCGGACGAAGGTCTTGTACAGCAATTGCACGATCTTGTTGTTCATCGTGCCCCCGGCCTGCGGGTGGCTGTGGAGGATCATCGCGACCGGTGCGCGCGGGCGCGGGCCGGGGTTGAAGCGGCCTTCGAGGCGGCCTTCGGGACCAGGAAAAATGACTTCGGGCATGGGTTGGCAAGCTCGCGGTTGACGATCGGTGGATGCGCGGGCAGGTGCGCCGCGCGGGCAGTGCCTATATAGGGACGAGCCGAGCGCTGGCAATTGCAGCGATTATCAGGCGCGGGGATCTGAGGCTTTTGACCGACCGTATCTATTTCGACCATGCTGCGACCACGCCGGTGATCGGTCCGGCGCGAGACGCCTTCGCGCGCGGGCTCGACGGCTGGAGTAACCCCAATTCCCCTCACGGCGAAGGCCGCGCCGCCCGCGCCTTGCTCGAGGAAGCGCGCGAGACGCTCAAGCAAGTGCTCGACTGGCGGCATGACGTCATCTTCACCTCGGGCGCGAGCGAATCGGTCGAGATCGCCGGGCGCCGCGCCAAGATCGAGGGCCGGGCCTATGGTGCGACTGAACATGCCATCGTCCCGTTCGCAATGGGCGATGATGCTTTGGTGATCCCGGTAGGTTCAGATGGCTTGATTGACGAGACGGTGCTTGGCGAGGTGCTTGCCAAGGGACCGGGGCTGATCGCGATCCAGCAAGTCAATAACGAAACCGGGATCGTTCAGCCGCTCGATCGGATCGCCTCGATGATCCGAGCAGCGGGATCGCTGCTCCTCGCCGATTGCGCGCAAGGCGCGTCGAAGATTCCGCTCCCCGACGCCGATTTCATCGCGATTTGCGCGCACAAACTTGGCGGTCCGCCGGGGATCGGCGCCTTGCTGGTGCGCGATCTCGGAACGCTCGCACCGTGCGGCGGCGGGCAGGAGAAGGGTTATCGAAGGGGCACGCAGGACGTTCCCGGCGCGCTCGCGTTCGCCGCCGCGCTTGCCGTAAAGCCCTACGACATGGACCGGATGGCGGCGCTGCGCGCTCGGCTCGAAGCCGGGGTCAAGGCCGCCGGCGCGTCGATCATCGGCGAGGATTCACCGCGAGTGCCGACCATCGGCGCCATCTCACTCCCCGGCGCGACCTCGGCCTCGTTGCTGGTCCAGCTCGACCTTGCCGGAATCGCGGTGTCGGCGGGTAGCGCCTGCGCCTCGGGCAAGGCCAAGGCGAGCCACGTGATGGCCGCGATGGCGGTTTCCGAGGATATCGTCGCTGGTTTTCTCCGCCTGAGTTTCGGTCCCGACAACAGCGACGCCGAGGTCGACGTCTTCCTCGCCGAATTTGGCAGGATCGCCGGCCGGCTTGGCGCTAGTAAAGCGGCATGATCTACCTCGATTACCAGGCGACCACGCCGCTGGCGCCCGAAGTGGCGGCGGCGATGCGCCCCTGGATCGAGGAGAAATTCGCCAATCCGCATTCCCCTTCGCGGTGGGGCGCCGAGGCGGCAGCGGCGATCGAACATGCCCGCGACCAGATTTTGACCGAAATCGGCCTCGACGAGGGGCGGTTCATCTTTACCAGCGGCGCCACCGAGGCATTGAACTGGGCGATCAAGGGGACGATCGAGAAGAGCGAGCGGCGCAAGATCGTCACCATCGCCACCGAACATGCCGCAGTGCTCGATAGCTGCGAATGGCTCGAAGGGCGCGGGTACCAGCTGATCCGGCTTGGCGTGGACTCGGATGGGCAGGTCGATTTGGCCGCCGCCGAGGAAGCGATCGACCCCCGTACGGCGTTGGTAGCGGCGATGCTGGTCAACAATGAAATCGGCACCATCCAGCCGGTTGCCGAGCTTGCAGAGATGGCGCACCAGGTCGGCGCCGTCATGCTGTGCGACGCGGTTCAGGGGTTCGGCCGGATCGACCTTCCCGAAGCCGCCGATCTGATCGCCATTTCGGGACACAAAATCCACGGCCCCAAGGGCGTCGGCGGTCTGTGGATCCGCAAGGGCCACGAACCCGCACCCTTGCTCCACGGCGGCGGTCAGGAGGCCGGGCTTCGTTCGGGTACCTTGTCACCGGCGCTGTGCGTCGGGCTGGGCACCGCGGCGCGGATCGCCAATGAACGGCGGACAGCGGACCTCGCCCACGTCGAGCGATTGTTCGACGTCGCGCTGGCGACGCTGGGGGAGGGGTGGAGCCTCAATGGCGGGGCCGACCATCGCTATCGCGGCAATCTCAATCTCCGCCGCGAGGGGCTGGATGCCGCGCGGCTGATCGGCGACTTGCGCAATCTTGCCTTCTCTCTCGGCAGCGCCTGTGCCTCGGGGTCGGGCCGTCCGAGCCATGTGCTGCGAGCGATCGGGCTCAGCGACCGGCAGGCGCGATCGTCGATCCGGTTGGGGTTTGGGCGCTTTACCGGGGAGGCGGAGCTGGTGTCGGCCTGCCGAACCATCGCCGCCGCGGCCGACGCGCAATTGAGCTTCGCGGCATGACGAAAGTCCGCTTCCTCAAGGTCGATGGGGCCCTTGACCGCGAAGTCGAGGCCGAGCCGGGCGCGTTGCTGCTCCATGTCGCGCAGGACAATGGTCAGCCATTGGAAGGCGCCTGCGAAGGCGCAATGGCCTGCTCGACCTGCCACGTCATCGTCGCGCCCGAGGGTTTTTCCAGATTGCCCCGCGCCAGCGAGGAAGAAGACGATTTGCTCGACCTCGCGGCCCACGTCACGCGTACCTCGCGCCTCGCCTGCCAGATCGAACTGACTGCCGAGCTCGACACGCTGACCGTGCGAATGCCCGGCTTGGCGTATGACTGGCGGCGCGCCTGACGGAACTTCGGCCTCGCTGATCGATTGGCGCCGCAGGACTCCAATGAGTCCCGAGGAGGATAATCATGAAAGCATTGATCCTGATCGCCGCCGGCCTGTTGTCGAGCGGCGCGATCGCCCAGTCGAACATGGGCAACAGCATGGGCAACATGGGCGGCTCGATGGGTAACACCACCACCAGCACCAGCACGACGCATTCCACGCGCACCACGGCAATGCGACATAGCACCCACACCGGGACGATGATGAATCATAAGCATATGATGATGCATCGCAGCTGCCACATGCGAATGCACAATGGCCACAACATGCGAATGTGTAGCAGCCACATGATGAAGCCGATGCATCACCACACCACGATGCACAAGAAAATCACGGTCGAGACCAAGACCAAGATGTAAGCTTGCTGCCGCGTGCTCGCTCTCGCTTCTGCGAGGCGAGGGCGCGGCGTCTTGCGCTGTGGGGCGTTCCTCGCCATATGCGCCCCTGGAAGTCGGTGGGCGGGGCTGTCGCCAACCTGGTCAGATCCGGAAGGAAGCAGCCACAACGATTTCGTCCCGGGTCGCCGGCTTCCACCGCTTTTTACACCTTCGACAACGCTCTCCGTGACCAGTAGACTGGCTTGCAATGAGCGATTCCCTAAACTCCGCCGAAGAACCTGGCCTCGGCCTCGATTTGCCCGAAGCGCCGTCACGCGCATCGCCAGCGGCGCCGTACCGCGTGCTTGCCCGCAAATACCGTCCGCAGTCGTTCGACGAGCTGATCGGGCAGGATGCGATGGTCACCACGCTCGGCAATGCGATCGGGCGCGGGCGGATCGCGCATGCCTTTCTGCTGACCGGGGTGCGCGGGGTGGGCAAGACCTCGACCGCGCGGCTGATCGCCAAGGCCTTGAATTGCGTCGGGCCGGACGGCACCGGCGGGCCGACGATCGACCCTTGCGGCATTTGCGAGCCGTGCGTGGCCATCGCCGAGGGGCGCCATATCGACGTGATCGAGATGGACGCCGCGTCGCATACCGGGGTCGATGACGTCCGCGAAATTATCGAGGCGGTTCGCTACTCATCGGTTTCGGCGCGTTACAAGATTTACATTGTCGACGAAGTTCACATGCTGTCGAAGAGTGCTTTCAATGCGTTGCTCAAGACCCTTGAGGAACCGCCTGAGCATGTGAAGTTCATTTTCGCGACCACCGAAGTGGGCAAGGTGCCGGTGACGGTATTGTCGCGCTGCCAGCGTTTCGACCTGCGCCGGATCCCCGCCAAATTGCTCGCCGCGCATTTCGCCGAAGTGTCGCGGAAGGAAGGGGTCGAGGTCGAAGACGAGGCGGTCCAGGTCATCGCCCGCGCTGCCGAAGGCTCGGCTCGCGACGGCCTGTCGATCCTCGACCAGGCGATCGCGCACGGCGAGGGCAGGGTCCACGCCTCGGATGTTCGCGCGATGCTTGGCCTCGCCGACCGCGGCCGAACCCGCCGCTTGCTCGCCAGCCTGCTCGCCGGCGATGCCGCGGGCACGCTGACGCAGCTCGACGAGGCCCATTCGCTGGGGATCGACCCGGCGTCGCTGATCCGCGGGCTGATGGAATCGGTCCACGCCGTAACCCGCGCCAAGGCCGGGGCGACCGGCGACGTGCTCCAATCCGCCGAGGAACGCGAGGCCGCGGCCGATTGGGCGGGCAAGCTCGGCTGGGCGTCGATCCACCGCTTGTGGCAGCTGTTGCTCAAGGGCTTGCAGGACGTCGGGATAGCGCCCGACCCCAACGAAGCCGCGGCGATGGCCTTGCTCCGCCTCGTCCACGCCGCCGACCTGCCCGATCCGGCGACCTTGCTCGCGCGGCTGGCGAGCGGGCAGGGGAGCGCCACCTTGCCAACCGCTGCTCCATCCGCCGCGCCGACCGCAACCGCCGAAACCTTCAACGACCTGATCGATCGCATCGAGGCCGCGGGCAAGCGAATCCTCGCGCTGCAATTGCGCGACCAGGTCGGGCTGGTCCGCTTCGCGTCGGGCGAGATCGTGCTTCGCCCCTTGCGCCCGCTCGGCCGCGACTTCCCGCGTGAGCTTGCTGCCTCGGCCAAGGAGGTCACCGGGGTCATCTGGTCGGTCAGCTTCACCGATGCCGGCGGCGAACCCTCGCTCCAGCAGCAAGAGCAAATGGCCGAGGAAAAAATGCGCGCCGCGGTGATCGAGGAGCCCAATGTCCGGGCGCTGCTCGACGCCTTTCCCGACGCAGCGCTCGAATCCGTATCCATCTCGAAAGGTGCCTGAACATGCCCGACCTCGACCTCGAAAAAATCATGGAAATGGCGCAGAACGCGCAGGCCGAATTGCAGAAAGCGCAGGACAATCTCGACCAAGTGGAAGTCGAGGGCGCGGCTGGTGGCGGGCTGGTCAAGATCAGGACTACCGCCAAAGGCCGAATGCTTGGCGTGAGCATCGATGACAGTCTGATGGACCCGGCGGAGAAAGCGATGCTCGAGGATCTGATTGTCGCCGCCCTGAACGATGCCAAGACCAAGGCCGATGTCGCGGCGTCGGCCGAAATGCAAAAGATGAGCTCGGGCCTGCCGTTGCCGCCCGGCTTCAAGATGCCGTTCTAGCAGCATCTTGCGTCGGACGAGCTAAATGTTGATGATCGCTCCGCTCGGTCTGTGCAATTGAAGGGGCGTGCGGCGATGACGTTGGGGGCGATGCAGGATTGGCCGTTGCGCGTGATGCGGCTGGTCGACCATGCCGAGCGCGAACATGGTACTCGCGAAGTGGTCACCGCCTGGGGCGACGGTTCGATCACTCGCACGACCTGGGCGGCGATCGCCAAGGATGCCCGGAAAATGGCGCAAGCGCTCGAAGCGCTCGGAATCCGGCCCGGCGACCGGGTCGCGACTTTGGCGATGAACCATGCCTCGCACCTGACCGCTTGGTATGGAGCGATCGGCATGGGCGGGGTGCTTCACACCATCAACCCGCGCCTGTTTGAGGACCAACTCGCGTACATCGCCAACCATGCCGAGAACCGCGTCCTGCTTTATGACCGCGCCTTCGCCCCGATCGTTGAGCGGTTGAAGCCGCAATGGACCACGATCGAGCATTACATCTGCTTCGAGGATGAATTTCCCGCGTGGATCGCCGCCTACGACGGGGATTATGCCTGGCACGAAGGCGACGAGCGTGAGCCGTGCGGATTATGCTATACCAGCGGCACCACCGGGAACCCGAAAGGCGTGCTCTATGAACATCGCTCGGCGATGCTCCACGCGATGGCCGAGGTCGCTCCCGATTGCTTCAATCTCGGCGCTCGCTCGGTCGCCATGCCGATCGTCCCGATGTTCCACGCCAACGCCTGGGGCCTGCCGTGGGCGGCGCCGCTGACCGGCGCCAAGCTGGTGTTGTCGGCCGATTACCGCCCCGCGCAATTATGCGACCTGTTCCGCGACGAGAAGGTCACCCATTCCGCCGGGGTGCCGACCGTCTGGCTGGGGATGATCGAGCATATCGAGCGCACCGGGGCGAGCCTTGCCGATTTGAAATATGTCACTATCGGCGGATCGGCCGCGCCACGCGCGATGGTCGAATGGTTCCGCGACCGCGATATCCACGTCGGCCACGCCTGGGGAATGACCGAAACCTCACCGATCGGAACGATGGGCGCGCCGCCCGCCACTTGGGACATGATGAGCGACCGCGAGCAGGTCAATTTCATCTGCCGCCAGGGCCGGGTGCCATTCGGGATCGAACTCAGGATCGTCGACGAGGATGGCGCGGTCCTGCCCCGCGACGGCAAGCATAGCGGCAGCCTCGAAGTCCGTGGACCGTGGGTCATCCGCCGCTATTTCAAGGAAACCGCCGACGCGGTCAATGGCGACAATTGGTTCGACACCGGCGACGTCGCCGCGCTTCATCCCGACGGGACGATGCAGATCACCGACCGCTCGAAGGACGTGATCAAGTCGGGCGGCGAATGGATCAGCTCGATCGACCTGGAAAATGCCGCGGTCGGGTTCGACGGCGTGGCCGAAGCCGCGGCGATCGGCATTGCCCACCCCAAATGGGATGAGCGCCCGCTGCTGCTCGTGGTGCGCCGCGAGGGCTGCACCGTCGACCGCGACGCGTTGAGCGCCTATCTCGCTACCCAAGTCGCCAAATGGTGGCTCCCCGACGCGATCGAATTCGTCGACGAACTCCCCCATACCGCGACCGGCAAGCTGTCCAAGAAAACCTTGCGCGAACAATTCCGCGATTATCGTTTCGCCGGCGCCGAGACGATGGTCGGGCGCGACTGAACGCAAGTCATTGCGAGGAACGTAGCGACGCGGCAATCACCGCGTCTTTCCAGTTCCACCGGGTAGATTGCCGTGCTTTGCTTGCAATGACGGTGAGAGGTCTGGAAATCCGGCGCCGCTTCCCCTATCTGCCCGCTTGAAATCCCCATCTTTCCAAAGGACCAGCGACCCCATGGCCGCCCAATATTCATTCGTCATGAAGGGACTGTCCAAGACCTTTCCCGGCGCCCCCAAGCCGGTGCTCAACAACATCAGCCTGCAATTCTATCCCGACGCCAAGATCGGCATCGTCGGCCCCAACGGCAGCGGCAAGTCGACGCTGATGAAGATCATGGCGGGCCGCGACAAGGAATTCACTGGCGAGGCGTGGCCGGGGACCAACATCACCGTCGGCTATCTTGAGCAGGAACCCCAGCTCGACGAAACCAAGACGGTGATGGAGAATGTCCGCGAAGGCGTGAAGCCGGTGGCCGACATGATGGAGCGATTCAACGCGATCAGCATGTTGATGGGCGACCCGCCCGAGGATGCCGATTTCGACGCGCTGATGGCCGAGATGGGCGAGCTTCAGGAAAAGATCGACGCGGTCGACGGATGGACGCTCGACAACCAGCTCGAGATTGCGATGGATGCATTGCGTTGCCCGCCGGGCGATAGCCAGGTGACCAACCTGTCGGGCGGCGAGAAGCGCCGCGTCGCGCTAACCAAGTTGCTGCTCGAGAAACCCGGCATCCTGCTGCTCGACGAGCCGACCAACCACCTCGACGCCGAAAGCGTCCAATGGCTCGAAAAGCACCTCGTCGATTACCCCGGCAACGTCATTCTCGTCACCCACGACCGCTATTTCCTCGACAATGTCGTCAACTGGATCCTCGAGCTCGATCGCGCCAAATATTTTGTCTACGAGGGCAATTACTCGACCTATCTCGACAAGAAGGCCAAGCGGCTCGAGCAGGAGGGCCGCGAGGACGAGGGCCGCCAGAAGGCGATCACCCAGGAACTCGAATGGATCCGGCAAAGCCCCAAGGCGCGCCAGACCAAGTCCAAGGCGCGCATCAAGGCGTTCGACGCGTTGGTCGTCGCGGCCGAAAAGCGCGTTATCGGCAAGGCGCAGATCGTCATCCAGACCCCGACGCGATTGGGCGGCAACGTCATCGAGTCGCAGGGCGTGACCAAGGCCTATGGCGACAAATTGCTGTTCGACGATCTGTCGTTCAACCTGCCGCCGGGCGGGATCGTCGGCGTGAT
>JBBRTO010000085.1:0-8947 GCA_038244345.1 Sphingomonadales bacterium | reverse complement strand
TTTGCCCGACGCGCCGAGCCCCTCGCCGAGCCGGACGACTCGCGAAAAAGCGTCGATGATGGTGAAGCCGTCCACCGTCGGCCGGGCGATCAGCAACCGGCAATTGTTGGTTCCAAGATCGACCGCGCCATAGGTGTGGCGCTGCGGTTTCCGCCACTGCGGGACTATCGCCGGAGCCGCCGCCCCGCCTGCAATGGCTGGCGACGGCTTGGTGGCGTCACGATCCGCCATGTCCAAACGCCTATCTATCCTTGGCCACAGGCGCATAGCCCGCGGCTGACTTGGCGCCTGTTTAACGGAGATTAGCCGGTTGGCGCAACCACGACGGCAGATCGGCCGCCAGCGTTGACAGAAGTGGGTGCGCTTCCTACTTGGCGCGCTGCTCTGCCCGATCGTCTAATGGTAAGACAACGGACTCTGACTCCGTTAATCGAGGTTCGAATCCTCGTCGGGCATCCAGCCTCAGGCCTTGCTGTCCGACGCCATCGCCTCAACGTCATGGAAGCGGCGATAGTCGATCGTGCGGACACCATTCTCCTGCCCCAATATGTCGAGGAACCGCTTGTCCCAGCGTAGATCCTCCGCGGCGTAGCTCCAGCGGCCGTACATTGTCTGCCCGGTGCGATCGTCCGTGCCCGAGACAACCACGATCAAATCGCTTCCGGGCGACGCGCAATGGTCGGCGATCCAGCTCTTGAGCGGGCTGTCGTCGTCGATCCGGTGCATGATCGTCCAGGTCAAGGCGAATACCGGGTTCTTTGATCGCACCAGGTCGAGGTCGTGAAACCGCCGCATCGGCCCGGTTTCAGTGATCTCGTCGGTCACTAGCGACATAGTTGCCGTAGCCTCGAAGATCAGGTTGTGCCGTTCGTTGGCGCAGCGCAGCATCAAGGTGGGGACCCCGTCGAGCGGGAAGACTACCGCGACATTGCTGAACAAAATCCGCGCGGTAGGGCGCGAAAAGCGGGCAAAGGCGATTCCCGTGACCAGCGCGACGAACAAGATCCCCAGCCCGATTTCGATTGTCGCGACGATGTTCGAGTACAACGAGATCGGGACCATGTTGCCATAGCCGACCGTCGCCATCGTATCGACGCTGAACACGAACGCTCGCCAGAACGGTCCGCCGGCGATCGGCCGCTCGCCCCAGCTGGTCCCGCCCGGATCGAGCCAATAAAGGGCCGCGAAGATCAAGTTGAAGCCGACGAACGCTACGCAGAAGCTGGCGAACAACATCGGCCACGAGGCACGCAGCATGCCGTGATACAGATCGGCAAAGCCCTTTCGCCCGCCGAGTGGTCGGATTTGCATCCGTGCGTCGCTGCGCATCATGCGGGTGAAGGTCCGCGGCTGCTTGAGAGGTTGGTCGGCCATTGCCCGCGACCCTAGCGGGCCAGCGCCCCAAACACCAAGCCTAGGCCTGGGTGCCCGCGATCCAATGTTCGAGCCGGGTCTTCAATGACCGGCGCGAAGGGATGAAGCCGGGCTGGCTGTCATCCTCGTCAATCCCCATGCCGTCATAGATCAGCAAATTGGGCGGAAGTTTGGGGCGCAGCGTTTCGCGGCCGCGCATCACGTCTTCGGCCATCGCCAGGCTGCGGTGGACATCCTCTGCGGTGAACGGTTTGAGAAGGCAACCGAGCGCGAGGTCGGGCATTGGAAAGCCGGGCGACTTGCCGGTCACGAACAGACACGGGATATCGTAATCACCAAGCCGCACCGCGACCGAGAAACCGGTCGAGCCGCGCGCCAGCTGGAGGTCGACCAACGCCAGATCGGGGTCATGGGTTTCGGCCGCGGCGACTGCGCTGTCGAGATCGTCCGCCCGCGCGACCACGCGGTAGCGCGGATTATCCTCGACTAGATATTTGAGCGTGGTCGCCAATTGGGCGTCGTCTTCGACAATCAGGATCTTCAGCACCTTGTCGCCTCCCCGGTCGTCAGGAAAATCCAATCACTCTAAGGAGATGCTCGCTGATTGGCGGTCCACTGCGAATCCCAAGCTTAAGCAGTTAACGACGGGGCGAATCTTATGCGCGGTGAGCCGAGGCTTTACGCCCGGTAAAAGATGTGTGCGCCGATCTTTTCCACCCGGCGAAGGTTGTTGCGCCACTTCGGTGCGACATAATCGGCATGATACCACAGCACGTCGGTCGGCAGGATTTGGCTGACATTGGCGACCGCGATGCGGGTAATCGCCTGCGCCTTGCGCCACGCCTGGCAGGCGGGGTCGATATGCGGAAAGCGGCCCGAGCGGACGAAGCTGAACTGCGCCTTCTGTTTGACCACACCGCACCAGCTCGCCGGGTACAAGCCCGATGCGGCACGGTTGATGACCACGCGGGCGACCGCGAGTTGACCTTGCAGCGGCTCGCCATTGCTTTCGAAATAGACTGCGGTGGCGAGGCATTTCTGCTGCTCGTCGAGGTCGGCGCCAGCGCTATATTGAGCGACCAATTGATCGAGGGTCGGCTTGGTGATCGCTGCGACCGGGGGCGGGATTAGCGCTTGCATCAGGCTCGCCACCGGCTGCGCGGCGACAAGGGTCTGGACGGCGGGAAGTGCCGGGCCGATCTGGCCAAACGCCTGGCTCGATCCGCCTACAAGAGTGAATAACATGAAGGTCGCCGCGGCCACGCCGCGACGGCTGAAGGATTTGAACAATGATCGGTCCCAAATGGCGGCCAGCCAATATCCCGCAACCGAATTTCTGGTCGCATAAGCTGCAGGATCGGTCTGGCCGTCTAGCACGGGGGTCTGGCGCTAAAGCGCTTCGGACCCACTCGCTGTTAAAATTGCTGCACCTGCACATAAAGCAGGAGCGCGATGCCACAAGCATTTGGCGTTGAGTCGAGCCGACTACGGGATGAACAGCGCAACTAATTGGAAAAACGGGATAATCGTTCGTTCCAAACGGCTCGAGGTTGCTCGAGTTAAGCCGCCACCTTCGCCCGCGACGCGCGCTTGCGGTCATGCGGATCAAGGTGGCGCTTGCGCAGACGAATCGACGCGGGGGTGACTTCGACCAACTCGTCATCGTCGATATAGGCGATCGCCTGCTCGAGCGTCATGCGTTTTGGTGGAGTTAACCGAATGGTGTCTTCCTTGCCGCTGACGCGGAAGTTGGTCAGCGCCTTGGCCTTCATCGGATTGACTTCGAGGTCATCGGTCTTGGCGTTCTCGCCGACGATCATGCCCTCGTACAGCGCCTCCTGGTGCGCGACGAACAATATGCCGCGCTCCTCGAGCGGGCCGAGCGCGTAATTATTCGCCTCGCCTGAACCGTTGGAGATCAAAACGCCATTCTTGCGGCCCTCGATCTTGCCCTTGTGGGGACCATATTTCTCATACAACCGGTTCATGATTCCAGTGCCGCGCGTGTCGCTGAGGAATTCGCCGTGATAGCCGATCAGGCCGCGAGACGGGGCGGAAAAGGTGATCCGGGTCTTGCCGCCGCCCGATGGACGCATGTCGGTCATCTCCGCCTTGCGGAGTGCCATCTTGTCGATGACGGTGCCCGCATATTCGTCGTCGACGTCGATCACCACGGTCTCGTAGGGCTCGGTCTTTTTGCCGTCCTCGTCCTCGCGGAACAGCACGCGCGGGCGGCTGATGCCGAGTTCGAAGCCTTCGCGGCGCATCATTTCGATGAGCACGCCAAGCTGGAGTTCGCCGCGACCGGCGACTTCGAAGCTATCCTTGTCGCTGCTTTCGGTGACCTTGATTGCGACATTCGATTCGGCTTCGCGGAACAGGCGGTCGCGGATCATCCGGCTGGTGACCTTCTTGCCTTCGCGGCCCGCCATCGGCGAATCGTTGACGGCGAACCGCATCGACAGGGTCGGCGGATCGATCGGCTGGGCGTGGAGCGGCTCAGTCACCGACGGATCGGCGATGGTATCGGCGACGGTCGCGGTGGTCAGGCCGGCGATCGAGATAATATCGCCTGCATTGGCCTGCTCGACCGGCACGCGCTCGAGCCCGCGGAAGGCCATGATCTTTGACGCGCGGCCAGTCTCGACGATCTTGCCCTCGGGGCTGAGCGCATGGATCGGCGCGTTGGTCTTGATCGAGCCGGAGAATACCAGGCCGGTTAGGATCCGACCGAGGAAATTGTCGCGATCGAGCAAGGTGACGAGGAATTTGAACGGGCCGTCGGGATCGGCCGAGGGCGGCGGGACATGGCTGACGATGGTCTCGAACAGCGGGTTGAGCGTGCCTTCGCGAACATCGTCAGTCAGGCCGGCATAGCCGTTGCGGCCCGAGGCGTAGAGCACCGGGAAGTCGAGCTGTTCGTCATTGGCTTCGAGCAGCACGAACAGGTCGAACACTTCGTCGAGCACTTCGCTGGCGCGCGCGTCCGGGCGGTCGATCTTGTTGACCACGACGATCGGCTTGAGGCCGAGCGCAAGCGCCTTGCCGGTAACGAACTTGGTCTGCGGCATCGGCCCTTCGGCGGCGTCGACCAGCAGGATCACGCCGTCGACCATCGACAGGATGCGCTCGACCTCACCGCCGAAATCGGCGTGGCCCGGGGTGTCGACGATATTGATATGCGTTACGGTGCCGCTGGCATCGGGCCATTCGACCGAAGTGCACTTAGCGAGAATCGTGATCCCGCGCTCTTTTTCGAGATCGTTCGAGTCCATCGCTCGTTCTTCGACGCGCTGATTGTCGCGGAAGGTGCCCGATTGGCGGAAGAGCTGATCGACGAGCGTGGTCTTGCCATGATCGACGTGGGCGATAATCGCCACGTTGCGAAGGTTCATGTGTCTGTCCCGGAATGGAGTTGCCGCGCCTGTAACGCAAAGCGGCGCTTGCTGCAACGCAACAGGACGGCGTAATTCCATTGGTTCGCTGATTATCCGGGCAGGCGTTCCAATATCTCGAGCCCACGTTCGAGCGCTCGAAGTTCGCTCGTGGCCAGGCGGCCGAGGCGACCTTCGAGGCTTCGGTCGGCGGCCGGCGGCCGTGCCAGCGCGGCACGTCCGTCATCGGTCAGGCGAAGCGCGAGGCGGCGGCGGTTGACAGGATCGGCCTGGCGCTCGACCAGTCCCGAGCGAACCAGAACATCGATCGCCCGGCTGATCGCCGGCGCCCCGCGTTTCACCTTCGCCGCGACCTGGTTCAAGGTTGCCGGCTCCTGCGTTTCGACCGCTTGCAGCAGCTCGCGCTGTTGGCCCATCGCCTTGGCCGCGGCGGTATCCCCGCCCAGCCGTTCGACCAGTCCCGCGAATCGCGCCGCCAATGCCCCCGGTGATGCGCTGTTCCACATGTATTGATGCTATCAAAGATTTCGCATTTAGCAAATTTGTGATTAGGCAATAATCGCATGAGCAACCGCCCGCCCCTCCCCCGCACCGTCTGGGTTCTCGGCATCGTCAGCCTGCTGATGGACCTGTCGAGCGAAATTTATCACGCGCTGTTGCCGGCGTTCCTGACCGTCACGCTCGGCCTTCCGGTCGCGGCGATGGGGGCGCTCGACGGGTTCGCGGAGGCCACCGCCAATATCGCCAAACTCGCCTCCGGGGCGGTCAGCGACCTCCAGCGGAGGCGCAAACCGTGGATCCTGCTCGGCTATGGAATGGCGGCGCTGTCCAAGCCTCTGTTCCCACTTGCCACCTCGGCGCTGCCGGTACTTGGCGCGCGTTTCGTTGACCGGATCGGCAAGGGCATCCGCGGTGCCCCGCGCGATGCGATGATCGCCGACGAGACGCCGCCGGAACTTCGCGGGCGCGCATTCGGGCTTCGGCAATCGCTCGACACCGTCGGCGGTTTCCTCGCTCCGATCGCGGCAGTCGGGCTGATGTGGTATTTCCTCAACGACATTCGCACCGTGTTCTGGATCGCGATCATTCCCGCCTTCCTGTCATTCGGCTTTGCCGCGCTGATGCTTCGCGAGGATCGCGACAAGGCGCCGCTCGCGGTCAAGGTGAAGTGGGGCGGATTTCGCGACCTCGATCCGTCGGTAAAGCGGCTGATCGGGGTCGGCTTCCTGTTCGGGCTGGCGCGTTTCTCCGAAGGTTTTCTGATCCTGAAAGCGATGGACGCGGGCCTCTCGACGACACTGTCGCCGCTTATCCTGGCCTTGTTCAGCCTCTCCTACCTCTTGCTTGCCTACCCGGCCGGGATCCTCAGCGACCGGATGAGTCCGAAGACATTGCTGCTTGCCGGGATCGCGGCCCTGGTCGTCGCCGACCTTTGGCTGGCGATGTCGGCGACGGTGTGGATGGTCGGGATCGGGGTCGTGCTATGGGGCGCCCACATGGCGCTCACCCAGGGAATCTTCAGCCGGATGATTGCCGACGCCGCGCCCGAGCATCAACGCGCGACCAGCTTCGGTGCGTTCTTCTTCGTGTCCGGGATCGCGGCCTTGCTGGCTAGCTTGGGCGCGGGCCTGCTGTGGGACAGGAGCGGCCCGGCAGCGACCTTCGAAGCCGCTGCCGTGGTCGCTGCCATCGCCGCGGCAATGCTGGTCCTGCTGCCGAAGCGCGCCTAGCGTTTATCGGTCGCGCGGAACGGCGGCATCCGACCGGCAACCGGGCCGCCGGTGAGGAACTGGTTCTTGAGCGCCGCGAGCACGTGGAGCACCAGCAAGCCGATCATCGCGAAGGCGAGCGGCGCGTGCGTCTCGCCGATGCCGGGGATCGGCACGACCGGGAAGCGGAGCCCGCCGACCAGGTCGGTCATCCCGCCGACCGCGCGCTTCGACACCGCGGCGAGCCCGGTAAGCGGCAACGCGATCATCAGGAAATAGAGCAAGCGATGCGACCACACCGCCACCCGGCGCTCCCATTTGGGGAAATCCTCGGGATAGGGCGGCGGGGCATCGATCAACCGCACCGTCAGCCGCGCCAAAGCGAGCAGCAGGATCGTCACCCCGACCGTCCTGTGCAAGGTGAACAATTCGGTCCGCTGCGGGCTTCCCTTGGGCCAGTCGCCGAACGCGAAGCCGAGATAGATCTGGGTCAGAATCAACGCCGCACTGATCCAGTGGATCGCGACCGCCACATTGGCATAGCGGATGGCGCGGGCGCCGCTGGTTTCTTCGACCATATAATCGGCCATCATCATCTCTCCTGAATGCGAGGCGTCAGATCAGCGGGTGAACTTCTCGCCCGCTGCAACCTTGTCGAGCAGCAGCTTCGAAAAACTGAACCCATCGCCCATCCGTTCGGCTTGCGCCTTCAACCCATCGACGATTTTCTGAAGACCCTCGGTATCCGCCCAATGCATCGGTCCGCCGCGATAGACCGGCCAGCCGTATCCGTAGATCCACACTACATCGATGTCCGAGGCGCGCTGCGCCATGCCTTCCTCGAGGATCTTCGAGCCTTCGTTGACCATCGTGTAAAGCGTCCGCTGGACGATTTCCTCGTCGCTGATCGCACGGCGGGTGATGCCCTTGCCGGCGGCGAATTTCTCGATGATGTCCTGAACCACCGGCGACGGTGTCGGGCGGCGCTTGTCGTCATAATCGTAGAAACCGGCGCCCTTCTTCTGGCCCCATCGGTCGATCGCGCACAGTGCATCGCGAAGGTTGTCGATCCGGCTCGGGTCGCGGTGCCAACCGATGTCGACCCCGGCGAGGTCGGCCATCTGGAACGGCCCCATCGGCATTCCGAAATCGACATGGACCTTGTCGATCTGCTCGGGCGTGGCGCCTTCCATCAGCAAGGCTTCGGCCTGCAGCTGGCGCGGCATCAGCATCCGGTTGCCGATGAAGCCATAACAAACGCCCGCCACCACGGCGACTTTCTTGATCTTCTTGGCGACCTGCATCGCGGTGACCAGCACGTCAGGCGCAGTCTTGGCTCCGCGCACCACCTCGAGCAATTTCATCACATTGGCGGGCGAGAAGAAATGCAGGCCGACGACGTCCTGCGGGCGCGACGTGCTTGCCGCGATTTCGTCGATATTGAGGTAGCTGGTGTTCGAGGCGAGGATCGCGCCGACCTTGGCGATCTTGTCGAGCCGCCCGAAAATCTCCTTCTTGACGTCCATATTCTCATACACCGCCTCGATGATCAGGTCGCAGTCGGCGAGCGCGTCGAAGTCGAGCGTCGGATTGAGCAGCCTCATCATCTGTTCGACCTGCTCGGGGGTAAAGCGGCCCTTGGCAGCGCTCGCTTCGTAATTCTTGCGCATCACGCCGGTGCCGCGATCCAATGCGTCCTGCGCCATTTCGACGATCGTCACCGGGATCCCGGCGGACAGGAAGTTCATCGAGATGCCGCCACCCATCGTGCCCGCGCCGAGCACCCCGACGCGCTTGATATCGCGCGGCCTGGTGTCGTCGGGGATGCCGTCGATCTTGGCGGCCTTGCGTTCGGCGAAGAAGAAATATTGCTGGGCGCGGGCCTGTTTGCCGCTCATCAATTCCATGAACAATTTCCGCTCATCGAACACGCCTTCGGCATACGGCTTGGCGACCGCCGCCTCGACCGCCTTGATGTTGGCCTCGGGCGCGTCGAACCCGCGGAACTTGCGCGCATTGGCCTTGCGGAATTCGGCGAACACCGCTGGGTCGGTCCCCTCGACCTTATCCTGACGCTCGGACGATTTGGGCAGCGGGCGGATGTCCTTGACTTCCTCGGCATAGGCCACCGCATGCTGCTGCAGATCGCCTTCGACGATCCGATCGACCAGGCCAATTACGGCGGCTTCCTTGGCCCCGATCATGCCGCCGCCGGTGACCATCTCGAGTGCTTTTTGAACGCCAGCGACTCGCGGCAGGCGCTGGGTTCCACCAGCACCGGGAAGCAGGCCGAGCTTGACCTCTGGAACGCCGAGCTTCGCGTCGGGAACCGCGACCCGGTAATGGCAACCAAGCGCGATCTCGAGCCCGCCGCCAAGCGCGGTGCCGTGGATCGCGGCGATCACCGGCTTCGAGCAATTCTCGATCCGGTCGACGACTTCGGGAAGCCACGGCATCACCGGCGGCTTG
>JBBRTO010000084.1:0-9077 GCA_038244345.1 Sphingomonadales bacterium | reverse complement strand
GGTGACTTCGCCTTTGGTCGGCGGAGCGTCGGGGACCGAGCTGTCGGTGAACGCGTTGGTCAAACTGTTGCCGTCGGCCGATACCGTCATCTTGGTTTCGCCGGTCTGGCGGTCGCCCTTCTTGCTGACGCGGAGCACATTGTGGTCATCGACCACCTTGACCGACAGGCTGTCGCTATAAGGCGAGGTTATCGGGTGGAACGCGCCGTCCGCGGCGACCGTGAAAGACGGGGTGCAGGTCTTGCACGAATATTGCCCCGCCTGGAGCAGAAATTCGTCGGGCTTCTGGTCGAATTGCACGCTGTCGATGTCGGCCTTCCAAGTCCCGTCGATGCCCGCCCCCATTTTCCGCTGGCAATGTCGGATTCATATGCCTGGCTGGGCCTGGCTCGTTCAAATCGCAGGATCATCGCATGCTTGCCGCTGGCCAGCGCGGATGCCCCGATAATAGCCAGGATCAGAAAGGTCATGGCGTTTAAGAACACTCGAATCCATCGCGAAGTTCGCGGAGTTAACCGCCATAATCGGCGGAAATCGTCAGCAAAATAGCTACCCCCGCACCCGCACCGGGATCCGCAAATAGCTTACCCCGTTCGCCTCAGCCGGCGGGAATCTCCCGGCGCGAATGTTGACCTGGATCGCGGGGAGCAGGAGCCTGGGCGTCGCCAGCGTCGCGTCGCGCGCCTGGCGCATCGCGACGAACTCGTCCTCGCCTTTGCCGCCGCCGATATGGACATTGGCCGCGCGTTCCTCGGCGACCGTCGTTTCCCAGCGATAGTCGTCGCGTCCCGGCGCCTTGTAATCGTGGCACATGAACAATCGCGTCTCGCCCGGCAGGCTCAACAGCCGCTGGATCGAGCGGTACAATATCCGCGCGTCGCCGCCCGGAAAGTCGGTCCGGGCGGTGCCATAGTCGGGCATGAACAGACTGTCGCCGACGAACACAGCATCGCCGACTCGATAGCTGACGTCGGCGGCGGTGTGCCCGGGCGTCGCCATCACCTCGATTGTCAGCCCGCCCAGCGCGATCCGCTCGCCATCCGCAAACAGCAAATCGAAATCGCTTCCGTCGCTCTTGACGTCGTCGGCAGCGAACATCGGGCGGAACACCTTCTGCACGTCGCGGATATGCTCGCCGATCCCGATCTTCGCGCCGGTCCTGCCCGCAGCATCTGGCCATGATGCGCGACGAGGGGCTGGTGGCGTTCGACCGGGATGGCCAGACGTTGAACTATCGCATCGCCGATCCGCGCATTCTCGCTTTGCTCGACACACTTTACCACCTCTATTGCGCCCCTTCGGGAGAATCCCAATGACCGTTGCTAGCATCAACCCCCATGCCGCCGCCGCCATGCTTCAGCAGGGCGCCCAACTGATCGACATCCGCGGCGCCGACGAACATGCCCGCGAACGGATCGGCGCTGCGCGCAATCTGCCGCTCGAATCCCTCAAACCATTCGACGGCAATGCCCCGATCATCTTCCACTGCCGCTCGGGCCAGCGCACCAGACTCAATGCCGCGCGGCTGGCCGAGGCAGGTGGCGGGCTGGTCTATCTGCTCGACGGCGGGATCGACGGGTGGAAGGCGGCCGGCCTGCCGGTCGTCTCGACCGCGAAGCAGCCGCTCGAGCTAATTCGCCAGGTGCAGATCGGTGGTGGCGCTTTGGTCCTGTTCTCGATCCTGCTTGGCTGGCTGTTATCGCCCGCCTTCCTCTTGCTCGGCGCGGTCGTCGGCGTCGGCATGCTTCACGCCGGGATTACTGGGTCGTGTGCCATGACCGCGTTGCTCGCCCCGATGCCCTGGAACCGGGCGGGCGCCGCATGATCGACGCCGCGGTCGCCCTGTCGGCGGTGTTCAGCGGCGCCGCGATCGGCCTGATCCTCGGGCTCGTCGGCGGCGGCGGCTCGATTCTCGCTGTGCCCTTGCTGGTCCATGTCGTCGGCATCCGCTCGCCGCACATCGCAATCGGCACCGCGGCGATCGCGGTCGGCCTGAACGCCTTGATGGGACTCATCGGTCATGCCCGCCACGGCAACGTCAAATGGCGCTGCGGCCTTGTGTTTGCCGCCGCCGGTGTGGCGGGCGCGTTGACCGGTGCCGAGATCGGTAAAGCCTATGACGGCCAGAAATTGCTGTTCCTGTTCGGCGCATTGATGGTCATTGTCGGCCTATCGATGCTGCGCAAGCGCTCCTCGCAGCCCCGTCCAGAAGTCGCCCTGACCCGGACCAACGCCCGTCAGCTTGTCCCCCGCCTCGCCCCGGCTGGGCTCGGCGTCGGGCTGTTATCGGGTTTCTTTGGCATCGGCGGCGGCTTCCTGATCGTTCCCGGCCTGATCTGGGCGACCCGCATGCCGATGACCAAGGCGGTCGGAACCTCGCTGCTCGCGGTCACCGCATTCGGCCTGTCGACCGCCGCATCTTATGCGCTATCGGGGCTGGTCGACTGGCCAATCGTCGGGCTGATGATCATTGGCGGGGTAGTTGGCGCAACCGCCGGAATCACGCTCGGCCGGCGGCTTGCAGGCCGCAAGCGACTGCTCGAGACCGCTTTCGGGATCATGGTCATCGCGGTCGGAATCTACGTCGCGCTCAAGGCACGGTGAAGCGTCGCTTCAGGAACTAAATCCCGTCCCGTCCGCTCATCCGTCGATCCCTTTTTCGGAGTATCGATGATGACCCACAACCGCACCGCCACCCTCCACCGCATGGTGCTTCCCGAACACATTTGCCCGCATGGAGTGCGCGCCAAGCAGATGCTCGAACAGGCCGGCTACAAAGTCGACGACCAGCCGCTCACCACCCGCGCGGATGTCGACGCGTTCAAGGACAAGCAAGGCGTCTCGACCACGCCGGTGACCTTTATCGACGGCACCCGCTACGCCACCTCGGAAGCGCTCGAGAATTTCCTCGCCGAGCAACCGGCGGAATAATCAATGCACAAAAAAGCACGCGACCGGTTGACCGATCGCGCGCTCTTTTACTGGTAGCTGACCGCTTCCATTTCTAGCCGCGGAACTGGTTGTTACGCTCGACCTTGAGCCGCGTGATCTGGCCGCGATAGTCGACCCGGCAGTTGAAACTCAGTTCGGCATATTGGCCCGCATTGGCATAGCCCTGGCTGCTCCAACCGCCGAAGCGCGGATATCAGGGCCAATACCAGGGCCAGCAGGGCTATAACGACCCGCGTTTCGCGCAGCAGGGTTATCAGCAGGGCGTCGACGCCACCGGCGTTCTCGATGCCAATCTTGACACCGGGTCGGATGCCAGGAGCGCAATTCCGCTCAAACAGACGGCATAAATCGCAAATGCGATCCGACAAAGGAGGCCTGCGGCCAGCGCCGCGGGCCTTTTTCGTTGCCCAGCCCTTGCAACTGGTCCTTTCCGCTCTCCTTAATTCTTCGCCTGCTTGGCGCAGGTCATTTCTTTCTTGCCCGGGATGCCCAGCGTCGCCTCGCCACCATGTTCCCAGAAGCTCCATTCCTCGCCGTTCCAACGGCCGACATAGCGCGCGCCCGAGGCCGCTTCGACATGGTCGAGCGCCACCGTCTGGCCATTGGACTCGACCGCCACCGCGCCCGGATCACTGTTGATGAAGGTGACGGCGAGCGGCTTATCGAGCCCCTTGCAGCTAAAGCTTACCGGCCCAACCGAAATTCCCGCCGCATCGCCCGGAGACGCGCTCCGCAACTGATGAATCCTAAGTGCCGCATTGGCCATTACGCACAGTCGAAGCTCATCGGCCTTGCCGCATGCATCGCGCTCTTGGCTCCACGTCGCTTGTCCCGCTGCATCGCTTGCGCCGAGCCGCGCCGCTTCACGGTCCATCGCTGCCAGATTGGGGTCGGCGCAAATCAGTTCCTGCGCCTGGCCTCGCGCCCGGTCGCAATCGAAGCTGGCGGTGATTTTCCGATCGAGCCGCTTATCCGCAGCAGGCGCCGCAGCGGGCTTTGACCCCGCGCGATTGTCGGACGCTTGCTGCTGGCACGCGGCCAGGGCCAGCATCGCCACCGACGCTATGAGGATCCCGCGCATCGCACTTCCCTCCATTCAACCGTTGCAGGGCTGATACATCATTTCTTGCGCCCCGAACCCGATTTATTGCCGCCGCCGTCCTGCTTGTTGACCGTCGCCCAGGCACGCGCTTCGGCTTCCTCGTGGCTGACGCCCTGTTTCTCATAGCCGTCCTCGATATGCGCCGCTTTGCGCTTCTGCTTGTCGGTGTAAGCGTCCTTGTCACCCTGGGGCATGCTCAAACTCCTTCACTGCTCATCCGTTGACGATCGTCCCGCCATTGGGATGGAGAACCTGCCCGCTCATGTAACTCGAATCCTCGCACGCCAGGAACAGGAACGCCGGTGCCACCTCATTCGGCTGGCCGGGCCGACCCATCGGGGTCTTCTCACCAAATTTCGCGAGCTTCTCCGGGCTTGCTCCGCCCGACGGGTTGAGCGGGGTCCAGATCGGCCCGGGCGCAACCGCATTGACGCGGATTCCATCCTTGACCAGATTTTCCGACAGCGACCTCGTGAACGCCGTGATCGCGCCCTTGGTCGATGAATAATCGAGCAGTTCGGGCTCTCCCTGGTACATCGTCACCGACGTGCAATTGATGATTGCCGCGCCTTTCTTGAGATGCGCCCTCGCCGCCTGGACGACGAAGAACATCGCAAAGATGTTGGTCTGGAAGGTGCGCTTCAATTGCTCTTCGGTGATGTCGCGAATGTCTTTGTCGGCGTGCTGCTCGCCGGCATTGTTGACGACGATATCGAGCCTACCGAACGTATCGATCACCGCTTGTACCGCTTCCTCGCAAAAGCTTTTTACGCCCAGATCGCCGGCAATCGCGATTGCCTTCGCGCCTTCCTTCTCACACGCCTGCTTCGTGATCTCGGCATCCTCATGCTCGCATAGATAGAGGATCGCGACATTGGCGCCCTCGCGCGCGAACAGCACCGCGGTCGCCCGGCCGATGCCGCTGTCGGCGCCAGTAATCAGCGCGGTCTTGCCCTTCAGTCGCCCGGATCCGGGATAGCGCGGCTGCCACTCGGGTTCGGGCATCAGTTCATGCTCGTTCCCGGGCAGTGCATCTTCGTGGATCATCGGTTCGGCGGTATAAGACATTGGTCACTCCTCTTGATGGAGTAACGCTGGTCGGCCGATCCTGTTTCACCTAGCGCGCGCTATCTCCCGACTGCACGTCTTCGGGCGCCTCGGGCAGGACCGGCACCGGCTCGGCAG
Organism: Sphingomonadales bacterium; assembly: GCA_038244345.1. Lineage (GTDB taxonomy): Bacteria > Pseudomonadota > Alphaproteobacteria > Sphingomonadales > Sphingomonadaceae > Sphingomicrobium. Next base: position 3,838 of record JBBRTO010000084.1, on the reverse strand, counting down.
CCTTCTTGTCGAGCTCCATCCAGTCGCGGAAATCGAGATGGTAGAGCATATCCATTACTTCGAACTCGAGCCCCGCGGGCTGCGAGGTATTGCTGTTCCACAGCGCCACCACCCCGCTCTTCATCCTCGGGTCAAACAGGATCAAAGAGCGATAGCCGTTAATCCCGCCGCGATGGCCGATGATCCGGTGCCCGGCATAATCGTAGCTCCGCCAGCCATAGCCGTAATAGGGGTCGTGGATCCGCTCGGCGAACTTGCGCAGCCGACCGCGCTCGCTTGGAGTTGATACCAGAGGGGCGTGAATTTCGTCGAGCACCTTGCTGTCCAGCACGTCGGGCATGCCGCCCATCTGGGCGATCATCCACAGCGCCATGTCCTTGATATTGCTGTTTATCCCTCCCGCCGCCGGGATCCGGTAATAAGCATCGCTCATCGGCAGCGTCCGCCGCCCCGCGGCGTGCGGCCTGGCCCAGCTCTGCGAGCCCTCGAGCCCGGAGCGAGTAACACTGGCCGAGGTCATTCCGAGCGGCTTGAGCAACAGATCGGGAACCGCCTGCTGATAGGGTTCGCCCATCGCCTTGGAAACCGCTTCACTCGCCGAGTCGAACGCGACATTCTGGTAGCTCCAGCACGTCCCCGGCGCGCACAGCGACGCCAGGCCCGACAGCGTCTGGCGGATCAGCCGCGGATCCTGCCCGGCTTCCAACTTGTCGTCATAGGCATTGCGATACAGACCGAGGCGGTGGCTCAGCACATCGCCCAGCGTCGCTCGATATTCGTTGCCGCCGGGAAGCTTGAGCGACGCCGAATATTTGGCGATCGGGGCATTGAGGTCGAGCTTGCCCATCTCGTCGAGCTTGGCCGCCATCGTCCCGGCCACGCCTTTCGACACCGACGCCCAGCGAAACACCGTCATCGGCGTAACCTTTTCGCCCGATCCGGCAAGCGTTTCGCCATAGCCATTGAGGAAGGTGATCCGGCCATTCTCGACCACCCCAACTGCCATTCCGACCATCGATGGCTGAAGCGCCATCCGCTGCAGTCTTTGGTCAAACGCTGCATAATTGATGTCGCGCCGGTCGATGGTGGAGATCTTGGCCAGCGCTAGATAGGCCGCCGACACAGGCGCTTTGGACAACTTGTGCGCGCCGCTGCGCGGGACATTGCCGGTGATTGCGAGTCCGCCGACGACCAGCGCGAATCCCGCCATCCCGATTTGCAATTGCCGTTCCAAATGAAGACCTTCCTCCCGCTCCGACCGCTGTGGCGAGCCGCGTGCCGACGCTCAATCGGGACCGGGCAGCGCTGCGCCGAAGCGACCGCAACGAACGACGAACGACGCGCGAACTGGAATTCATGGCCCGCCTCGCCTAAAGCGCGGCCACAATGAGCGACGCATGCAATTCCTGAAGACCCTGCTGTGGGTCTTGATCGCAGTGCTGGTGGCGATCGCCGCCGGCAACAACTGGCGCGACGTGACCATCGACCTGTGGAGCAATTTGCAGGCCGACATCAAAATTCCGATACTTTTGCTGGCGGTGTTCCTGCTCGGTTTTCTTCCGACCTGGCTGAACATGCGCGGCAAGATCTGGCGCTTGCAGCGGCGTATCGCGGTCGAGGTTCCCGCCGTCCCCGCGCCGCCCGCCACCGGTGCGAGCGAAACATGACCAGCCCGATCTTCGTTGCGCTCGACACCCCGGATCTCGAGCAAGCAAAGGCCATCGCCAAGGCGGTCAAGCGCCACGCCGGGGGGATCAAGCTAGGGCTCGAATTCTTCGCCTCCAACGGCCCCGCCGGGGTCGCCGATCTGATGCACCTCGGGCTTCCGATATTCCTCGATCTGAAGCTCCACGACATTCCCAACACCGTCGCCAAGGCGGTCCAGGCCTTGCGCGGGCTCGACCCCGCGATCCTCACCGTCCACGCCGCCGGCGGCCGGGCGATGCTCGAGGAAGCCAAGGCATGCGCTCCGGTCGGAACCAAGGTCGTCGCCGTGACCCTCCTCACCAGCCTCGACGCGGCAGACCTCAAGGACATCGGCTTCGGCGGCAAGCCCGACGATCAGGTCGCTCGCCTCGCCCATCTCGCGCACTCGGCGGGCCTCGACGGGATCGTCTGTTCGGGCGAAGAAGTCGCGGCGGTTCGCAGGGGGTGGAAGGACGGCTTCTTCGTGGTGCCCGGAATACGCCTCGCCGACGGCGATCTCATCGACCAGAAACGGGTGATGACCCCGCGCAAAGCGATGGATGCGGGGGCCTCGATCCTAGTCATTGGCCGCCCCGTCACCGCCGCCGAAGACCCCGACGCCGCGCTCCGAGCGATCGCCGCGACACTTTGAAGTTGGAGAATTTCTGATGAGCTGGCTGAGCCGGGTCCGCAACGGGATCCCCTTCTTGCCCAAGCGGCAGGGCGCCGAAAACCTCTGGCACAAGTGCCGTAAGTGCGACGCGATGGTGTTCACCAAGGAGTGGGAGGACAATTTGTTCTGCTGCCCGCGCTGTGATCATCATGACCGCATCGGCCCCAAGGCGCGGTTCGAGCAGATCTTCGACGGCGGCAATTACAAGCCGATTGCCTCCCCCGATGTCCGTGAAGATCCGCTCAAGTTTCGCGACACCAAACGCTATTCCGACCGCCTCAAAGCCGCCCGCGCCGCGACCGAGGAAAAGGATGCTTTGCTCAACGCCGAGGGACTGATCGGGCGACGCAAGGCGATTGTCGGGGTCCAGGATTTCGCCTTCATGGGCGGCTCGATGGGCATCGGAGTCGGCGCGGCCTTCCTGTCGGGGGTGCGCGCCGCGATCTCTGCCAAGGCGCCCTACATTTTGTTCACCGCCGCCGGCGGGGCGCGGATGCAGGAAGGAATATTGTCGCTGATGCAAATGCCGCGCACGACGGTTGCGCTGGCCGAGCTCAAGGAAGCCGGCCTGCCCTACATCGTCGTGCTGACCGATCCGACCACCGGCGGGGTCACCGCTTCCTACGCGATGCTCGGCGACGTTCAGCTGGCCGAGCCAGACGCCCTGATCGGCTTCGCTGGCCAGCGCGTGATCGAACAGACCATCCGCGAGAAACTGCCCGAGGGCTTCCAGCGCGCCGAATATCTGCTCGAGCATGGGATCATCGACATGGTGGTCCGCCGTCACGAGCTGAAAGATCGTCTCGCGACCCTGGTCGATTATCTCGCCCCCGCGAAGACCAAGGGCAAGAAAGCCGCTTGATGAAGGAGGTCGTAAAGGTCGACGATCCGCGGCTCGCAGCGCTGATCGCTCGACAGGCGACCCAATCTGCAGACGACGACCAGATCGGGCTCGACCGGATCGCCGCTTTGCTCGATGCGATCGGCCGCCCGCACGAGCGTCTGCCCCCCGTGTTCCACGTCGCCGGGACCAACGGCAAGGGCTCGACCTGCGCCTTCCTTCGCGCCGGATTGGAGACCGCCGGTCACCGCGTCCACGTCTTCACCAGCCCGCACCTGGTCCGCTACAATGAGCGCATCCGCGTCGCCGGCAAGCTGATCGACGACGCCCAATTGGCCGAGGTGATGGCCCGCGTGCTAGACGCAAATGATGAGGTTGGCGGCAGCCTGTTCGAGGTCAACACCGCCGCCGCCCTGCTCGCCTTCGCCGAAACACCCGCCGACGCGGTGGTGCTCGAAGTCGGGCTCGGCGGCCGGCTCGACGCGACCAATGTCATCGCTTCCCCGCTCGTCACCGGGATCGCCAGCATCGGGCTCGATCACCAGCAGTTCCTCGGCGATACATTGGCCCAAGTCGCGACCGAAAAAGCCGGAATCGCCCGCCCCAGCGTGCCGCTCGTCTGCCTCGACCAGCCCGCC
>JBBRTO010000083.1:0-9113 GCA_038244345.1 Sphingomonadales bacterium | reverse complement strand
CCCGCCAGCCCAGCCAGCATCACCGCACCAACACTCATCAATATCGCCACGCGCTTCATGTTCGTCACTCCTTGAGCCGCCCTGATACCAGCAAACAGGTGAACCAGCGATGAAAAATCGCGATGAGATGTTTGCCGGGTGGGACGAGATGATGCGGATTGATTACGTCATGCTTCACCCTGGAATTGAGTTCGAGGCGGGCGGTCAATGTCCGTTTTGGTTGGGAAGCGGACGGCGCGGGCGTGAAGTTATTCTGCCAGTCTCTCTTGGCGCATTTTAACCGTTACGACGAGGCCGCTGTCCTGCCAGTCGTACGCGAGCTCGCCGCCGAGTTGCGCCGAAACACTGCGCGCGATGATCCGGCTACCAAAGCCTTTCAAAACCGGCTCGCCGATGATGGGAGGGCCACCCGTCTCGGCCCAAATCACACTTATGTGGTCCCCGTCGGACTTGCTAGAGACATCAAGGAGACCAGCCGCACATGAAAGCGCGCCATATTTAACGGAGTTGGTCGCCAGTTCGTGGATCACCATGGCAAGCGCAGTCGCTGTCCGCTCTCCGACCCCCATCCGCGCGACTGCGACACGGATGCGACCGGAAAAGGCCGCCGTCTCGTCATAGGGGGCAAGCAGCACGGAAATGAGGTCGCCCAACAAAGCCGCCTTACCCTGCTCACCTGGTAGCGGACGCACGAGATCATGAGCGCGGCCTAATGACGTTAGCCGTGTTGTCAGTTCGTTGGTCATTGCTTCAACCGACAAGGCCGAGCGACCCGTAAGCTGTGTCAGGCTAGTCGCGATGGCAAGAAGGTTCTTGACCCTGTGGCTCATCTCTCCGGCTAGCAATTCACTGCCTTCCTCGGCTTGCTTTCGGCCGGTCACGTCGAGGAAAATCCCAAACATTACGCCGTCGACAATCCCGACTTCGGCACCCTGTCCGCGCGCCGAGATCCAGCGAACTTCCTCGCCGAGACAGATTCGGAAGTCGATCTCGTAAGATCCGGCGACCGAGCGCGTGGCGGAGAATCCTGCCCGAACCCTGTCGCGATCAGCTGGGTAGATATGGGTAGAAAGCTCCTCGAAGCTGACCTGGTCGGCCCATGGCAAGCCCCAAAGCTCAAATGCCCGCTCGTCCATCGCGAACTGGTCGACGTCGACGCGCCATGACCAGAGGGCGACGCATGCGGCCTCGACCGCTAAACGAAGCTGCTCTTCCTGCCACAGTGGCGCTTTCGGCTTACCGGCCACCAAGCCCTCTCGATTAACGTTACGACCAGGAAGCGGTGTGCGTCCTGTCGAACCGGCGCAAGTGCGCTCTCGCCATCGGGCTGGATAGTGTCAGGCGGCGATGTCCGCAATGGGGCGGAAACGGGCAATTGAATGAGGGGAAGCCCGCCAGAGTTACCGCGGCAATATCCGGCTCTTGCTGGCGCCCGAGTAACGTGCCAGCTTCGTTCGGAAATTGGAGAATACCATGCTGACGTTTATCCTTGCTGAGCTGATTGCAATTGCCAATCCCTTGCCTCCGCCGCCCCCCCAGGCGCAAGCCACGCTGCCGGTCGAAGCACCAAAAACCCGCCGGGTGTGCCACGATTTGCCGGGTGCGTTCACTCGTACGCCGAGGCGTGTCTGTACTATTGTGGAAGTGACGCAACCCACGGTGGCGCTGGCACCGACGACACCACCACCGCCAGTCCTCACGACGATTGGCGTCGGCATGGCGGTAGTGGACTCCCAGGGCGGCGCGGTGGGCACCATAACCGCGGTTGCCGCTGACAGCGTCACCGTCACGACTGACAAGCACCAGGCGCAATTGCCCAAAACTAGCCTCACGGTCAGCGAGGGTAAAGCATTGTTCGGTCTTACCCAGGCAGAGCTCAATGCATCGGTCGAACAGAGCCTTGCGACGATCGCCATGACGGCGTTGAAAGTTGGAGCCGCCGTGACTGGGACTGCCGGCGCGAGCGTTGGAACGATCGATGCGGTCGAGGCGGACAAGGTGACGATCAGGCTCGCCAGCGGGTTGAGGATCAGCGTCCCGCGTTCGGGCATTACCGCCAGCGCCGATGGATCAGGCGTAATCGGCATCACCGCAGCCGAGCTGGAAGCACAGGTAAAGGCCGCCCAACCGGCGCATTAATCGAGTAGCGCTCGCGACACGGTTGATCAGCTGGATTGAGTGCAATTTGGTTTTCGTAACGTCCGCTTTGGGTCGTTCCCGGCCGTGGCAAATTGAGTCGAAAGCAGCTTTCCCAATTTTGCCAATCGGGCGCGCTTATCGTCGACTCTACGCATCGACAGGCGTTTCGGTGGACCACCGTCGAGCGGCAATGGCGGCTATGTGGCCGGTCTGCTGGCGCGGGAGGTAGGCAGCTTCGGCTGCGAGGTAACGCTGAAGGCTCCGCCGCCACTGGGTGCCCTGGCGACGGGCGTCTCACGGTCGGCGCATGTTGGCAATGGGGCGCAAGCGGACATTGTCGAAACGACCGTGTATCGGCTTTCAATGAACCTGAGTCGGAAGGAGATATTGTGGCTATTCGCGGTGATCGCCGTTGCCGCCATATTCAGTTCGCTTCTCCGAACTCAGACACCATTGGGAGAGAACGTTAGTCGCAACTCTCTCGCGCTTGCAGTGCGGCAAGACCAGACTTCGCCCGTCGAGGGTAGCTCCGCAGCAGACGTCACGCTGATTGTTTTCGCAGACTATCGCTGCCCGGCTTGCCGCGCTGCTCAATCGGCGATGAAGCGTGCAGTCGCGAAAGACGGCAAGGTGCGCGTCGTCTATAAGGACTGGCCGATCTTCGGGCCGGCCTCTGAGCGGGCGGCTGAGGTTGCCATCGCCTCTGATTTTCAGCACATCTATCCGCTCGTTCATGATCGCCTGATGACCGGACGCGTCGACGGTGACGTTGCTCTTAGAGCCGCGGTTGAGCTTTCAGGCGGAGATTGGCGGCAATTGCAACGTGACCTGGCGAGGAACAAGACTGTGATCGACGCTCAGCTAGGGCGAATCAGATTGCAGGCCTTCCAGCTCGGACTAGGTGGGACCCCGGGATATCTGATTGGCCCGATCCTGGTGCGCGGCGCCATGAGCGAACGAGAGTTTACGCGCATATTCAAGCAGGCGCGCGAAGCGACTTGAACGTCCGCTGTCGAACGCGAACATTGTCGCGTGGAAGGACGGCTCGCGCGCTGCGTCTGAAGAGGTGGGGAATGACGGCGGTCAGGCCAGCGTCCTGACCTTGGGTTCGCGGTCCCAATGGCGTTTGGGGGCGACTTTGGGAAATTGATCGAGCGTCACCACGCCGGCGTCGGGCTCGACCCCGGCCTTGTCGAGCAAGGCTTTGGCGCCCGCATCATGGCCGATGGTTTTTACATGGCCAAAGGCGTCCATCACGAACTGGACCGCCGCGCCTTCCTTGCACAATTTGGCGGCGGCGTCCGGGGCGAGGATGATCGCCACCGCGTCGAACAGCACCGAGGGCGAACCGGCGAGCTGGCCGTCGGCCTTCATCATCCCGCCCTTGAGCTTCAGCCCGCCGACCTTGGGGGCGATGGTGAACACCGATCCGCCGGCTTTCTCGACCGCCGTCTTCAGCGCGTCGATCGCGGGCTTGTCCGAGCCTTCGTCGAACAAGATCGCGACCTTGCGGCCGGTCATCGGCGGGTCTCCTTGCTTGACGATCGACAAGGCATCCGACGGCTTCATGTCGATCGGCGCCTTGGCTGCCTTGTTCGCGGCGGGCAGGTCCATCGCCAGTCCGGCGGCAACGCGCCTGGCGAGATCCTCGTCGGCGTTGCGCAAATTGCCGAGCATCCGCAAGCGCACCGGCTCGAGCTTCACCTTGGACAGTTCGAAGGTGAAGGCCGAGGCGATGTGCGCCTGCTCGATAGGGGTTTGCGAGCGGAAGAACAGTCGCGCCTGGCTGTAATGATCGGCGAAGGTGTCGGAGCGGACGCGGAGCTTCTGGCCAGCGTCGTTGCGCTCGTCGTTGGTCGTCAAGGTGCGGAAGCCCTGCTCGCTTTCGCGCGGGCCACCGTCCTCTCCATTGTCGCCAAGACTGTTAGGCTCGTAATTGGCGCGGCCCGTGGGGACCATCGTCTGCATCATCCCGTCGCGCTGGAAATTGGCGAACGGGCATTTGGGCGCGTTGATCGGAATCTGGTGGAAATTGGTCGTGCCCAGCCTCGACTTCTGCGTGTCGAGGTAGGAGAAAAGCCGCCCCTGAAGCAGAGGATCGTTCGAAAAATCGATCCCCGGCGGAACGTTGGTCGGAAGGAAGGCGACCTGCTCGGTCTCGGCGAAGAAATTGTCGACGTTGCGGTTGAGGGTCATCCGCCCGATGATCCGCACCGGAAGCACTTCCTCGGGGATCAGTTTGGTCGCGTCGAGCACGTCGTAGGGCTGCTTGGCGGCGAATTCCTCGTCGAACAGCTGAATGCCGAGATCCCACGCCGGAAAGTCGCCGGCGTCGATCGCTTCATAGAGGTCGCGGCGAAGATAATCTGGGTCGGCGCCGGCGATCTTGACCGCTTCATCCCAGCAGGTCGATTGCATTCCAAGCACCGGCTTCCAATGGAATTTGACGAAGCTCGACTTGCCCGCGGCATTGACCAGGCGGAAGCTGTGCACCCCGAAGCCCTCCATCATCCGAAACGAGCGGGGGATGGCGCGGTCGCTCATCGCCCACATCAGCATGTGGGTCGATTCGGGCATCAGGCTGACGAAATCCCAGAAGGTGTCGTGCGCGCTCGCGGCCTGCGGATAGCCCTTGTCGGCCTCCATCTTGACCGAGTGGATGAGGTCGGGGAACTTGATCGCGTCCTGGATAAAGAACACCGGGATGTTATTGCCGACCAAGTCCCAATTTCCCTCCGGCGTGTAGAGCTTTACCGCGAAGCCGCGAACGTCGCGCGGAGTGTCGACCGACCCCGCCCCGCCGGCGACGGTCGAAAAGCGGGCGAAGGTCTCGGTCTTGTGGCCCTTTTGGAACACCGCCGCCTTGCTGATGTCGCTGATGTCGGCGGTCGCCTCGAATATGCCGTGCGCGCCAGTGCCGCGGGCATGGACGATCCGTTCGGGGATCCGCTCATGATCGAAATGGAAGATCTTTTCGCGGAGGACGAAATCCTCGAGCAAGGCGGGGCCGCGGGCGCCTGCCTTGAGGCTGTTCTGATTGTCGCTGATCGGCACCCCAAAGTTGGTCGTCAGCCCGCTGCCCTGCTGGTGAACCTCGCCGCCATTGCCGGCTTTAGTGGTGATATTGGGAGTGGTGGTTTTTGGGGTGGAAAGCTTGGCCATGGGTCGCTCCGCGTTGAACCTCGCGGGGGCAACGAGCGGTACGCTTCACGGGTCCAACAATTCGCGAGAAACCGCAAAAGAAATTGCGGGGTGCCGTCAGGCGGCCTGCGCTACCTCGGCCCCGATCTCGGCGCAGGCGAAGCGACCGCGGATTTCGGCATTGTAGAAATGGCCCTTGGACAAAGCTCCGGCGAAGCGCCGGGCGAGGTCGGCGGGGACGTTGGAATAACGATAGTGTCGGCCGCTGCCGAACAGCAAATCGAGCTGACGCCGATTGGGCAGATACCAGGCACCGCGGATAGCTGGATGGGTCATGGTTGTGGTAACGCACGAATCGCGATTTGGATTCATCGCCGCTTGCACCCACTGGCACGCATCCTTCGGCGAGGCGGCGCGTTGGCGGTTTTTAACGATCGAAGGGAGAGACGATATGACCGACCTCAGCCAGATTCGCGAACATATGGAAGTGATCGGGGCCGACGGAGTCCATGTCGGGACGGTCGACAAGGTCGACGGCAACCGCATCAAGCTGACCAAGGCCGACAGCGGCGAAGGCGGCCACGAGGGCCATCATCATTACATCTCGCAAGGCCTCGTCGCCGATATCGAGGGCGATAAGGTGCGGCTGTCGGCCAATGGCGACGTCGCGGTGACCTTCGAGGAAGAAGAACAACGAAGCTAGTCAAGCGGGCGCCGGTCCGAGCGGCCGCCGCCTCGCTTTACAAATTGGCGACGATCGACGCGACCTGCTCGACCTGCTGGTTGCTGACTTGCTCTCCGGTGACGTCGGTGGTGACCTGATTGTTGCCGCCGGCGCTTTCGCCGGGGCCGGCGAAGTCGATCGCCAGCCACAACACGCCCGCCGCCCAGACCAGCGCCATCCAGCGATTGTGGAACAGGTTGCTCAGCTTCATGGGAGCTGTGATGCGAGCACACTGGTTAAGCCTTCGTCAGCGGGCTAACGCTGCCGCCGGATGGAGGCGGGGATGAAACCACTCAAACGCAAGCAATATGACAAGTTGATCGCCCCGATGCAGGCCGAGCTCGTGCGGATGGCGCGCTGGGCGGCGGTGACCGGGCAGCGGATCTGCGTGTTGTTCGAAGGCCGCGACACGGCCGGCAAGGGCGGCGCGATCCAGGCGGTCGCCGACAAGCTCAACCCGCGCCAGTGCCGGATCGTGGCGTTGTCCAAGCCGAGCGATGTCGAGAAGGGCCAATGGTATTTCCAGCGCTACGCCAGTCATCTGCCGGGCACAGGGGAGATCGTGCTGTTCGATCGCAGCTGGTACAATCGGGCGGGGGTCGAGAAGGTGATGGGCTTCGCCAGCGATGCCCAGGTCGCGGCCTTCCTGAAAGCCGCGCCGTTGTTCGAGCAGCAACTGGTCCATGACGGCATCCTGCTGTTCAAATATTGGCTGACCAGCGACCAGGCGTGCCAGGAGCAGCGCTTCGCCGATCGGGTCGAGGATCCGCTAAAGCGCTGGAAATTGTCGCCGATCGACCAGGCGGCGCGCGCGCAATATGCCGATTATACCGCGGCGCGCGAGGCGATGCTCAAGGCGACCAACAGCAAATGGGCGCCGTGGACGCTGATCAATTTCAACGACCAGAAGCGCGGCCGGCTAACGCTGGTTCGCGACCTGCTCGACCGCCTGCCCGAGACCGCGATCCCCGACGAACAGATCGACTGGCCGCCGCTCGGCCACGAACCGCTCGACGAGCATTTCGAGACGCTTCGGCCGATTGCCGACTTCCCGATCAAGCGCGAGGGCAAGGGCGGCGGGAAAAAGGACGATTAGGCGGGTCGCTTACGCTCGGCGCGACAGCAGCGTCTCCGCCTGGGGAGCGGGCAAGTCAATCCGGCGCTAAAGCCTCAAAGGTCGCAAAAGTCATAGGGTGAATGACCATATTCGTGGGGTTGGCTTGGGGAGCGTTGCAGGACGTTGGTCGCCCGGAAGACCGGCCGCGCCAATTCATTTCATTTCCTCATTGGTTTTTTATGACTCAAAGCTCTGAACCAGAACGGCTGTGTAGGAAAATTGTTTCTTTGGCGGTGAGCAGCGGCAGGCTTTTACCAAGCGTCCGCTATTTGCCGCTAGCCAGTGGCAATGACCGAGGCATGGCAACCCGAGAATGTCATCGGCATTCGCGTTTCGCGGCGGGAGCGGCGGCGGATCCGGGCGTTGTTCGATGCGTCGCCGCCGCGGCGTGAACGGCTGTCGGGGGCGACCGTTGGCGTAGTGCTGGCAGCGGCGGTGTGCGCCGGGCTGGCGGCGGGGCTAACCGGCAATATGCCGCGCGCGACCGCGGTAGCGGCGTCGGACCAACCGATCCTGTGGGGCGAGACTCAGCGGGCTCGGCGCGGCGAGGTTGCGGCGGAGGATCAAGCTTGGGCGGGCCGGTCCGGGGAGGGGGGAAGTACGGCCCTTCGACAGGCACCGGACGAGCGGGTGGGGGGTGCGGACGCCCGCGTTTCCTTCTCGGCTTGCAAATGGGGCGGGGGGACGAACTGCGTGGTCGATGGCGACACGATCTACCTCAACGGTGCGAAGATCCGGATTGCCGGGATCGATGCGCCCGAAACGCATGATTTTGGCTGCGCCGACGAGCTCGCGCGGGGCGACCGGGCGGCGGAGCGGCTGCGCGGGTTGCTCAATTCGGGATCGGTCAGCTTGACCAGCATCGACCGCGACGAGGATCGCTATGGCCGCAAGCTGCGCAATGTGGCGGTCAGCGGCACGGACGTCGGGGAGACGTTGATCGGGGAGGGGCTGGCACGCGATTATGCGGGCGGGCGGCGGCCGTGGTGCTAACGAGTTGCTAACTGGTTCCTATTAGGGTCGCCCGCATGGCCAGTCCGCTCCCGACCGGAAAGCAAAGCATCGACCTTGCGAAAGGCGCGGTGCGCGGATCGCGAATCCGCCGCGATCCGCCGCCGGTCGAGAAGGAGCTGGTCGTCAGCGACCCGACCGAACGCGAGGCGCGGATGGTGATCATCGGCATCATCACCTTCGCACTGGCGATTGTCGTCATTACGCTGGGTTTCGCCAGCGCCGCCGGCTGGTCCCCCAGGCAGTACACCGCGCATTTTTAAGCGCCGCTGGAGGCGAGTGGACAGATGATCCGCTGACCCCGTAATCCCACTGTCGCGCGAGCCGCGTTCGGTTCATTGAGCAACTTGACGCCGGTGGCGGCTAATCGCTGGGCAAGACGGAGGGTGCGGATGCGCAGGAAACCGGCGAGCGTGCAGGCGCTGACCGAGCTTGGGCGGGTGCGCCTGAGCAAGAGCTTTTTCATGCGCGACATGCTGCATTCGGAGATTGCGCAGGTGCACGGGCTATTGAACGCGCCCGACGATCCCGATCTGGCGATCGCGGCGGGCACGCGATTGTGCGAGGAATTGCTCGAGCCGCTGCAGGATCGGTGGGGTCGCGTCGCGGTGCGCGGGGCGTATCGCAACCGCGAGGTCAATGCGCTCGGCAACGCGATGATGCGCAGCGGCAAGGCGGGATACAATTGCGCGATCAACGAGAGCAGCGCGGCGGGGCACATCTGGGACGCGCGCGACCGGGACGGGTGCATGGGCGCGACGGCGTGCGTGGTGGTGCCCGCGTTGTACGACGCGCATCCTGAGGTCGGCGGGTGGCAAGTGATGGCGCGCTGGATTGACGAGAATTTGCCGTATTCGTGGGTGCAGTTTTTCCCCAAATATTGGGCGTTCAACATCAACTGGCACGAGCGCCCGCTGAAGCGGATCGGGAGTTATGTTGAGCCTAGGGGACGGTGGCGGTGATTTTAGGGGTGTCGGCGTG
>JBBRTO010000082.1:0-9475 GCA_038244345.1 Sphingomonadales bacterium | reverse complement strand
GTGGCGGAGCGGGTGGGATTCGAACCCACGATACGGTTTTGCCGTATACTCACTTTCCAGGCGAGCGCCTTCGACCACTCGGCCACCGCTCCGCACATCTCATGATGCCTGGAATGCGCGCCGTTTAGGCGGACGCGCCGCACGCCGCAAGCTTGCGGCAAGGGCGCGTCGCCCTCTAAAGCGGATCGCATGGCGCGGCGCTTCGACATTCCCCCTTCGGCGGACGAGATCGAGGTGATCGCGCGCGCCGCGCTCGACGGGCTGCCGTCGCCCTTCGCCGATCATTTGCGCGACATCGTGCTCCAGGTCGACGAACTGGCCGAGCAGGATTTGCTCGCCGAGCTCGGGATCGATCATCCGCTCGACCTCACCGGCGTCTATGAGGGCGTTCCGATCGGCGAGAAGAGTGTCGACGCGCCGAGCCAATTGCCCGACCGCATCCGCCTGTTCCGCCGCGCCATCCTCGACGAATGGGTCGAGGAGGGCGAGGAATTCGAGCATCTCATCCGCCACATCTTGATTCACGAGGCCGGCCACCATTTCGGCCTGTCCGACGAAGCGATGCATGCACTCGAGGAGCAGCTTTGAGCGTGCTGATCGAGCAACAGCTTTGAGCATGTTGGTTGAGGGGCAGGGACTGGCGCTGGTCCGCGGTGGTCGGCTGCTGTTCGAAGGACTCGATGTCGCGCTCAGGGCTGGCGAGGCACTGCGCCTCACCGGTCCGAACGGCTGCGGCAAGTCGAGCCTCATCCGCCTTATCGCGGGGCTGCTGACCCCTGCCGCGGGGACAATCGACCGCGCGGTCGCCGCGCTCGCCGACGACAGCCTCGCGCTCGATCGCGAGCTGCCCCTTGGCAAAGCGCTGGCATTCTGGCCGGGCGCTCGAACTGGCGAAGCGATGGCGGCGTTCGATCTCCAGTCGCTTGCCGACGTCCCGGTACGAATGCTGTCGACCGGCCAGGCCCGCCGCGCCCGGCTGGCGCGGGTGATGGCCAGCGGCGCGCCCTTGTGGCTGCTCGATGAGCCGCTCAACGGGCTCGATTCCGCCAGTGTCGATCAGCTGGGTACGGCCATCGCCGATCACCGCTCGGCGGGCGGCGGGGTGATCATCGCCAGCCATGCGGCGCTGGCCGGTCAGTGGCAGGCGCTGGAGCTCCTCCGATGATCGCTGCGCTCATCGCCCGCGAAATTCGCCGTGGCCTTGCCGGAGCGGCGTGGCTTCCGGTCGCGTTCTTCCTGCTGGTTGCGGCGATCGTCCCGTTCGCGGTCGGCCCCGATGCCAAGTTGCTCGCCCGGATCGGCGGCGGCGCATTGTGGATTGCGGCGCTCACTGCGGCTTTGCTGCCGATCGAGCGCCTGGTCGAACCCGACCGCGCGGACGGCATCCTCGACCAGCTTGCATTGTCGGGGACGAGCGAGGAGGGCATCGCCTGTGCCAAGATCGCCGGTCACTGGCTGACCTTCGGGCCGCTCCTGCTCATCGCCGCAGTCCCCGCCAGCATCCTCGTCGGGCTCGACGGAGCGGCGCTGCTGCGAGCGATCATTGCGCTGGCGATTGGGACTCCGGCACTTGCCGCGCTGGCGGTAACAGTCGCCGCGCTGACCGCCGGTCTGCCGCGCGCAGGCTCGCTCGCTGGGTTGTTGCTGATGCCGCTCGCGATCCCGTTGGTGATCTTTGGCGCTGCGGCGACGGGGGCTGCGGCGGCAAGCGCGCTCAAGCTTGAAGCGGCGGTTGCGTTGCTGACCCTGGCCGGTGCGCCCTTCGTCACCGGCGCCGCGATCCGCGCTGCCAGAACTTAGTCCTTACTCCAGCGCGCGAAAATCGCCGTCGGAAGCAGCAGTCCGCGCGCTTCCTCTCGCACCGCCATCTCGCCGCATTCAACCTTGCCGCCCAGATCCACGGTCAGCTGGCGGAGCAATTCCCCGATCGCCAGCGCCGACATCCGAACCGCATAGACAGTCAGCACCAGGAACCGGCTCTCGGAGTCGAGCAGTTTCACACAATCGGCGAGCAATGGCGCGAGTTGCTCCTCGAGCCGCCACACTTCGCCTTCGGGCCCGCGACCGAACTTGGGCGGGTCTAGCAAGATCCCGTCATAGCGCCGCCCGCGCCGGACTTCGCGCGCGGTGAATTTGGCGGCATCATCGACGATCCAGCGGATTGGGCGGTCGCCCATCTTCGATAGTTCGGCATTGCGCCGCCCCCCCTCGACCGACTTCTTCGATGCATCGACATGCACCATCCGCGCTCCGGCTTCGCTCAGCAGGAGGGTCCCAACCCCGGTATAGCCGAACAGGTTTAGTACGTCGGAATCGGCGCCTCGCTGTCGCATATAATCCCATTGCGGCGCCATGTCGGGGAAGAAACCAAGATGACGGAACGGGGTCAGGCTGGCGTGGAAGCAGACCTTGCCGCGCGCCAGCGGCCAGTCGCGCGGCACTTCGCGATGCTGCTGCCAGCGCCCGCCGCCATCCTCGTCCGATCCGGGCATGAAGGTCGCGTCCGGGTCCCAATCGTCGCTCGCCGGCGCCCACATCGCCTGCGGCTCGGGCCGGACCACTCGAATCGGGCCGTAGCGCTCATATTTCCAGCCGCCGCCGCTGTCGATTAGCCCCCAATCGTCCCATGGCTCAGCGACGATGGTGGAGAGGTTGGTCACGCCGCCAGCGCGAGCTTGCCGCCGATCGAGGCGAGGGCGATGGCTCCGCAGAGCATCGCTTGAGCAGCACTGCGAGCATCATATGCGGTGACGTTGCGCAGCTCAGCCAGCATCTCATCCAACGTCATGATTCGATTGAATATTTCGATCGATCGGGCCATTGAATCGGCGCGGCCCTGCGGCGTCTCCAGCGCCATTATCAACCCCGCCTCGACCTGCGCGCGGGCGCGGTCGAGCTCGGCCTCGGTCAGTTCCTCTGCCGCGCGCGACACGCAATCGCGGGCCAGCGCCATCGCCTCCGCCGCACGCGTCTTGTCGGTCGACAAATTGACCGCGAACAGGCCGGTGTCGGCGAACCCCTGGGTCCACGAATAGATCGAATAAGCCAGCCCGCGCTCCTCGCGAAGTTCCTGGAACAGCCGCGAAGACATCCCCCCGCCGACCGCCTGCGAGAATAAGGACAAGGCCGGGGCAAGGTCATGCGACGATGGCAGGCCGGGCAAAGCGAAGGCGAGGTGCGTCTGCTCGGCGGCCTTGCGGTCGGAGCGGATGCCACCGATGAAATTGGCTTGGGCGATCGCCGGCGGCTCGACTGGGTCGAGGTCGCCGAACAATCGCTCGGCGAGCCGCAGCACCGCCTTGGGATCGACCGCCCCCGCCGCGGCGATGACCAGCCGGCCCGGGCGATATTCCTCAGCCAGCCAGGCCAGGCAATCGTCGCGGGTCAGCGCGTTGATGCTCTTCTCGCGGCCAAGCACCGGGCGGGCCAGTGGCTGATTGCCGAGCGCGGCTTCGAACAGATGATCGTGGATCAAATCGTCGGGCGCGTCGCGGCACTCGCCGAGCTCGGACAGGATCACCAATTTCTCGCGCTCGAGCTCGTCCGCGTCGAGCCGCGGCGCGCGGACGAGGTCGGCAATAAGCTCGAGCGCCAAGCCGACGTCGGCGGGCAAGGTGCGGGCGTGGAACACCGTCTGGTCGCGCGCTGTCCAGGCGTTGAGCGAACCGCCGACATCCTCGATGGCCTCGGCGATGGCGCGCGCGTCGCGGCCGCCGGCGCCCTTGAACACCATATGCTCGAGCAGGTGGGCGAGCCCGCCCTTGCCCTCGGCCTCAGAGCGCGAGCCGACCCCCGCATAAAGCCCGATCGCAGCCGACCTGGCGCCGGGCATCGGGTCGATCGCGACCGTCAGGCCATTGGCGAGGCGGGTGAGATCGGCGGCCATCAGCCGTCGACCCCCTGCAGCCGCTTGCGCAGTGCAATGCCGTAAATCACCATCGCGGTGACCGCGAAGAAGAACCATTGAAAGGCGTAGCTTATATGGTTGTTGGGGATCGATTCGGTCGATGGCGGGGCCGACGCTGCAAGCCCTTGCAACGGCGCGGCGACCACCAGCCGCATGCGCTGGTCGCGATCGGGGACGATGATCCCGCTGACCAGTCCGCCGCCCCAGCCGCGCCCGGCAGCGGGGTCTTTCGACCAGCCCATTTCGACCGCCATGCCCGGCCCTTCGGCGCCGGTCACACAATCGGCGATCACCAGGAAACCCGGCTCACCGCTCAAATTCTGGCCCGGGCGCGTGCGATAGTCGGCGACTCGCAGGCAAGTACCGCTCGCTTTGCGGAACAAGGGCAATGGCTCCTTGATCGGTGCGGTCGGCCAGCCGATTGCGGGCATCGTCCGGGCCGCCTCGTAGCGGGCGAGCAGCGCGTTCTTCCAATTCGCGCGGCGAATTTGCCACATGCCGAGCGCGATCATCGTCGCCACCGCAGCGGCAACCAGGATCGTCGGCAGGATCGGCAATCGGCGCACATTCATTTGGAAATCCGCCCTTCGCCCGCCTGGTGGCGCCAGGATTGAAATAGCAGCGCCGCCTTGCCCAGCCGAAGCCCGGCGACAGTCAGCGCGATCCCGACCGGCACCCACACCAGATGCACCCACCACGGCGGCGAAAAGCGCAGGTCGATGAGGATCGCGCTCACCGCGATGACCGCCCCGACGATCAGGATCAGGAACGCCGCCGGCCCGTCGCCGACATCATAAGCGTGGAAGTCGAGATCGCACGCCGGGCAGCGGTCGGCGAACGACGCCGGTCCCTTGAACAATGTGCGAGCGCCGCAGCGCGGGCACAGCCCTTTGAGGCTCGCCCCCGCCAGGGTCGGCGGTGTCACCGGATCAGCCGTGGATCGGCGCGCCCCAGCCGCCCCACACGTAGACCGAGACGAACAGGAACAGCCACACGACGTCGACGAAATGCCAGTACCAGGCCGCCGCCTCGAACCCGAAATGCTGCTTCGGGGTGAAATCGCCCTTCACCGCGCGAAGGTAGCAGATAATCAGGAAGATCGTCCCGACGATGACGTGGAAACCGTGGAAGCCGGTCGCCATGAAGAACGTCGAGCTGTAGATGTTGCCGCCGTTGGCGAGCTTGAAGGCGAACGGCGCATGGGCATATTCCCACGCCTGGATCGAGGTAAACAACAGCCCGAGTACAATCGTCGCCAAGAGGCCCTTCTTGAGGCCGTTGCGGTCGCCGTGGATCAGCGCATGATGCGCCCAGGTTACGGTCGTCCCCGAGCACAAAAGGATCAGCGTGTTGAGCAACGGAAAGCCGAATGGGTCGAGCACTTCGATGCCCTTGGGCGGCCATTGACCGCCGACCGCGTCCATCGCCGAGGGGAACAGAGCGGCCGAGAAAAATGCCCAGAACCAGGCGACGAAGAACATCACTTCGGACGCGATGAACAGGATCATCCCGTAGCGCAGGTGGAGCGAGACCACCGGCGTATGGTCGCCGGCATGCGCTTCCTTGATCGTGTTCGACCACCACGAATACATCGTCACCAGCACCATCGCGAAACCGGCGAGGCCGATAAACTTGCCGTACGGATTCTCATGCATCCACATCACCGCCCCGCCGAACAGAGCAAGCGCGGAAAAGGCACCGATGATCGGCCACGGATCGGGCGGAAGGATGTGATATTCGTGATTCTTGGTCGCGGCCATGGATGCTTTCCTAATGTCGTGCCATCTAGTCCTGACCGCGCTCTAGCGGCTGCGCTCGGGACTTTCCACAGGGTAAAATGTGTAGCTGAGGGTAATCTCGTCGATGTCGCGGGTCGCGGGATCGGTGCGGATCTTGGGATCGACGAAGAACACTACCGGCATTCGAGCCGTCGCGCCCGCCTTCAACGTTTGCTCGGTGAAGCAGAAGCATGCGATCTTGCTGAAGTAAGCGCCGGCCTGCGCCGGGGAGACGTTGAACACCGCCTGGCCGGTGGTCGAGCGCGCGGCATAATTGGTCGCGTCATAGTAAATCGTGGTCCGGGCGCCGGGGTGGATCCGCACTGTCTCCTGCTCGGGAACGAACTTCCACGGTAGCTCGGCGTTGATATTGGCGTCGAACCGGACCCCGATCTGTCCCGCAATCGCGCCCGGCGCGACGCTGGCGCGCTGGGTCGTGCCGTCAAACCCGGTCGCCGCGCAGAAGGCGCGATACAGCGGCACCGACGCAAAGGCGAGCGCCAGCATCGACAGACCGAACAGGCCCGCACGTCGGCTAACCCTGCGGTTCCGATCGTCGAGGTCGCTCACTGTTTGACCACCATCTTGGCCATCGAAATGGCGAACATCAGCACCACGAACAGCCCGAGCAGCAGCGCGGTGACCATCGAGCGGCTGCGCTGACGGCGTCGGATTTCAGTCTCTTGGTCAGGGGTCATGACAGGATCAGCCGATCAAGGACGAGGGCGCCGAACAAGGCGAACAAATAGATGATCGAGAAAGCGAACAACCGTTTCTCGGGCGCCATCCCGGCGGGCTCCGAAGCGCGGTTCAGGGACACCGCGATGGCGAGGCCGAGGAACACCGCGTTCAAGGCGACCGCGGCCAGGCCGTAAATCCAGCCGACCAGCCCCATCGCCCACGGCGCGATCGCGGCGGCGATCATCGGCAGTGTGTAAAGCAGGACATGGCGGCGGGTCGAAGCGATCCCCGCGACCACCGGCAGCATCGGCACCCCGGCCTTGGCATAGTCCGAGCGAACGAACAGCGACAGCGCCCAGAAATGCGGCGGGGTCCACAGGAAGATGATCGCGAACAGCAAGGCTGGAAGCATCGTGACGTTGCCGGTTGCGGCGGCCCATCCGATTAGCGGCGGGAAGGCCCCCGCGGCGCCGCCGATGACGATATTCTGCGCCGTCCGCCGCTTCAGCCAGACGGTGTAGACCAGCACGTAGAACAGGATCGACACCGCCAACCACAAAGCCGCGACATGGTTGGTCGCAAGGTCCATCAGGATAACCGAAAAGACGGCGAGGCCGACGCCGAAGTGGAGCGCGGTCTGGCGGGTCATCCGGCCCGCCGGAAGCGGGCGATTGGCGGTGCGCTTCATCAGCGCGTCAAGGTCCGCCTCATACCATTGGTTCAATGCCCCGGCCGCCCCCGCCCCAAGCGCGATGCACAGCACCGCGGTGAAGCCGAGGACGATATTGACCGGCCCCGGCGCGGCGATCAGGCCGCACAGCCCGGTGAACACCACCAGGCTCATCACGCGCGGCTTGGTCAGCGCGAACAGGTCGCGCGCCTCGGCCGGCAGCGGCTGTGCCCCAAGCTCTGTCGGCGTCATCGGGAGGCTGGTCATGGCGCGCCTATAAAAGCTTGCGGGCTCAAGGGAAAGGCCGCGTATCGGCGGTTCAGGAAAGCACTGCTAGGAAAGGCGCCATGACCAACCGAATCATCCTTGCGGCCCTGCTCGCGGCCGTCGCTGTCCCGGGCTTCGCCCAAGCTGTCACCCCAGTCGCAGCGCAGGCGCCCAAGGACGACCTCGTGCGAGTCGCGATCGAGACCGAAAAGGGGCGGATCGTCGTCGCACTCGACCGCGGCCGCGCCCCGCTGACCACCGCCAACTTCCTCGCTTACGTCGACAAGCATTGGCTCGACGGCCAGCCATTCTACCGCGCGATGCCGCTTCACCTCGGCGGGCTGATTCAAGGGGGCTCGCGTGACGGCGCCAGGCAATTGCCGCCGATCGCGATCGAAACCACCGCCACCACCGGCCTCAAGAACAAGGCGGGCGCGATCGTCATGGCCAATGCCGGGGGTCTGACCACGCGCAGCGATTTCTTCATCCTCACCGCCGACGTGCCCAGCTTCGACGCCACCGCGACCAGCCCCGGCTTCGCGCCGTTCGGCCAGGTGGTCGAGGGGATGGATGTGGTCCAGGCGATCTTCGCCGCCCCGCGCTCCCCGACCAAGGGCGAGGGCGTGATGAAGGGCCAGATGCTGGACCCGGTGGTGAAGATATTGAGGGCGGCAAGGGTGAAGTGAGGGATCGCTACCAGCGACCGGTTGAGGCTCATCGAAAAGGCCGCCCCGCTCACGCAAGACGGCCTTTTTCGTTTGTGCGATTATGCGACCCGGGTCCCGGCCTTCGGCGGGATGGATTGCGCTCGCGCCTCAATCCACTTTCGGCAAAGTCTCGAACTGGTGGAACGGCGGCGGGCTGGAGAGGGTCCATTCGAGCGTCGTCGCGCCTTCGCCCCAGTAATTGTCGGGCGCCTTGGGTCCCTTGGCCAGCGACCAGATGACGTTGACGAAAAACACCACCATGCCGAGCGCCATGATCACATAGCCGATGCTGCTGATCTTGTTCCAGTAAGCGAAGGCCGGGGTGTAATCCGGGATCCGCCGCGGCATGCCGTCGAGGCCGAGGAAATGCTGCGGGAAGAAGATCAGATTGACGCCGACGAACATGATGAAGAAGTGCAATTTGCCGAGGAACTCGTTGTACATCTTCCCCCACATCTTGCCGAACCAGTAATAGAAACCGGCGAACAGGCTGAACACCGCGCCGAGGCTCAGCACATAATGGAAATGGGCCACGACGTAGTAGGTGTCGTGCATGTAATTATCGACTCCGCCGTTGGCCAGCACGACCCCGGTGACGCCGCCCACGGTGAACAGGAAGATGAACCCGATGGCGAACAACATCGGCGTCTCGAAGGTCAGCGACCCGCCCCACATGGTCGCGATCCAGCTGAAGATCTTGACCCCGGTGGGGACCGCGATGATCATCGTCGCGGCGGTGAAATACATCTTGGTATTCACGTCCATGCCGATAGTGAACATGTGGTGCGCCCAGACGACGAACCCGACCACGCCGATCGCGACCATCGCATAAGCCATACCGAGATAGCCGAACACCGGCTTGCGGCTGAAGGTGGCGATCACCTGGCTGACCATGCCGAAGCCGGGCAGGATCATGATGTAGACTTCGGGGTGGCCGAAGAACCAGAACAGATGCTGGTACAGCACCGGATCGCCGCCGCCCGCCGCGTCGAAGAAGGAGGTGCCGAAGTTGCGATCGGTCAGCAACATGGTGATCGCGCCCGCAAGCACCGGAAGCGCGAGCAGTAGCAGGAACACGGTGACCAGGATCGACCACACGAACAAAGGCATCTTGTGCAGGGTCATGCCGGGCGCGCGCATGTTGAAGATGGTGGTAATGAAATTGATCGCGCCGAGGATCGAGCTCGCACCCGCCAGATGGAGCGAGAAGATCGCCATATCGACCGCGGGCCCCTGACTGCCGATCGTCGACAAGGGTGCATAGACCGTCCAGCCGGTTCCGGCGCCGAGTCCGGTGCCGCCGCCGACGAACGAGGACCCGAGCAGCAGGATGAACGCCGGGACGAGCAGCCAGAACGAGATGTTGTTCATCCGCGGGAAGGCCATGTCTGGCGCGCCGATCATGATCGGTACGAACCAGTTGCCGAAGCCGCCGATCATCGCCGGCATGACCATGAAGAACACC